>JAJRRS010000160.1 GCA_024279275.1 Planctomycetota bacterium | reverse complement strand
GAGAAGACAAAGAGCATTAACAGGGATGAGCGTGGAGGAAGACGGGGGAAGGGAGTATCCGCAGATTGCGCAGATGACACAGATTAAGAAGGCATGAAGAATATCACGGAGGGCGCGGAGACACGGAGACGTGGAGAAGACAAAGAGCATTAACAGGGATGAGCGTGGAGGAAGACGGGGGAAGGGAGTATCCGCAGATTGCGCAGATGACACAGATTTAGAAGGGGGATCGGGTTTCTGTGGGGTTTGTTATTGCGAAGACGGTCGGTGCTAAACCGCAAGCGTGCTGGTGCGGGGTTGGCGTGAATGATGCGGGTGGTATCATGCGCGGGCGGTGTGTGTTGGTTTGGCAACCCTGTTGGATTATCAAGGAGACGTGATGAGCAAGCATGACTGGGTGACGGTCGGGATCAAACTGATCGGTGTGTATTTTGCGGTGCTGGGTGTGACGGCTCTGCCGACCGCCTGGCTGGCTGCGATGCTGCGTCTTGCTGAGTCGGTGTTCCAGCGCGACGGAGTGGCTTACGGCTATGGGTACGGCGGTTCGACGGCGATGGGTTTTATTGGTGGGATGCAGCCGGTGTTGTATCTGGGCGTTGCGTTTGTCTTGATCAAGTGGACGGCGTGGTGTGTGCGGATGGCGGGTGTGGAGGAGGGTTGATGGGGATGGTGGTGCGTTTGAGTGGTGTGTGTTGTTGTTGGGAAAGGCGCTAAACCGCAAGCGTGAGGGTGTTGGTTGGGTTTGCCATACGAACAGTTGTAAAAAAACAACCCCGCTGTGAGGCGGGGTTGTTTTTTTAAGTGGGCGATAAAGGACTCGAACCTTCGACCTCACGGGTGTGATCCGTGCGCTCTAGCCAACTGAGCTAATCGCCCGGTTTTCCGGGGTGGGTGGTCGGCCACCCATGAAAACAATACCCGATCGTGGGTGGTGGTCAAGTGGGTGGATGGAGGGGCTTGTCAGCCTGTGCGTTGTGCGATGAGTATGAGGTCGCGGTAGACGCCGCCTATTTTGCCGAGGTTGGTGGTTTGCAGGGCGAAGTTTTTGCCGACGGCGTTGACTTGGCGTGTGAGTTCTTCGGCGGTGTACTCGGTGACGTGGTAGGTGGGGTCTGAGGACCCGCCATACTGCCAGGCGGGAGTGCTGATCATCAGTTTGCCGGCGGGCTTGAGGACGCGCATTGTTTCGCTTAGGACGGAGACGGGGTTTGGGAGGTGTTCGATGACATCGAGCATGAAGACGAGGTCGAAGTGCTTGTCGTCGAAGGGTAGTGGGCCTGGCTTACCCAGGAGGAAGGTCGGTGGGGGTCCGGGGTAGGTTTGTTGTGAGGTTTGGGCTTTGGCCTGTTCGATGGCTTGGGGTTCGAGGTCCAGGCCGATGGCGTTTAGGTTTTGCAGTGAAGCGAGGTGGGTAAACAATCCGTCGCCACAGCCCAGGTCCAGGGCGCGGCCCTTTGTGGGGCAGTGCTGGGAGATGAGCTTGGCGAAGTGGTCGGCACGTTGGCGGTAGATATCAACCTTGGCGTAGTTGTGCCAGTGGACCGCTGGGCGTTGGTCGTATTTCTCAAAGGGCATCGCGGTGCCGAAGAACCGGGCGTTCCAGAGCATCGGTGAGCCAGCGTAGCGATCGGCGATCTTATCCAGGTCGGCGATCAACCAGTCGAAGCCAAAGCGTTGGTTGAATGCTTGGGATTCCTGTTCTGTGGGTGTGATGCCGGGCGAGTCGGTGACGACCACGCTGGGGATACAAAGGGAGCGTCCGCCTTGCTCACGAATCGCCAGGCAGAGCGCTAATGCGCCGAGGTTGCCGGTTAGTAGTGACTGGTTATCGACTGAATCGAAGGCTTTGGTGTCTACCGCCAGCACTCCCGCGGCAATTGCATCGACCTCTTCGGGGAAGCGGTAGGTGGTGGCTGGCAGGCTCTTACCCAGGTGGTGGAAGCCTTTGGGGTGGATGATGAATTCACCCATTGATGCGATGTTACCATCGGTGGCCAGGCGTTTGGCGCCGACGATCGCGGCGCCGAGTTGGCGCATCGAGCGGGTTAGTTGGTCGCGCCAGAGCTGGGGTTCGGGTGTTTGCGATGTTTGACGGGTGATGAACACGACGCCCCGCTGCTCGTCGCGCTGCACCGCCCATGCCTGCTGGGGCTGGCTGGTGGCGGGGGTCGGGTGGGCAATCGGGGTGGCAGTCACTTATTACCCATCGTCGTGGGCGATAGCGTGGCTTGAATCTCGGAGGGCAGAGGTGTGGTTGAAAACCTCAGGTGAGGGTCGGTTGGCCCAACGCCTGATACCAATCGCGTAAAACTCGTGCGTCAATTTCACCATACGGTCCCACGTTCAGGAGAACGTGGGCTTCGTGGAGGCCCGAGTATTTAATGGGATTGGTATGAGGGGTTGTGTGAGTTAATTGTGTGGGTATGTATAAATAGAAACGGCGACCGTTTCCGGCCGCCGTTCCGCATCAGTGATCGGATGCCCGCGTGTTTAGCGAGGCGTCCTGCGATCAGGGTCTCGGAGTTATCCGAGCAAAGACAGAACCGACTGTGGTTGGCTGTTGGAGATAGCCAGCACGTTCGTAGCGGCGTTGACCAGGATCTGACTTCGAGTCAGTTCGGCCGTTTCCGTGGCGAAGTCGGTGTCACGTATGGAGCTTTCAGCGGCGCTGGTGTTCTCGAAGGCAACACCCAATGACCTGATGGTCGCACCGATGATATTTTTCTGGAAGGCACCGAGCCGACCGCGTAACGACGAGACCTGTGTGATCGCGTCGTTGACGATCTTCTGGCCTGTTTCGAGGTTGCCATCGACGACGTTGGCGACCTTGGAAGATCCCAGGTCATCGAGGAAGCCGTTGGTCAGCGAACCGAGGTTACGAGCCGCCACATTTCCGATGCCGATACTGACCTGGTTCTGGATATCGACGTTGGGGCCGAGGTTGAACTTGGCACCGCCGCCTGTGATGGTCAGGGCGCTGATGCTGCCCAGTGTGGTGGAACCAGCGACAGTCAGGTCCAGTGAGACGTCCAGGAAGTCGGAGACGACGCGTACGTTTCGACCGTCGGCGGTCGCGGAAATGCCGTTGATGATGGCACCCACGTCCTGACCGTCGTCGCGTTTGATGCCGATACCATTGATCGTGGTGATGTCTGTGACATTGGCCACTACCGAGCTGGCGACGTTTTCATTAGATGCGGACAGCGTGGTGATATCGCCGGTCTGGCCCGCGGTGTCAGAGAATTTCACACTTACAAACTGGCTGGAGCCGTATTCCGTACTCTTGAAGGAAATACCGCCACTGACCGTTGCCGAGACGCCGGTGATCGACGTGAAGGTGTTGATCTGTGTGGCGACTTCGGTCAGGGTAGTGCCCGAGGCGAAGGTGAATTCACGCGACCCCAATTCGCCGGTAAGCTCGAACTGGAAGCGGGCGTCGCTGTCGGTGAGGTCCAGTTGAGTCCCGCCTGTGGACAGGTAGAGTCCGGCGTGCTGTGCGGACTGTGTAACCAGGACGCTCACATCACGGTGGTCCGCGCCTTCGAGCTTGGCGGCGTTGATCTGGAAGCCTTCAACGGTCGTAGCTTGGGCGCTGGTGGTGAAGTCGAAGGTTCCGTTGAGCAGTTTGGTGCCCTGGAAGCTGGTCGCGGTTGCGATGCGGTCAATCGTCTGCAGGATCGAGTCGATCTGCAACTGATTGGCGTCCTTCTCTTCTTTGCTGAGACCGGCCTTGTTGGCGGAAGAGCCGACGAGGCCTTGGACTTCTAGGAGCAGGGAGTTGATCTCTTGTAGACCACCCTCTGCGATGTTGACCACCTGGTCGGCGCGTTCGGCGTTGCCGATTGCGGCGGTGATGGAAGCCTTTTCGGATCGCAGGTTTTCACTTGCGATCAGTCCGGCGGGGTCATCGGCGCCGCGGTTGATGCGGAAGCCGGTGCTCAGCCTTTCTAAAGACTGGTTCAATGACTTGTTTTGCTGACCCAGTATTCTCTGAGCGAGCAGCGAATTGACGTTTGTGTTGATACGACTCATGGTGTCGATCCTCCGTGAAACACGCGGTTCTGTGGATCACCCTTGTGGGGTGTTAGGCTCCTGCCTAGTTACGGTCACAGATCTCCGATCCGATGTGATGCTTTTCGATTCGTGGGCGACGACGAGCCGCCCGGTCTTACATTTTGTTGTTGTCTTCATTGCCCTGACTGTTTGGTCATGTGCTCATGTCGGGGCTCCTTTCTCCATCCGTGGAGTGTGGGAGCTGGGCGGGGGAGGTCGTCCACCCGCGGTGGTTTTAAGGGCGTCGTTTTCGGCCCACCGTGGCCCGGCGATACGCCCGATTGCATGACCATGTTCGGCGTGGTGGGGGGGCTTTCGCCAGCCGCCAGCTTTGTTGGTTTTATCGGAACAGGTATCCATCACGGTCTCCGGTGAGCAATCATGCCTGGGTATTACGCTTCCCATGCAGACGGAATGATCGTCACAACCGGAACGCGGCTTAAGGTCGTTACAAACGGAATAATCGGCCCAGCCGATAATCGTGTGGGTTACGAGCGTCACGCTGAGAAGTGGGGGGGGAGAAAAATATGCGACTATTTGACGTGCCGGGGTCAAGCTGGTGTGTATTGTGTTATTTGAGGTGAGTGGTGCGCGCAAAAAAAAGCGGCGGCCTGTTGAGGCCGCCGCTGGGGGTGTGTGATTTTTAGAAACTTATCGGTCTGACTTAGCCGATCAGGCCCAGCACATTCTGCGGCTGGCTGTTGGCGATGGCCAGGGTGTTGGTCGCCGCGGCGACGAGGATCTGAGATCTTGTCAGTTCGGCGGTTTCGGAGGCGAAGTCGGTATCGCGTATCGAACTCTCTGCGGCGCTGATGTTTTCCAGCGCGATGTTCAGGGAGTTGATGGTGGACCCGACGACGTTTTTCTGGAAGGAGCCGAGCCGGCCACGGAGGCTGGAGACCTGGTCGATGGCGTTGTTGATGATGTCCTGGCTGGCACTGAGGTCGCCGTCATCCAGGTCGAACAGTTTGCCGGAGCCAAGGTCGTCGAGGTTATAGGACACCCCGCTGACGTATTCCGAACCGAGGTTGCGGGAAGCGATGTTCCCGATGCCCAGGCGTACCTGGTTGGCGATGTCAACGCGGGGTCCGATATTAAACTCTGCCCCGCCGCCTGTGATGGTGAAGGCGTCGATGCTGGCGATGGCCTGTGCGGCACCTGAGTTAAGTGTGAGGCGGGCATTGAGTCCGTCGGTGTTGACCGAGAGGTTCAGGCCCCTGCCTGCGGCGGTGGTGCCGTTGATGGTGGCGGCGATATCCTGGCCGTCGTCACGGATGGCACCGTTTGCGGTAGCAAAGGTGGTGCGGCTGGCCGCGACGGTGGAAACGACGTCTTCATCCGCAGAGGAGGCGAAGTAGACGCCTGTGTTGCCCGCGAGGCCCGGTGCGGTATCGACGTTGACCGAGACGAACTGGTCTGAGCCGAACCCGGTGCTCTTGAGTTGAACGCCGGTGCCGCCGGTGGCGGCCGATACGCCGGTAGAACCCTTGAATGAGTTGATGGCGGTGACGATCTGTGCGGCGGTGGCACCCGAGGCGAAGCTGAACTCACGAGAGCCTAAGGCACCTGCGACATCGAAAGTAAAGCGTGAGTTGGCGTCGTCGTCCAGGGCGATGGCGCCGTCGGTGGACAGGAAGATCGAGCCGTGCTGTGCGGACTGGGTGACCAGGACCTGGACGAGTGTATTTGTGCCGTTGGTGAACTTAGCACCATCGACCTGGAATTCCAGGACCGTGGTGGCTTGGCCTGAGACTTGGAAGTCGAACGAGCCGTTGAGGAGCTTGGTGCCCTGGAAGCTGGTGGTCGAGGCGATCCGGTCGACGGTCTGAAGGATCTGGTCGATCTGTAGCTGGTTGGCGTCGCGTTCTTCAGTGCTGAGGCCGGCGTCATTGGCCGAGGAAGTGACGAGGCTCTGGACTTCCAGAAGCAGGTTCTGGACTTCCTGGAGGCCGCCTTCGGCGACGTTGACGACCTGCTCGGCCCGTTCGGCGTTGCCGATGGCAGCTGCGAGGGTTGCTTTTTCAGATCGGAGTTTTTCCGATGCGATCAGGCCGGCGGGGTCATCGCTGCCGCGGTTGATGCGGAAGCCTGTGCTGAGTCGTTCCAACGACTTATTCAGGCTTGCGTTCTGTGTGCCCAGGATCCGCTGAGCGATCAGCGAGTTGACGTTGGTGTTGATTCGACTCATTTCTCCGGTCCTCCAGGGGTGGTGCCCGTTTGTGGTTTCAATCCAGAGGATTGACCCGGCCCTATGCCTAAGTCACTCGATCCAACTGGACGACCCTGGGTCGCTCACCTATTTTTTTTATGCCATCAGGTCTAGCCCGATTATCAAGCACTGGACTCATCGACGGTGTTTAGTGTGAAAATCAGCACGAGGGTCAAGGTGGGCAAGATTTACCTTCTGTGGGGCCGGGCAAACGACACAGACGGTACAGGCGGACCGGGGGGAGGTGGGGAAGCAGGAAATGTAGAAAGCAGGAAAGCTGGAAATTAGGAAATGAAGGGAGATCGGCGGCGCAAGTTGATATAGGGCAGTAGTTTAAGAATTGTGTGTCTGGGCTGGATGGTTTGGAGGGGGGATTGAATTGGCTTGTAAACCATGTATTACAATGCGTTTACCGGCTTGTCTGGTCCTTGCAAGCGATTTTCAACCATTTTCAACTGTCTATCTATATGAAGCAGCACAGCGCACTTTATCTGGGGGCTGGGGGGTGTATTGCTTGCTGAGGATTTGTTACGAAAGCAGGTCTAAGAGGTGGCCTTCTGTTTGGTTGAGGATGCCCAGGGCTTTGATGGAGGCTTGGTCCAGGATTTGGTTTCGGGCGAGGGTGGCGGTTTCACTGGCGAAATCGGTGTCCGCGATCTGCGAGCGGGCTTGGGCGAGGTTCTCGAAGGCGATACGGTTGGCTTGTAATGTTGAAGCGATGGTGTTGCGTTGGAAGGCTCCGATTTGGCCTCGCAGCGAGGCGATCTGGGTGATCGCGTTGTCGAGGATCTGGCTTGAGGCGGCGGGGTTGTTGGCCAGTGCGCTGCCGGAGGTTGTGTCCGATAAGTTGAAGGTCTGGCCGTCGATGTCGGTGGAGCCTAATTGAGTTGAGGATAAGTTCGGGAGGGTTAGGGTTTCACTGCCTGCAGAGAGTGAGACTGAGCCGTCGAATAGTGCTTGGCCGTTGAATGTCGCGCCGGCGGTGATGCGGTCGATCGCCTGGGTGTTGGCGTCGATCTGCTGTTGGATGGCGGCTTGCTCAGCGTCGCCGAGCGCTCCGGTGTTGGCTAACTGGACTTCCAGGCCTTGGTTGTCCCGCAGGAGGTTGGAGACTTCGCCCAGCGATGCGTCGGCGGTGGCGGCGATGTGGTCGGTGCGCTGTAACGATTGGGTTTCTGCTTCGAGGGCGGCGAGCGCTGCTGAGAGTTGGGTGGAGCTGATGAGTCCTGCGGGGTCGTCTGCGCCGCGGTTGATCCGTTGCCCGGTGGACAGGCGTATCAGTGACCGGCTCAACTCGGTGCGGTTGGCCTGGAATTGATGCAAAGCCTGCAAAGGCCCGCTGGTATTTGTGGCAGATCCAATCACGAAGACAATCCCTTCAAGTCGGCTTGGCTACAGGGTCAATTGACGGATATAGCCGTCCGAGGGGCCAATCCGGGGGGGTGTTTATGGCTGTTTATGTTGGCAGAAGCCGGTCGAGATGGGATAAGTTTGCTGGTTTAACAGGGCGAGGTTGGTGGGGGGCGATGTTATAGGACGTGGATGTGTGTTGGGGATGTGTGGGTGCGTGTTGATAAGACGTGGGGGTGGGCGGTAAGGGGAATCCGCGTCTTCGCTGCGCTCAGAGCGCGGCGTTGGGAGGATGGGAGTGTGGGTTGGCTGGTTTGTCAGGGAGGGGAGGAGACCCCGCATGACATGCGGGGCTTTATGGGTGTGGGGTCACCCATTTATATTTCGGCGTGTGAGTAGTCCCAACAGGGTTGTGAAAATCAGGAGGGAAGCGGGTTCGGGGATGTTCGTGGCGTTACCCGGTGGTATGCCGGTGTTCCAGTTGGCGAGGATGATGTTGAGGTCGTCGATGCCGACGAAGGCGTCGCCGTTGCCTGCGATGTCGCCTTGTGCGTGGTTGCCGAGTGTGACGTTCTGGTTCCAGTTGGTGAGGATGGTGTTCAGGTCGTTGATGCCGACGAAGGCGTCGGCGTTGATGTCGCCTGGGATGCCGACGCGGAAGATTTCGCCGCCGATGTCGATGATGTAGAGGTTGCCGGCGGTGTCTTCGGTGATGGCGACGATGTTGTTGATGAGGCCGACGTTTGAGAGGAGGTCGTCGTTGATGCGTGCGACGGTGTTGCCGGGGTCTGCGGGGTCGAAGGACCAGATGTGGTTATCGATGAAGTCGGCGAAGATGTATAGGCCTTGGAGTTCGGTGACGGGTCCGCGGTAGAGGATGCCGCCTGTGACGGAGTCGCCGGTGAAGTTGCCTGAGCCGAAGGATTGGTAATCGTAGATGGGGTCTACTGCGCCGGGGGGTAGGGGGCCGCCGACGCCGCCAGAGGGTGTGGCGATGTCGCCTTCGCGTAGTCGCCAGCCGTAGTTTTCACCGCCTGTGCTGTTGGCGGGTTGGAAGTCGATTTCTTCACGTGCGCCTTGTCCGACGTCGCCGATGTAGAGGTCGCCGGTGAGTCGATCGAAGCTTGCGCGGAAGGGGTTTCGCAGGCCGAAGGCCCAGATTTCGTCGTCTCCGGTGATGCCGACGAAGGGGTTGCCTTGGGCACCGGGGCCGGTGGGGATGGCGTAGTTGCGTGTTGCATCGGCGATAAAGTCGTCGTTGTCGATGTCGATGCGGAGTACTTTGCCTAAGAGGTTGTTGGTGATGTCTTGAGCGTTGCCTGAGCCTGCGGTGTGGCCTGCGCCGGAGTCGTTACTACTGCCGCCGTCGCCGGTCATGATGTAGAGGTTGTTGTTGTCGGTCGGGCTGAAGCCGATCCATCCGCCGTTGTGGTTGCCTTGGGGTTGGCCGATGCTGAGTATTTCTTTGGGGGTGGGGTTGGCTATGTTGGGGTTGTTGATGAGGTCGGTGACGGTGTATTCACGGATGCGTGTGGTGAGGTCGGTGCCTGCTGCGATGGGCGCGGTGGTGAGGTTGACGTAGAATTTTCCGTTGGTGTTAAAGTCGGGGTGGAAGGCGAGGCCCAGGAGTCCGCCCTCGAAGAAGGTATCGACGTCGGGGATGGTGAGGAAGGGGGTGGGGTTGATCAGGCCGGTGTTTTTATTGAGTATTTTGATGGTGCCTGCGCGTTCGACGATGAATAGCTGGTCGGGTCGTCCGGGGGCGTGGGTGGCGAAGATCGGTGCGCTTAGGCCGGAGGCGACGCGGGTGGTGACGGAGGCGGCGCGGGATTGTGTTGCGGGCAGGCATGTCAACGCAGCCGCAAAACAGGCGGCGAAAACCCGTCGGTTGGGGTGGAGGGTCGTAAGCATGGGGTCTCTCCGCTGGTAATAACTCGAAGGTCAACCCATTATACGTCGGGGTGCTATCAGGCCCAAGAGGCATGCGAAAATCAGCAGGGAAGCGGGTTCGGGGACGTTTGTCAGATCTTGTGGGGGTGCCCCGGGGGGTGTGCCAGCGTTCCAGTTGCCCAGCACCTCGTTCAAGTCGTTGATGCCGACAAAGCCGTCACCGGTGGGGTCGGCTAACGGATTGCCGGGGGGGATGTTTTGGTTCCAGTTGGCTAGAACCAGGTTGAGGTCAGCGATACCAACGAAGCCGTCGCCGTCGAGGTCGCCTTCTGGTACCACGTTCAAGTTAAAAACCTCCGAAGTGGTGCCACCATCGTTATCCGTGGTCGTGATACGAATTTGGTTGTTGCCCAGTACAACAGGGGAAAAGGTTGTTCCTTGAACAAAACCCAGTCCCTCTACGGAGATGAGTTCATTGAACTCAAAGGTTTGGGCGGGTAGGCCATCGTTTAAGAGATCGAATGCTAAGTTGAAGGTGTCGTTGATACCAGGGTCATTGACGATGGCAGCAAGTCCGAACGCTTGGCCAAGTCGAAATTTGAATGTGTCCGGGTCAAATGCGAATAAGTTAACACCGTCGGACAAGACGAAATCAAAAGTGGGGGCCACGTTTCTTACCGCGATATCGAGGCTGTTACCAACAAGTTCAGTGATAGAGAACGGTCCAATAATCTGGTCCCGACCGAGGCTTGGATTAAAGCGAATGAGCGATGCGTTTCCACTCATAGAAACGCGGAAGTTGCCTTCATCCACGGGGCTAAAATCAAAGGTTCTGTTTTCTGTAAACGCACTGATATTGTTTGAGCTGATTAGGAAGGTATCCTCCACCGTTCCAACAGCCGGATTTGGGTTGGGAAATGAGGCGACTCTGACGTTGATAGTACGATTCGCGATTGGCAAGGCGAGTCCGGAAAATCTGTCCCCGGTTTGAACAGTTTGAAAATCTGCGGTGTAATTGATGATGATTGTTGAGCCTTCATCAACGACAGAAAATCCGGGGTTCAAGGTGATCTGAGCGGTTACTTGGCCAGATACCTGATTGGCTGTGGAGGAGAATACGGAAAGAGCAATCACAAATATACCAAGCAGGCGATTCATTTCTCAATTCCTCGAAAACAGGACGTGAATATGATATTTCGATTATTCGCTAAAATCGCGAGACCCAATAACCGTATTCGGAGCCTCCTCTCCTCTGGGGGCGGAGGAATTAGGTACAAAAGAAGATACCGGGCAGGTGGTGTTTTTTCAAGAGAAACTTCGAGTTGATGCGGGGGAGGTGTGGTTTCTTGATTTGAAGGCGATGATTGATGATGTGTGGGATCAGTCACCAGACATCATTGAGGATTCCGGTCTCGGCCTTCGATGCGTTCGATGTCTTTGATGTAGGCTTCGGTGCGGTCGAGTTCGCGTTTTAGGTGGCGGACTCTGAGGAGTGATTTTACGCGGGTGATGAGTTCGAGTTTGTTGACGGGTTTGGTGACGAAGTCGTCTGTGCCGGACTCGACGCCGCGTTCGATGTCGCCTAGTTCGTTTAGTGCGGTGACCATCATGATGGGGATGGTGCGTGTCTTGGGGTCGTCTTTGAGTTTTCGGCAGACGTCGAAGCCTGACATTTTGGGCATCATGACGTCAAGGAGGATGAGGTCGGGTGTGGGTTGGTCGTCGTCTTCGACAAGTTCGATGGCTTCCAGGCCGTCGTATGCGGTGAGTACTTTGCAGGGGAGGTCTTCGAGGTAAGCCTCGATGAGTTCGACGTTTTGCAGATTGTCATCGACGATGAGTATGACGGATTCGCTTAAGTCGAACTCTTCACCCCCGGTCCCACCCCCGGGTTGGGTTTGAGCGTGGGTGGTGCTGGGGGAGTTTTCGGGGGAACTTCCGGGGGAACTTTCGGTGTGTGTGTTGTCCTGATCGGTTGTGTTCATCGTGTCGTGTCCTGGGTGATCCGGTTGAGTCGCTGGCGAAGCTGGGCGAGCTGAGGTTCGTCGGCCTGGTTGAGTCTGTCTTGTAGTTCGAGGAGGTCGGCGGGTGTGTCTACATCCTGCCAGGGTGCGAGGTCGAGGAGTTTTAGGCCGGCGTTTTGGGCGGCTTGGTGTGTCTGATGGTACACGGCGGGGGTGCCCCAGTCGATGCCTGTGAGCAGTTGGGGGGTGAGTTGTTTGGCTGCAAGGCAGTAGTATCCGCCATCGTCTACTGGGCCTAGGACGGCGTCGGCGGGTTGGAGGGTGGTCCAGAGGGATGTGAGGGTTTTGATGGGGACATCGGGGCTATCGACGCCGAAGAACACGGCCTGGCTCTGGTTGAGGGCTTTCCAGACGTGTTTGAGGCGGTCGCCGAGGGAGCCTTGGCCCTGGTCGATGATCTTGAAAGCCTGGGGTAGTTGGTAATGGAGGGCGGGATCTTGAGGCGGATCGGGAGATGCGGTTTGGTTATCCAGTGCCAGGAAGTGTTGGCCGGGGAGGTGGATGGCCAGGCGGGCGAGGACGCATTGGAGCATTGCGGCGTGGACCTGGGCGGCTTGGAGTGGGGTGAAGGCTGGGGTGAGTCGGGTCTTGACGCGGCCGGGGATGGGGCGTTTGGCCATGACGACGATGGCGGGTGAATCGGGGGGTTGGTTGGGGTTTGATGTGCCGTTAATCATTTGCAAGTCAAGTGTTTAGGGTAAACGCGGAAGGCGGGTCATTTGCTATATTTCGTCAGTATGCGTAAGATAAAAAATCCGGCTAAATCAGGCCTATAGGGTTGCTGGTCATTATGTAGGATAGCCGGGGAATCCGGGAGGCGTATTCGGGGGTGAATCCGGGGGTGAATTCGGGGGTGAATCCGGGGGCTGGGGAGTCCGGTTGGGTCAGGCATTGCCGGAATTGATCGCGAATCGGTAACGGATGTTGCCGGTTGTTGAAATAGAGGAGCTCATTGAGATTGACTGCCATGACAACACCCGTTTATGACGTGAATAGTCCGTGGGAAGATCGTTGGGCGATGCCTGAGGTCAAGCAACTGCTGAATCCGATCGAGGAGCAGCGGCGTAAGGTTGTGGACATCCTGATCAAGCAGATCATGGCGTACCCGGGCGTGCATCAGACGCTGATCTGGCACGGGTCTGCGTGGAAGTGGACGCTGCAGTTTTCGCTGTATGGCGAGGATGGGGAGTTGATCGACACGCTGGCGTATTTGGTGCCGAATCCGGAGTCGCCGGTGTTGTGCATTCCGTTGAAGCCCAGCACGGTTGAGAAGCTGCCGTTGAAGCGGCTGAACCGGTATATCCGTGATGCGATCCGTGTGTCCAAGCGTGCGGTGGATATTTACTGGGCGGTGTGGACACCGACCGCGGTGACGGAGACGGAGCACCTGATGGACCTGATCAAGCGGCGTCACAAGATTATGATGGCGCTGTATGCGGAGAAGGACTGAGTTTTCTCGTTCGCAAAAAAATCGATATGGAGAACCCACGGCCTGCGGGTCGTGGGTTTTTTTGTGGGTTTTTTTATTCTGGATTGAACCCCCAGCTTCCGCTGGGGGCTATTGGGGGGTATTGGGGGTTATGGGTGTGACGCTGTGATGGGCTTGAGAAGGCCGGGGGGGTCGTTGTGCGGAAATATTTTCAGAAAGTCATTGACCTTTGGGTTTGCTGGCCGATAATTAGATTGTCGGTGGTGCCTATTGGCAGAGGCACGGGACAACCCCGTGTGTTTGCCGGGACGGTGAAGCCGACCGAGCATCGGTTCGGAGATGGCTCTGGCCGATGGGCGCGGTGCCCCGCAAGACGTTACGGGGCGGAAGAACTCCGGCGGCCAGGCGTGCGGCGATGCGTTGTTTGCAACGGCGCGGCACGTCGGATGGCGACGGCTGGAACGGTGCATATCAGGATGGAGGTGATTTTTGGAAAATGACAGTTGTACGAGTGTCCGGAGTGGGCTGCGTTAGGCAGCTTGACGGAGCTGCATCGCAGCTCTCACGTCGGGCCGACAATCTACGCCCGTCCCGATGCGTCGGGGCGGGTTTTTTTATGCGCGGCGCGTTGGTGGGTTGGTAGAGGTTTAGAGGTTTTTTTATGGATGTAGCACGGTACTGTGATCTGACGCGACAAGTGGCGGCGCTTCATAAGGCATTCATGCTGTGGATGGTCGGGGGATGCTCTAATGTTGCTACACTCGTTTCATGGCGAACGAAGAACATGATGCGCTGTTGGCGTTGACGCTGGCGGAGGGGTTTGGGCAGGCGACGATCCATCGTTGTATAGAGGAATTCGGCGGCGCGGCGGCGACGTTGGGTGCGACGGTACAAGAACTATCTGGGATTGAGCGGGTGGGTGCAGCCAAAGCCCGGCGGTTGCGTACGGCGTTGGATCAGACGTTTCATAGCGGTGTGTTGGATACGGAATGGGAGCTGATTGATCGGCATGGGGTTGAGCTGATCGGGATTAATGATGAGGGGTATCCCAGGCTGTTGAGGCACATCCCTGATCCGCCGGTGCTGCTTTGGGTGCGTGGGCGGATGGTAGATGAGGATGCGCTTGGGTTGGGGATTGTGGGGTCGCGGAAGTGTTCGCATTACGGGCGTGAGCAGGCGGATCGGTTTGCGAGTTTGTGTGCGCAGAGCGGGTTGTGCATCATTAGTGGTGGGGCGCGTGGTATTGATGCGGCGGCGCACCGTGCGGCGTTACGGATCGGGGGTCGGACGATCGCGGTGATCGGTTCGGGGTTGGCGAAGCCTTACCCGGGGGATCATGTTGAATTGTTTGATGAGATTGCGGATATCGAGGGGGAGCGTGGTGCGGTGATCAGTGAGTTCCCGATGAATACGCCGCCTAATGCGCAGAATTTTCCGAGGCGTAACCGGATTATCTCGGGGCTGTCGCTGGGCGTGCTGGTGGTGGAGGCGGCGTTGCGCAGCGGGGCGTTGATCACGGCAAGGCTGGCGGTGGAGGAGCATCATCGGGAGTTGATGGCGATCCCGGGCCGAGTGGATGCGATGTCGTCGGCGGGGTGCCATAAGATTATCCGTGAGGGTTGGGCGACGCTGGTGACGAACCCGGCGGACGTGCTGGATGCGTTGGGCGAGGCGGGGCAGATGCTGAAGGTGGGGATGATGAATGAGACGGAGGCTGGGGCTGCCGAGCAGAAGCCGGGGGCGGGGGGATCGGGGGCGGGGTTGGGGTTGACGGAGTCGCAGCAGAAGATTCTGGATGCGATGGCTGGGCCTAGCTCGTTGGATCAGTTGGTGGCCTGGACGGGGCTGACGGTTCAGAATGTGCAGGCGGAGCTGACGATGTTGGAGATCCGTGGGGCGGTGCGTCGGTCGGGGGGGTTGTTTGAGCGAAAAAAGTCGTGACACGGCGATCTGCGATCGCCCGCTAAACGGGGTGGGCAAACGCATATGGAACTTACGGGGGGTTGCACCTCAGGGTGACGGGTGAATCGCCGTTGCTGATAGCGCTCAATCGCGGGTCGGCTGCTTGGGCGAACGATGATCACCGCGGTAGAAAAGCCATATGCGTTTGCCCTGGCTAAACGGGGTGGCGGCGATGTGAGTGCGAGGCTTGATTGGGTGGCATGTGTTATAGTTTAAGGTTCGGTTGGGCCGGGGTTTGACGGTCGTGATTGGATATGGAAGGTTTACCATGCTCCCGGTTTATGACTTAAAAACGCCCGATGGCAAGGTGGGTCTGAATGCCTGCCTGGAACGCTTACGTGCAACCACCAGTGCCGGGGGCGATGTTGCGGAAACCGTCGCGGACATTCTTGCTGAGGTTCGCGCTCACGGCGATGAAGCGTTGGCCCGTTACGTCCAGAAGTTCAGTAATCCATCGTTCACGCAGGATCGTCTGCGGGTGTCTGCTGACGAGTTGGCGGGTGCGGCGGGGCAGGTGGATGCGGATTTGTTGGATGCGATCAAGATGGCGATTGCGCAGGTGCGTGCGTATCAGCAGCACGTTATGCCTAAGGATGTTGCCCCGGTGACGATTGGTGGGGCGGAGCTTGGGTTGAAGTTTACGGCTGTTGACAGTGTGGGGTTGTGTGTGCCGGGGGGGACGGCGGTGTTGGTTTCGACGTTGATTATGCTGGCGGTGCCGGCGATTGTGGCGGGGGTTGATCCTGGGCGTATCAGTGTGGCGCACCCGTTGCCGACAAGAAGAAGTGAAGACACGGATGGGCCGGAGGATATATCGCCGATTGTGTTGGCTGCTGCGCATTTGTTGGGGATTGATAAGGTTTATCGTGTGGGTGGCGCGGAGGCGGTGGGTGCGTTGGCGTTTGGGACCAAGACGGTTGAGGCGGTGGATTTTATTGCTGGGCCGGGGAATGTGTATGGGCAGTTGGCCAAGGCGCAGGTTGCGGGGACGGTGGGGATCGACGGGTTTTATGGGCCAAGTGAGATCGTGACGATCGCGGATGAGTCGGCGGACCCGGTGCGGATCGCTGCGGACCTGATTGCGCAGGCGGAGCACGACCCGGGGAAGTGTTTTTTGGTGGTTTGGTCGCGTGAGGTGTTGGAGCGGATCGTGGCTGAGGTGAAGAATCAGTTGGGCGATCGCAAACGCCGGGACGCGATTGTGCGTGCGTTGGAGAACGAGTCGTGTGCGGTGCTGGTGAAGGGTATTGATGAGGCGGCTGCGGTGGCGAACCTGTTTGCGGGGGAGCATGTGAATCTGGCGGTGGCTGATCCCGATGCGCTGTTGGGGAAGGTTCGTCATGCGGGGGAGGTGTTTATTGGGGATACCACGCCTGTTGCGGCTGGGGATTACTACGCGGGGCCGAGCCACTGTTTGCCGACGGGGACGACGGCACGGTTTACCAGCGGGGTGAGTGTGTACACGTTCTTGAAACGCACGGGGACGGTGGCGTATCGGGATGGGATGCCGGCGTTGGCGGTTGAGCATGTGGCGAGGATGGCGGAGGCGGAGGGGCTGGACGGTCACGCGCATTCGGCGCGGGTGCGGGGTTGAGTGAGCCGTGCGAAGCCGCAAGCGGCTGAAATGGTGAGCCGCTTGCGGCTTCGCGTCTTAACCGGGAGGTTGTCGGCGTGGATGTCCAGACTCGTCCTATTGTCATTGCTTACCATTTGATCTGGACTGCGTACGGGTGGTGGCTGCCCAACGACCCACGCGGCAGCATGTCCAGGGATATTGGATCAGATGTATTGGCGGATCTGGGAGAGTTGCATTACGGGCGTAAGCGGGTGCAGCCCGCGTCGCGCGAGATACGAGAGTTTTACGAACGTGCGGGAAGCAAGCTCCAGCACCCGCTTCGGACGTTCGATCGAGTGTGTGTTGATACGATTGCTCAGGCTTTTGCGGATACGATCAGGGCTCAACGTTACACCTGTTACGCCGCAGTGATTATGCCCGATCACGTTCACTTGTTGATCCGCAAGCACAAGCATGTTGCGGAAGAGATGATTCAGAATTTTCAAGATCAAAGCCGCCTGCGGCTTCGTGCTGCTGGGCGGTTTTTAAGCGATCATCCAATTTGGGGTGGGCCGGGTTGGAAGGTATTTTTGGATCACCCGGAGGACATCCGCAGGACGATCGGATATGTGCGGCAGAATCCGGTGAAGATGCGTGGTGAGGAACAGCAGTGGGGGTTTGTGAGTGAGTATGACGGTTGGCCGTTGCATCCGGGGCATAGCCCGAATTCGCCTTATGTGAAGCGGTTGAAGGCGGCGGGGCGGTATTGATGCTGAAGTGGGGGAGTGCGAAGCCGCAAGCGGCTGTGCTGGGGGGTAAATAATCAATCGCGAAGCCGCAAGCGGATGTGCGGGGGGGTGAATATTCAATCGCGAAGCCGCAAGCGGCTAAAGGCGGTGGGTTGAGTGGGGTTTGCTACCGGTAGCGGTGGAGTATTTGGACGATTTTCTGGTGGACTTGCAGGGGGTTGCTGAGCATGAGCCAGAATGATTCGGAGAAGGCGGAGCCTGCGGTGGCGAAGGCGATGGTGCCTAGTGCGAAGAAGCGTTCGCGGAGGCTGAACAGGAGGTTGGTGTGTTGGATTTTTTGTAGGGGGGTCTCAAAGACGCGGACGCGGAGGACGCCTGCGACGGAGATGATTCGGCGGTCGGTGAGGACGTAGACGCGGGAGAGCCATTCGAGGAACTGCCAGAAGAGTCGCAGGAGGATGAGTGTGAGCGCGGCGAGGAGGATATTTTGTCTACCCAGGCTGAGGGTCAGGTAGGTGTTTGCTGTGTTGAGTGCCAGGGCGAAGACGACAATGGTGGTGAGTGTGCGTAGGGGTGCCAGGAGGATGAACCATGCGGAGGGTTTGAGTAGCAGGACGATGATTTCGCCTGGCTGGAGGAGTTCGGTGGGGAGCATGCCAGCGGCGCGTGCGGCGGCTTGGTCGGCGCCGGTTTCGCCGGTGAGTCCTTCGGCGAGGCGGTGGTGGGGCGTGGCCGGGGTTCGGCGGTGTTTACCAGGGGGTGGTTCGGTGGCGGTGGGGGTCATGGGGTGGGTGGTTTGTGTGTCAGGTGTGAGAACACGCGGATCTTTGATCCGCCGCTAAACGGCAAGCCAGGATGTGACGGTTAATGTTGATTGGTATCCATGTCGGTCAGGTTTGTGCGTAGACGTGTTTTTTTAGGGTGACGATATCGGGGAGGTTGCGGTAGTAGTCGTTGTAGTCCAGGCCGTAGCCGACGACGAACTCGTCGGGGATGTCGAAGGCGGCGTAGTCGACGTGGAAGCTCATGGCTGAGGGTATTTTTTTGCGTAGCAGGACGCAGGTGCGGAGGCTGATGGGGTTGCGTTTCTGGATGACTTCTTTGACGAGTCGGAGGGTGTTGCCCGAGTCGAGGATGTCGTCGATGACGACGACGTGGTTGTTGCTGAGGTCTTCGGGGAGCTTGGTGAGTTGGGCTTCGATGCTTGCGCCTCGGCTGGTGGTGGCGGTGCCTGGGTAGCTGGTGACGCTCATGACTCTGATCTGCATGGGTATGGGGAGCCTGCGGATGAGGTCAGCGAGGAAGATGATGCCGCCGGTGAGGATGGGGACGAGAGTGATTTCGCCTGGGCCCTCTTTGGTTTCGGCGAGCAGGTCGGCGGCGATGGTTTTGGCCAGCTCGTCCAGGCGTTTGCTGATGGCGTGGCGGTCGATCAGGACGTGGTCGATGTCGTCTTGCATGGTGCATAGTGTAACAGTGTGGGTGGGAGGGGGATTGATGAGTTGGGATTGATGATTGATGATGTTCTGGCGTGAGGGATTGGTTGCTGAGGGGGAAAGGGGGCGCTAAACCGCAAGCGGGGGTTGGGCGCGGGTTGGGGGTCTGGGGGATGAGAATGGGTGTGGTGAGGTGAGGCTTATGGGTGGATTTAGGGCTTGACCCGGGGGGCCTCAAAGCGGACAATATGGACCCTCCTGATCCACTTGTAACTACCGACAGGATCACCATGACAGATAAACGACGAAGTAACGTCTGCCCGCCAGCGGCTGGCGGCTGGCGACGGGTTATTCGATGGCGGCGCGGCACTACGGTGTTGGCTGGGTTGGTTTTGTGTGGGTTGATGGTGGTGGGTTGTGAGACGCCGACGGGGCCGAGGGTGGCGCCGGGTGGGGCACCTGCGCCGACGTATACGGGGTCTGCGTATTTGCGTGGGACGATCGGTTCTCTGGTTCGGCTTCGGTCGGGGACGGAGCGGGCGATTCTGGTCAACGGGTACGGGATCGTGGTGAATCTCAATGGCACAGGCTCGACCAATGCCCCGCCTGTGCTTAAGCAGGCGTTGATTAATCAGATGAAGAAGTACGGTCTGGGCAGTGCCCGGATGAATACGCTGAGTATGACGCCTGAGCGTGTGCTTGCGGATGCGAATACGTCGGTGGTGCGTATCGACGGGTTTATCCCGGCGGGCGCTTCGCCGGGCTTGCGGTTTGATGTGCTGGTGACGGCGGTGGACTCTCAGACGACGAGCCTGGCGGGGGGGACGCTGTGGACATCAACGCTTGGGATCAATGGCACGGGTCAGGCGTTTAAGTTTCTGCACGAGCAGGCGAAGGCGAATGGGCCGATCTACGACAACCCTTATCACGAGGGGGCTGACACGGGGGAGGCTCAGGAGTTTGGTCGTCAGCAGGCGATGATTGTTGCGGGTGGGCTGGTGACAGCGGCGCGTGATTTGGAGCTGGTGTTGAACCAGTCGAGCTACACGCGCAGTCGGGCGATTGCGGATCGGATCAACGAGCGGTTCGGCATGACGACGGACAAGAAGCCGCTGGCTAAGCCGATGACAGACCAACTGATCAAGATCCATGTTCCGCCACGGTTTGCGGATAATCCAGCGGGGCTGATCGACCTGATTATGCATCAGTACTTGCAGATGGGGCCTGGTTTTGAGGCTCAGCAGGTGCGTCGGTTGGTTCAGGTGCTTGAGGAGCGGCCGGAGACGCAGGAGGCGGTGACGCTGGCGTGGCGTTCGATGGGTCGGCCTGTGGTGGAGGTGCTTCGAGAGTCTTACTATCACGGGCAGATGTCGGTGCGTCTGGCGTCGCTGGAGGCGGGGGCCTGGCTTGGGGACGAGCGTGCGAGCCAGTCGCTGTCGGAGTTGGCCAAAGATTTAGATCCTGCGATCCGCAAACGGGTTGCGCGGACGCTGGTGATGCTTCCCCGGTCCTTGAACGGGGCGCGCACGCTTAAAAAACTGTTGGATGACGAAGATACGGCGGTGCGGGTTACGGCGTATGAATCACTTGCGACCATCAACGACCGGGTAGTCACCAACGGGCGGGTGGCGGTGGCGGACGATCGGGGCACGGGGATCAAGTATGTCATCGACACGGTTCCCAGCGAGAGGCCGCTTGTGTATATCACACAGGTGGGTGTGCCTCGGATCGTGATCTTCGGCCCGGGGCTGGGGTTTAAGGAAAACATGCTGTCGCGTATGTGGGACAACCGGCTGATGCTTTCGGCGAAGCAGGGCGAGGGCTACATGGAGATTTTCTACCAGCCACCGGGCGGGGGGCGGGTGGATGCTGTGAGCGGTCGTCGGGAGCCTGTGAAGCTCAAGGCGGTCCCGGACCTGAAGACACTGATCTATCTGCTTGGGCACAAGCCCACGATCGAGCAGCCTAATGAGGGGTTGGGCCTGACGTATAGCCAGGTGGTGGATGTGGTTTATCAGATGTGCCGACGCGGCGATGTGGATGCCCCGATCGAGGTTTTGATCAGCCCGTTGGCGAGGCAGATTGCGGAACTGGAAAATTCTCAGACCCCGGATGTGCGGCCGGAGACCGGGCCGAGGGAACCGGGGGGGTTGGGGGGCGTAACGCAGTTGCCAGGCGAGGGGGGCGGGGATCAGCCGGTGGCGGTCCGTCCTGAGAGTTCCTTAGGGCCGGGTGAAGCACTAAATACAATCAGCAGGTAGACTAAGGAACCCCGATCCATGATGATGTGCTTGGGGAGAGTATCGGCCCGCGCCTTGTCGGCGGGGCCAGAATTAGCCGGTCCTTTTGGAGCCGGGGAGGATCGGTTGACGATGAAACTTATATCGACATGGAGGTCGATCATATGCGCTTAGCGAAGGTAACTCTGGCGGGGTTCAAGTCTTTCGCAGACAAGACCGAGATCGCGTTCGACGCCCCGGTGGTCGGGATCGTCGGGCCGAACGGCTGCGGGAAGTCTAATATCGTTGACGCGATCAAGTGGGTGCTAGGGGAGCAATCCGCCAAGAGCCTGCGTGGCGGCGCGATGATGGACGTCATCTTTAACGGGTCAGCGAACCGCAAGCCGTCGGGTATGGCGTCGGTGACGCTTACTTTTGAGAATACCCCCGGGGCCGACGGCACACGCCATTTGCCACTGGATCACGACGAGGTCGCGGTGACCCGTCAGCTCTTCCGGGACGGCACAAGCGAATACCTGGTGAACAGCCAGCGGGTGCGTCTGCGTGATGTCCGTGAGCTATTCATGGATACCGGGATCGGGACCGACGCTTATTCGGTGATCGAGCAGGGGAAGGTCGATGTGCTGCTGCAATCCAACGCGGTGGAGCGTCGGTCGATCTTCGAGGAGGCTGCGGGGATCAGCCGATTCAAGGCCCGCAAGAAAGAAGCGATCCGCAAACTCGAGCGCACCGAGCGCAACCTGGACATGGTTCGCCAGCGTTTGGAAGACACCGAGCGTCGGCTGCGCAGCGTGAAGATGCAGGCGGCTCGGGCGCGGTCGTTCCAGGAACACAACGCGCGTCTGCGTGAGTTGCAGCTTAGTTATGCCTTGGCTGAGTATCACAAGCTACAGACCGAATTGGACGATCTTAACGAGCTGCTCGAGCAGGCGGAGGCCGACCGCGCCGCTGCTGCCCGTCAGCTCAACGAGCGAGAAGAGGCGATCGCCGATGCTGAGCTTGAACAGCAATCGATCCTCGCCAAGCAGAAGCGGCTCGACCACGATCGATTAGAACAGCAATCACAGAAAGACCAGGCGCAGCAGCGGATCAGTTTTGCCCGCTCGTCACTGGAAGAGGCCCGCAAACAGACGCAGCGCGATACCGATCGTTTCGAGGAGTTGACCGTCAGCCGTGAGAAGTTGGCAGCCGACCAAGAGGAGCAGGCGGCGCTGGTTGAAAAACTCGTTGGCGAGCAGGGCGACTGTGAATCGCGTCTGCAAAGCGCGCAGCGTGAACACAGCGAGTTGCAGCACGATCTGAACGAGAAGCGTTCCCAGCTTGAAGATGATAAGGCGGGCATCATCAACCTGATGCGCCGCACGTCACAGTTGCACAACGAGATCAACTCGCTGGACGCCTTTGAGAACAGCCTTGTTTCGACCCGCGAGAAGCTCAACGAGCGGGCGGGGACGGTGGCGGAGCAGTTGGAAAAACTGCTGAGTTCCCGGGACGCCGCGACCGCCAAGCGGGTTGAGGTCCGGGGGCTTCTCGAAGAGGAGACGGTTCAGTTCGATCAGCAGAAGCAGTTGGCGGAGCGTTTTGATGCTGAGCAACGCGGGCTGACCCAGCGGTTGGGCGATGCCAAGGAGAAGCGTTCGGGCTTGGAGTCGCGTCGGGGTTTGCTGCAGGAGATGCAGGACAAGCAGGAGGGCGTGGCCGACCCGGTGAAGGCGGTGCTTGCGCGTGCCGCTTCGCAGGATGGGGAAGATCGCAACACGTTTGGGTTTGTGCGCGGGCTGTTGGCTGAGCTTTTGGAAACCGGTGTGGAGCGTGCGGCGGTTGTTGAAGCCGCGCTTGGGGAATACCAGCAGGCGTTGATCGTTAATAAATTGACGGACATCTGTTCGGATAATGGGGGGAAGACGGCGATTGAATCGTTGGCGGGTCGTGTGACCTTTGTTGCGTTGGATCATCCGCCGCTGCCTAAGCAGGTCGGGTCGGGGATGCGCAAGGTTGGGGAGGGCAGGTTCGTCAAGCTGACGGCTGTGGTTGATCTGGTGCGTTTTCCGGATTGGCTTGGGCCGGTGGTCTGGCGTCTGTTGGGGCGGACGTTTATTGTTGAAGATCTGACGCTGGCGATGGAGCTACGGGCGCAGATGCCTGATGGTTGCCGGTTTGTGACGGAGACGGGCGAGTTGTTGGAGGCGGATGGCCGGGTGTTCGCTGGGCCGTTAAGCGGAGCCGCCGGGGGGCTGATCAGTCGGCGAAGCGAGTTGGCACTGCTTCGGCTTCAGATCGGTGAGTTGGATGAGTCGATCGCCAAAGACACGCAATCACTTTCGCAGCTTTCGGATCAGGCGGCGCATGCGGAGCAGGTCTGCAACGATCTGCGGCAGTCGATCTATGAAGCCAAGTCGATGTCGGCGGAGTTGGGCAGCAAGCTGGAGGTGCTGGACGACCAGATCGCGGGGCTTGAGCGTGAGCAGCCTGTGCTTGCGGCGGAGACCGAGCAGATCCATCGACAGCTTTCGGAGGCCGACGAAAAACGTGCCGGGCACAAGACCGAGGCCCAGCGGCTTGAGCAGGATTCCGCTGAGCGTCAGGAGCGTATCGATTCGGCCCAGTCGCAGATTGATGAGTTGGCGGCCCAGGCTGATGCGGCTCGTGAAGCGGTGACGGCGGTGCGGATTGAGTCCGGCAAGATCGCTGAGCAGTTGGCTTCGGCGCAGCGACAGGTTCGGCAGGTTGAGATCGCGTCGGCGGATGTGGATCGTCAGCGGAAACTAATTGAAGATCAGCTCTCGGGCTACCACGAGCGTATCGCGGAGTTTGAGCAGACCGAGGCGCAGGCTGTTGAGCAGGCCGAGTTGGCGGACCGTCAGTTGCATGGGTTGATCACGCAGTGCGAGTTGGCGCAGCGGAAGGTCGAGCAGGCGGAGGCTGGGCTTGCTGAGTTGAAGTCGCAGGTGCAGGCCCATCGTGGCGAGGTCGAGCGGGCCGACGGGGAGTTGCATAAGTTGCAGGTTCGTCAGCGCGAGTTGGAGGTCAAATCCGACAGTGTCAGGCAGCGTGGCCAGGAGCAGTTAGACCTGGATGTGGCCGAGGCGTATGCCCGCGTGTTGGCGGGTGTTTCGGCGCACGGCGAGCCTGGTGATGCGGACGCCGGGGGTGATGAGGAAGACCAGGACGCGCTGCGTGCGCTTGACGGTGACACGTCCGAGGTGGAAGCCGAATCCGATGGCGAAGCGCAGGTCGATCTGGCGGATCGGTTTAACATCGACTGGCAGACGGTCGAATCCGAGATCAACGAGCTTCGTGGCAAGATCGCTCGGCTGGGGACGGTGAACGTCGATGCGATTGCCGAGCAGGACCAGTTGGAGGGTCGGCAGGACGAGTTGGCGGATCAGGTGTCGGACATCGCGCAGGCGAAGAGCGACCTTGAATCGCTGATCCAGCAGATCAACGACGACTCCCGCAAGCGTTTCGAGGAGACGTTCAACACGATCAAAGAGAACTTCGCTGGGCAGGATGGGCTGTTCCGCAAGCTGTTCGGCGGTGGGCGTGCGGACTTGTTCCTGCAGCCGGATGAGGATGGGAATATCGATGTGCTTGAATCCGGGATTGAGATCCGGGCCAAGCCCCCGGGCAAGGAGCCGTGCTCGATCAGCCAGCTTTCAGGTGGTGAGAAGACGATGACTGCGGTTGCGTTATTGATGGCGATTTTCAAGACCAAGCCTTCGCCTTACGCGATCCTGGACGAAGTGGATGCCGCGCTGGACGAGGCGAACGTCGAGCGGTTCACGCAGGTGATCCAGAGCTTCCTGGATGTGTCGCACTTCATCGTTATCACGCACCACAAGCGGACGATGCAGATGTGCGACGTGTTGTACGGGATCACTCAGCAGGAGCGAGGCGTCTCCAAGCGTGTGTCTGTCAGGTTCGATCAGGTCAGCCATGACGGACGGATTTCAGATGACGCGGTGAAAGAGCAGAATAAGCTGGACCGCGAAGTGAAATCTGAGCAGGCGGAGGTGCCGACGCCCGAGCCTGTAGCCGAGGCGCTGCCTGAACCCGTGCCCGCCCCCGGGCTGGTGGCGGAATCGGCGTCCGAACCTGTCGTTGCGGAGGCGGAGCCTGAAACGGCTGTGGCGGTGGTGACGGGTGAGAACGGTAATGGTAACGGGCATGACGCGAAGGCTGACCCCACGCCGCGCGAACAACTGGCGGCGATGTTGGAAGGCCGAGACCCGGTCGAAGTAGAGGCGAACTAAGACGCCCGCGAATGTGAACCCTATCAGTGATGTTGATGATGCACGGCTTCGGCCTTACACCGCGCTGAAGGACCGCCAACTTGCTGCGGAACTGGGGCTGTTTGTGTGTGAGGGGGAACACACGGTTCGCCGACTACTGGCGTCGAAGTACCGGGTGGATTCATTGCTGATCGCGGAGCATCGGCTTGCTTCTTGGGCTGATGAAGTCCCCGGCGGAACAACGATCTATGTCGCGCCGAATGATTTGTTGTCGCAGGTCGTGGGGTTTTCGTTTCATTTAGGTGTGCTGGCGTGTGGGGTGCGGCCGGATGAGTTGGCGGTGGATGCGTTGCTGCCGGCCAGGACGCTGGTGGTGCTGCCGGAGATACGCAACGCTGAGAACCTTGGGCTGATTATTCGTGCGGCGCATGGGTTGGGCGCTGACGGGCTGCTGCTAAGTGATATCGGGTGTGATCCGTTTACCCGGCGGGTGATCCGTGTGTCGATGGGGTCGGTGTTTGGGCTGTCGATTGTTCGGTCACGAGCGTTAGCGGACGACCTGAAATATCTGCGGGATACGCAGGGGATGGTGTTGGTTGCGGCGACGTTGGATGAGGATTCGCAGGCCCTGGCTACGTTTGAGCGTCCGGCGGGGCCGGCGGGGTCGCGGGGTGTTGCGTTGGTATTGGGGAATGAGCCGGACGGGTTGGAGCGGTGCTGGGTTGATCTGTGTGACCATAAGGTGATGATCCCGATGTCGGCGGGGGTCGATTCGCTGAATGTCGCGGTCGCGGCGGGGATATTTCTGAATCATTTTGGGGGATAGCTGTTAGCCATTAGCTGGGAATTGGGGCGCTAAACCGCAAGCGCGGTTTGTCATGGTGGGTGTTGGGGGGGGGATTTAATTGGCCATGCAAAACATCCGATCCTGATGGGTGGTTGGGGTGAGAACATAAGGGGCCGATAATACGCCTTCATCTTAATTCCAGCGCGACCCAATCGGTGTGGCAGATGCTGGCCAGGCGTTGGGGACCCAGGTGGTTCCAGGCCACCACGCATGCGTCCCACAGTTCGTCCTGATCAGCGAAGATACGGTTGCTTAGG
>JAJRRS010000159.1 GCA_024279275.1 Planctomycetota bacterium | reverse complement strand
CCTGCACTCCGGCGATAAATCGCACCCGAATCAGCGAGGACGGATGCTCACCGCCCTGGTCATCTATTCCACCATCTTCAACGACAATACGCACGACCTGTTCCTCAGTGGCGCCTTAGACCCGACACTCTCGAGTATGAGTCTGTCATCGGCCGACGGAGATTCCCTCACCCTGGCCTCCGACGCCACCACGGTCCCTGAGCCCGCAACATTGGCCGTGCTGAGCGTTGGATGCACCTTAATGATTCGAAGGCGATCGTAATCGAACAGCCGTGAGCTGCTTGAGAAGGAAAGGAGAGGAGAGAGATCGGCTGTCGCTTCAAGCAAAGAAAAATATAGAGAAAACGGACTGACGGCGAAATAACGCCTTCCGACTTTTTCACTTCACTTTGGAGCCGTTACTTCCCAAGCGTCAGATGCCCGACCGTGTAGATTCAACTCGACGCACTCGTATAGTACCTCAACGCAAACCGCCAGAAAGCAATGGACAGCATCAATAATAGAGCGGCGACGACGGCCGCGCCCAGCAGCCAACCCGCGCCGCCACGGGCGGTCATGAGTTGGGCGGGGACGGTGGTCATGAAGGCGACGGGGAGGACGAAGGTGAAGAAGACTTGATAGGCGGCGGGGTAGGCGGTGATGGGGTATCGGCCTGTTTCGACGAGGGCCTGCATGGCCATGGTTATGTTGTAGAGCTTGATATACCAGATGGAGATGGTGCTCAGGAGGTAGCCGAGGCTGTAGAGGATGAGGACGGCGAGCAGCAGTGCGATGCAGCCGAGCAAAACGCCTGCGAGGTGTGGCAAGGTTTCCCGGGTAATCAGTGCGTAGGCCACGATCGCCAGCCCCATCAGGATGTTGGGGACGCCCCATAGCGAGATCGATCGGACTGAGAGCCAGAACTGGCTATTGACGGGTTTGAGGAGGATGAAGTCGAGTGTGCCTTCGCGGACGTGTTCGGTGACGCGGGTGCGGTTTGGGGTCATGAAGGCGGACTGTGTGCCTTCCAGGAAGGTGAATATGCCGACGACTACCAGCGCGTCGCGCCACGGCCAACCGCCCATTTCGTAGCCGGTGCGGTAGAAGAGGAAGAGCATGAGCACGGTGCCGGCGAGTGTCATGACGCTGGAGAGTGCGGCCATGATGAAGTTGAGGCGGTACTCCATCTCGGCGGAGATCGAGGCGGACCAGAAGATGCGGAGGATGTTGAAGTAGCGCGGCATTTATGATTTGGGATTGATGATTTATGATTTGTTTGAGGTCGTGCATCGATGAAGTATCTGACATCATCAATCATAAATCTCAAATCATCAATCCATTTAAGCTCCCATCGCGGAGTAGTGTTTAAGGCCTTTGTGCCAGAGGTAGCGGTAGAGGATGAAGAAGGCGGCGGTCCAGCCGAACATGATGAGGAAGCCGCGGAGGATCGGTGCTTCGCCGTGGACGATGAGTGTGGCGGGGAACCAGACCATGTAGGGGAAAGGGGTCCAGAGGAGGATTTCGCGTAGGGGGTCGGGGAGGGCTTGGAAGGGGAAGATCAGGCCGGAGAAGAACATGTAGGGGAGGAAGAGGATGGCATCCATGGCGGCGACGCGTTCGTGCCAGAAGGCGGCCATACACAGGGCGTACTGCATGAAGAAGCGGAGGATGAAGGCGGTGTAGCAGGCGACGATAGCGAGGAGGATGTTCTGTAAGCCGGGCCACCAGAGTGTGCCTTCGGGTCCGCCGGTGATTGTCTCGGGGTAGAGGAACAGGAAGAGGCCGACGATGGCGGCGGCGAAGGGCAGGCGGGTCAGTTGTTCGCCCAGGTGCATGAGGATGAAGCGGATGCACGGGTCGATCGGGTGCAGCAGCATCGGGCTGAGTCGGCCGGTGACGACCAGGAACTCGAAGTGGTGGATCGTCCAGACGATGGTGACCTGTCGGATCAGATACACCACGATGAAGTAGCGGAAGACCTGGACGCGGGTGATGGGGAACAGGCCGGACTCCCCCGCTTGCGCCCAGACGCCCATCATGATTAACGGCAGCATCGTCGCGACTGCCCAGAGCGCGATCTCAGCACGAAACTCCATCATCTCGGCGTAGTGGACGTTGAACAGCACGCGCAGCTTGCGTGGCCAGCCGATCAGGGTTGCGGTCGATGCCTGTGTCATGGCTGTACCGTCCCGACGGTCGGTGTGTTGGTGTCATTGCCAGTTGCGCCGTCGTCGAAGACTTTGCCGATGACTTCTTCGATAGGCGGGTCGGTCACGGTGAGGTCGGTGACATCCAGGTCGGCAAGCAGGCGGTTGATGGTGGCGGTCAGGTCGTCGCGTTTGATTAACAGGCGTGCGATTCGGCCATTGATGGATTCGACTTCGCCGTAGCGTTGCATGGTGTCGTGATCGACATCGCCACCGAGTTCGACCTTCACCTCGCGGAACGGGGCGAAGCGTTGAACGATGTCGGCCAAGCTGCCATCATAGATCAGCCCACCCTTGTGGATCATCACGACCCGGTCGCAGAGCGCGGTGATGTCGGCCATGTAGTGACTGGTCAACAGAATTGATGCGCCGTGCTTGCGGTTGTAGTCACGAAGAAAATTTCGCACCGCGGTTTGTGCGTTGACATCTAACCCCAGTGTGGGTTCATCAAGGAACAGGACTTTGGGATGGTGCAGGAGGGCGGCCATGAGTTCGCACTTCATGCGTTCGCCCAGGGAGAGCTTGCGCACCGGGCGGGTCAGTTCATCGCCGATGGATAGCATGTCGGCCAGCTCATCGATACGGCGTTTAGCTTCGCTTTCGGGAATGTCGTAGACCGCAGCATTGACGCGCAGCGACTCGATCGGTGGGAGGTCCCAGATCATCTGCTGCTTCTGGCCCATGACCAGGGTGATCTGTCTGAGCAGATCGGGTTTTCGCTTGAAGGGGACTTGGCCAAGCACGCGGACGCTGCCGGCGGTCGGGTGGATCAGGCCGGTGAGCATCTTGAGGGTTGTGGTTTTGCCAGCACCGTTTGGGCCGAGGAACCCGACGACCTCGCCAGGCTCGATGGCGAATGACACGCCCTTGACCGCCTGGATCATCCGGTACTTGCGTTTGACGAAGTGGCGCAGGGTGCCGAGCATCCCGGGCTGCTTGTCGGCGACGGCGAAGGTTTTGCTCAGGCTGTCCACTTCGACGGTTGGCATGGCGGGGATTCTAACACCGAACGAGGCCAACGATCGTGCCGATCTTTCAACCCGCGTCGGCGTCGGCTATAACCATGCGAGATGAAACCACAAACGACACCCTACACGCCTGGATTATCTGCCAAGGTTTTAGCATGGGTCTGCTGCGGCTGGCTGTGCCTGGCGGCGGTTCAGTTCGTAGCCGCTCAACCGCAAGAGGCTGGGGCCGCTACTGAATCTGTTCAGCCTGTCGAGAAGGCGGGGGCTGAGATCGAGGCGCCGCCGGTGCTGGATGAGCCGGTGGCTGGGGGTCTGGCCGGGAGTGTGGTTGGGGCAAACAAACCGCTTCTGAAGCCCGGGCCACAAGATATAGGTACGGACGGAGTTGACGCTGAACAGTGGAGCGTGACGCGGGTGTTCCTGACGATCTGGGACGCCGAGCTATTTAGTGCGGGCGGCGACCCGATCGTGTTGAACCAGCTTGTCCTGGCGATGTTGATTATCCTTTTTGGGATATGGATCAGCAAGCGGATCGCCCGGGTGGTGCGTTTCCGTATAGCGAAGATCCATCGGATCGACTCGCACGCGGCGGCGGTGATCCAGACGGTGGTGTTTAATGCGCTGGTGGTCATCATCGTGCTGGCGGCCATGCCGATCGCGGGGATCCCGACGACGATCTTTACGGTGTTGGGTGGTGCGGTGGCGATCGGGATCGGGTTTGGGGCGCAGACCTTATTCAATAACCTGATCTCCGGTCTGATCATCATGTTGGAGCAGCCGATCCGCCTGGGCGACATCGTTCAGGCTGGGGAACACGAGGGGACGGTCGATGCGATTAATAATCGTTGCACGCACATCCGCCGAAGCGATGGGGTGGATATCCTTGTGCCTAACAGCCACTTTCTTGAGCAGCCGGTGATTAACTGGACGCTATCGAACAAGACGGTGCGCGGGTCGGTGGTGGTGGGCCTCGCGTATGGGACGGCAACGGACCATGTCGCCAAACTCCTGAGGCAGGCGGTCGATGAACACACACTGATCCACGAACGCCCTGAGCCGATCGTTCTGTTTCAGGATTTTGGTGACAACGCACTTGTTTTTGAGGTTTATTTCTGGGCTAACATCAAGCGGCCTATGGACCTGCGCAAGATCCAGAGCGATGTGCGATTCCGGATTGATGAGCTTTGCCGTGAGGGCGAGATCACAATTGCGTACCCGCAGCGGGATGTGCATCTGGAT
>JAJRRS010000158.1 GCA_024279275.1 Planctomycetota bacterium | reverse complement strand
TGCGGTGGCGTTTGCGTTGTATCACTTCGTGCGTGTGACGCCGGATGCTTGGGTGGGATTCACGCTAGAGAATTTTGACTGGGGGCGGTTCGCGTTCTTTACGCTGGCGGGTGTTTACCTGGCGTTGATTTATGTGATCCGGGGTTTCGGGGTGGTTGCAGGGACGCACGCGCTGTATGACGTGATGATCGTGTGGAGCAATTTTGGGCTGACGGGGAAGGTGCTGGGTTGGCTGGGGTTTAGTTGAGATTCTTGATGACGATTGATCCGTGCGTGTGAGCAGGACATAATACCAATCCCGTTAAATACTCGCGCGTCTGTGAAGCCCACGTTCTCCTGAACGTGGGACGGTACTATTAACTGACGCACGAGTTCTTTTCGGGATTGGTGTAATCCTATTCAGCCCCGCGTTTCCACGCGGAGCTAGATATAAAAAGAACAAAAAACTATATTACTCAGTTTGGCAGGACCAGGAGTTGGCCTTTGAGCGAGGGGTGGACGGCGATCGCGCCACGGCGGACCAGGCGATTCAGCGCGTCGCTGTTATCAAATTTTCGAAGATCGCAGAGCAGGTCGAGTGATTTATCCCGTCCCAGGCGGTTAAAGAAGTCTCGTGCAGGCTCGGTGTTATCCGTCAATTCCGCCAACACGCAGAGCATGATGGCTTCGGTGGTCTTGAGGAGTTGGAAGCCGCGGTCGTGTTTTTTCATCGTGTCGAAACATTGCTGGGCGGTGTCGAACCAGTGTGCGCCGGTGAGTTTGCCGGTGTGCAGGCGTTGGAGGATGTGGGTGGCGGCGTTGTTCAGGCAGTAGCTGCGGACGCGGTTTGGGCTTGGGGTCTGGCGGTCGTTTGGCTGATGGCGGACCCAACCCATGTAGGCACGGGTGGGTTTGTCGTCGATCAGTTGGCCTGCGGCGTCTGCGAGCGTAAGCATCTGCGTGATGAAGAAGTCGGTTTCGAGCATGGGTCGACCGACCATGAGGATATTCAATCGTGCCATCAGGCCGGGCAGTGAATCGGGGCCGGCGAGGTCGGCGACGATGTTTGCGCCGGTGACGACTAACTGCATATCAGCCTCGGCGGATCCGTCGTGGTCCCGCAGGGCGGAGAGGAGTTTGGCCATATCTTCGTTGAGGGTGGATGAATCATCGGTGCCCAGGCCACGGTCGGCGGCGTGCTGGATGAAGACCAGGAAACGCTGGCGTGTGGCGTCGAGATCGACGTGCTGGGGGATGCCTTCGCCGAAGCTGCGATCGATGAGTCGGCTGGCGGAGGCACGCAGGACGCCCAGTACGTCGTGGGCCATCGCGCGGCGGAAGGCGTGGTCTGCCTGAGTGAGGCCATGAAGCAGGCGGTCGTGGTTGGTCTGGAGCTTGGCGTATAGGGCATCGAAGCGCTGAGTCATGGTGGGCTGGGCGTCGATGGCTTTAGTGGTGCCGTTCGCTGAGGCTTTGCTGCTATTGGCAGCTTCACGAAGATGGCGGATGGCGGTCTGAACACGCTTGGCGGAGAGGTCCATGTTCAGCGACTGGTTGATCTCGCCAGCCAAGGCTGAGTAGTTGACCTCCGAAGCGTCTGCGCTTGGTCGCAGGCAGCGGTCAAGGATGCGATCCAGGTTGCTATCGGTGTCGTGCTGCGTCACCGATGCGAGCCATGTCAATACGGCACGGGCGGCGTCCTGAACATTCACACGCAACCCGTTGACTTCATCCTCGACAGTGGTGACGCGCGTGCCTTTGCCCCCGCTTCCCCCGGTTCTCCCGGAAGTCTTCAGCGAAGCGGCAGGCTTGTAGGCATGGATCGCGTCGGTGCCGGCTGGGGAGGATTCGAGCTTGGCGAAATCCACATAGATCGTCCGTGGGCGTTGACGTGGTGGGTCAACGCTCAAGGGCGTGGTGGGGTTCGGGTTGGCTCGATCCGTGGTTGGCATGTCCGTCTCGAAAGAGAGTTCAGTGCGATCCGGTTATCCGGGGCGTATCCGGGGCGTATCCGGGGCGTATCCGGGGGGCCGGGGGTTATCCGGATGGGGAGTCGACGACCAGAATGTTCTGGGTGGACCCGCCGGGCTTGCCTTTGATCTTGTGGCAGCCGGACTCAGCCCAAGTCGGGTTGACCAGCCATGCCGACATCGCAACAACGACCAGCAGGGCGATCCATTTTGTCATTCGTTTGCCACGCATACGTTTGCTCCTGTGTGAGAGAATGGTTGCCTCACCTATACAACGTGTAAACCCTACGGATTTTGACGCACGACTTAGTAGAAAGTTCCCAAGCCAATGCGTAACTGATTATAAGTTAGATGTTTAAGAATTAAAAGGTTTTTTTCGCCAACCTATCGATCTGATTTTGTGGCTGCCGGGTTTTAACCGGGTTCATTATTTTCATTATTACTTACTGGATCATTATTTAGAATGATTCAAGCTCGATAATCCGTATCAAAACCGTCGTACATGGTCTTGGAAGTGGACAGAGCGTTGAAGGGTGACGCTTTGGCCGGGAGCCTTGGCACTTCGCCGGGGCGGAAACGGGAAAACCTAATACAAGGAGGCCAGCCATGACCAGGACCCAGATCACTAAGCGAGTTGGATGGACCGCCGCAGTGTTGGCGGTAGCCGTGCTAGCCCTGAGTGCGGAAGCGGGGCCACGGAACAAAGGCAAGCGAGGCGATCGGCCCAGACAGCGCCAGGCTCAAAAAGAAAGCGGGCACCATCGCCAGGGCAACGCGCGGGCACCCAAGCAGCGGAATGAAAATCGCGCACAGCAGCGGCGTGCCAGTGCAAGACGTGACAACGGGAGACGGTCACAGAAACAGCAGGCACAAACTCGCCAAGCAAGATCGCCGCAACAGGCGCGCGAACGTCGACCACAAGAACGACGTGCAAGTCAGCAGACAACACGACGCCGCCCTGCTGCCGCTCGGGTGGTCGTTCAGGAACGTGGATCGAACTGGGGCGTGAACGCGCAACAGAAAAACCTGCGGGGGCGTCAGCAAAAAGTGCGGCGGAAAGAACAGCGTGTCGTACAACACGCCAAAGAGGCCCGCCAGGATCTTCGTCGACGTGGACACAAGTTAGACCATCGTGCCCAAACATTACGCAAAAAATCCAACTACATAGCGCGGGCTACCCATTACAGCAGGCCGGTCCAGAAGGTGGTTCATCGCAGAAAGACCTACACCAGCCGATCACACAACCGCGGGTACGGGTCATACTCACGACGCGAAAACCACGGGAAGTTCAACCTGAATATCAATTTCGGGTCGCGCTATGTGTCGGGGTATTACTACGACCACGGGCATCGGCGCCACACGTGTTGCAGGGGCGGGTACTACACCACGCAATGGGTCCCGCCGTTATATGGGACACGCTACGACTACGATGGATATCCCTACACGGTGGTTATCCGCGAGGGGTACTACGAGCGGGTGTGGGTGCCGCACTACTGCAGACTGAATCTTCATCACTACAACCGGTATTGAATTTACAGGAGCCTTTCCGGGGCAAAACAAACCCCACGCCCATCAGGCGTGGGGTTTTTACTGCGTGGTGATGTTAGGGGACCGCGCCGACGTTGTTGGCGGGCTATTGTTGGGATTCTAATGCGGTATTCATAACTGCGGCGCGGTTGAAGCGTGACGCTGCAGATCGATTGAGAATGCTCTGTCTAATGGTGTTCGACGCACCACTCGAAAAGGGCGACCCATTCCAGGCGTTGCATGGCAACGAGGTCGGGCGAGTCGCTTTGCTGGGCGACGGCGCGATCGACACGGTCGATGAAGGTGTGTGGCTCGTATGCGCCGACCGCGGTGCCAGCCCCCCCACCACCGCCGCCAGAGTCGATGCGGTGTAACACGGGGTGTTGGCCAGCTTTGCGGTACCAGTGGTGGCTGTTGGAGAAGTCACCTTCGCGTCGGTGCATGATCGCGTGCCAGAACGAGCCGGACGGGCGGTTGAGGCCTTGGCTGACGGTGTGGCTGCGTTGCAGATCGTCAACGTAGAGCCAAAGCCCGGCGGCGAGTGTGTGTTTATCTTTCAGGGCGGGGTCGTTGAGAATCTGCTGCACCAGTGCGATGTGCGGGCTGGGTGCTTGGCCGTTGACGACAAGATGATCCATGGCCCGGTTGATCGGGAGCGCATCGAATAGCGGACGCAAGGCGTGTTCGATGGGTTCGTGCATGTGCGGGGTCATGGTATCTCCACTCGGGATTAACACATCCGAGTCCAGACGTGTCGAATTTCTATCGGCGTGTATGGCAAACTCTGAGGTTCCGGTGTCGGCTTGGTCGTTCCAGGTGTTTGGATGGATCACGCAATCACCTCCGCGCGACGGGTGGGCCTGCCGAAGATGGCTAGGGTGCCGCAGAGGATCATCACGATCGTGCCGGGTTCGGGGCCGGCGGCTTGTTGAGTTATTTGCGTGATGTCCTGGAGCTGATTGACCAGTCGGATTCCCGAGTAGGACTCAAGGCTGCTGGATACGAACGGGATGTCGCGTCCGGCGATGCTGCCGGTGTACTTGCCTTGGGTGGCGATGGCTGCGGCGACGGCGGCGTTGGCGTCGATCAGGCCGAAGCCCGAGGCGTCGTCGCGGCCGGCGGGTCCGATGTCGCGTGCGGTGAGGGCCAGGAGTTTGCGTACCTGCCAGGGGCTTAACTCCGGGTTCGCGGTGAGCATGAGGCTTGCCACGCTGGCGGCGATCGGGGAGGCGAAGCTGGTGCCGGACCAGGTGCGTGTGCGGTCGTTGGTGGTGAGGCTGAGGATATCACTGCCCGGCGCGACCAGGTCAACGAATTTACCTCGGCTTGAGAAGCTGGAGACGCTGCCGTCGCGGTTGGTTGAGCCGACGGCGATGAGTTGTTTGTGGTTGCGCCATCGGCGGTGGTTCCTGCCGTCGTTCCCGGCGGCCATGAAGACGACGGCACCCTTACTCTGTGCGTAGCGAGCGGCTTTTTGCAGAGCGCCCAGGTGTACGCCTGAGTAGCTGACGTTGATGACCCGTGCGCCCTTGTCGGCGGCGTAGCGGATGCCGTTGGCGAGGTCGGTGGTGTAGGCGGCGCCGTCTCTACGGTTGCTGACACGGATGGGGATGGCTTTGGCGGTCCAGGCGGCCTGGGTGATGCCTTTATCGTTGCCGCTGGTGGCGGCGAGCAGGCCGATGGTGCCTGTGCCGTGGGGGTTGACGGGGTTGAGGTTGCTGGAGCCGTTGACGATGTTGATGCCCTTGGCGAGGGCGAGGTTGCGTTGCAGGTCGTTGTGACCGATGTCGAACCCGGAATCGACGACGGCGACGGTGATCCTGCCGCGTGTGGGGAGGTCGATGATTTGCGCCCAGGCTTCGCCGAAGTTCAGGGCATCCAGATACCACTGTCGGTCCTGCCCGGGGTCGTTGAAGCTAACGGTGGCGGCGGTTGCCGAGGTGCAGGTCAGGATGAAGACCAGCACAGCTAAGGCGCGTCGAAGCATAAGAAAAACTCCTGGATCGGCTCGTATCACTCAACGGCGTGGGCGACGTCGTGGCCGTGCGGGTGCGGCCGCACCTAACTTCCATCGGCGAAGCGGGTGCGTGTAATCAACTTCTATTTGCGATGTAAAGATGGGGAAGGTGCGCGGGTGTTGCGCCGAATTGAGACGGGCCGATAAGGACCGCGACGTTGATGCTGGTAGAGCCAGACGGTGCATGGGCGTGTAGGCTCGACTGGCGGGAAGAGTCCTGAATGGGAGTTCTGAATAACCCCGGCGGAGGCTCCTTTAGCAGCCGTGGCTTTGCAGAATTACAAGCATGGTGGGTTATTCAGAGTTCTTGACTGTTATTTGAGGCGGAGCCGGTTGGGCTGGGGATTGCAAGCGGGAGAACATCCGCTACGATCCCCTCTCACCCTGCTACTAACTCCCCCCGGGCACACACACAGGAAACCCATCCATGGCCGAGCAGAAAGCAACGAATATCACCTGGCACGAAGGCAACGTCACCGCTGAGGAGCGCCAGAAGAACATGGGCCAAAAGGGCTGCACCCTCTGGATGACCGGCCTCTCAGGCAGCGGTAAGTCCACCGTGGCAGTCGCCTTAGAGCAGGTCCTGCTGCAACGCGACAAGCACGCCTACCGGCTGGACGGCGACAACATCCGCATGGGCCTGAATAAGAACCTGGGGTTCAGCCCCGAGGATCGCGACGAAAACATCCGCCGGATCGGCGAGGTGACCAAGCTGTTTGCTGACTCGGGGATCATCAGCATCACCAGCTTCATCAGCCCGTATAAAGAAGCCCGTGACATGGTCCGCAAGCTCCATGACGATGCCGGGATCCCGTTCCTGGAGGTGCATGTCGATTGTTCCCTGGAAAAGGCTGAGGAACGCGACCCCAAAGGCCTCTACAAGAAGGCCCGTGCTGGCGAGATCAAAGGCTTCACCGGGATCGACGCCCCGTTCGAGGCCCCTGAAAAGGCTGAGATCACCATCAAGACCCATGAGCTGAGCATCGAAGAGTCGGTACAGGCTCTGCTGGATGGGTTGGCGGAGCGTGGGTTGATCTAAACCGCGACTACACAAGTAACAATCACACAAAGCCCAAGGTGAGAGCCTTGGGCTTTTTATGCGCGACGTGTTTGCCCCCCTCCACACACAGCGCCTCCCCGTTTAGGGGCGGATCACATATCCGCGCGTTGGCTCCAAGGGATAAGACCGGCGATCTACGATCGCCTGCTAAACAACAGTCTCACACACTCAATAGACACACGAACATCCCCCCCTAACAATATTGCCTAAGCGCATAGCTTACGAACAAAATCTATAATCGCCTTAAGTGAGGGGGCATTAAAATCCCACAGCCCTGCTCTTGCACTCTGCCCGAGAGTTAGCGCAGGTTTATCGCTACCAGAAATCAAGGCGTGAGCCTTCACCTTTGATCGCCAAGCATCATTCTTGTTACTGCGATCAACACATGCGAGAAATGTCTCAGCACACGGCACCATCTCTTCATCAACAAGAGCATTCAAACATGCATCTTCGAGACAACCAGATTGTTGGTCTACAGGAACAATGAGGAAAGAAGTAGACGGCATATTTACCGCTGTTGCAATTTCATCTGGTCCGCTTGGAACTGGATAGCCGCTGCTACGCAGACAAGACTTCACATGCTCAGCAGCACCAGTAGCGTCGGCCTCGGCGTCACGGATTACGCCCAGTTTTTCGACTGTAACTCTTGACTGATCTAGCGATTTGAAAACAGTCAACCAGCTACTGAGACCTGACACGCCCCCAAAGTCCAACAATTGAACATTCTCAAATTCCGGCGGCCCGTCGAGTTGAGACATTAAGAAATGAAAGTAATCAGCGCCCTCCACCGCAATTATGATGGGCTGCTTGATTTCCTGACTGCCCAATTGCCATGGTTTCTTCATCGCACATCCAGTCCCGCTGAATCAGCATTATTGAATAGGTCATATGAGTAAGGCTGAACTCCGGTCTTACCATCAGATGATCGGTCCATGCGATAAATTCGAATTGCCTCGGGTTGATCGGCAAACGCCTCCAGGGTACTCCGCAACATTTCCTCGTTGTGTGTAGTACAAAACACTTGAACGCCATACAGTGATGTCAAATCCATTAGCGATCGCCAGAAGTCAGCCATTACTGTGTGATGCAGACCTGAATCAATTTCATCAATTACAAGCAATTTCGAAGTGCCTAACACCGCACCAGTCACCATCAAACTAATCCGACAAAATCCATCACCCAAAAGGTTGATTGGCATTAAAGTTGGCAAACCTACATCCGCAAGTACCGTGGGGGAGTTTTGACGAGTCCCTGGAATCAGATTCTCAAGCCGTGGTTCTATGCTCCTCATGGCGCGGATGAATTCGTTCTGTTGTTTGCGTGAGTAAAGCTCTGTAAGTGCTCTCGAAGTTTCACCTAGACTGGTCGCTCTTCGCGCATGAATAAAGAATGCGCCAAGAAAATTATTTTTCTTGACCCCCTTGACTGCGGTTTGAAATCCCTGTGGAACAAGGGTCAATTCTGCTTTATGCAACCCCTTTCCATCAGCAAGCAACTCACTAATGATTCCAGTTAACTGCGGGTTTGAATCGGGCGCTGATGATGAAGTAGAATCAGAACTTGGATCTGAATCTCCTTGGAAGACAATTCCTCCCGTAATGGCCGACATACGTAAAGTGTAGACTTCCGGCTTATCCGCAACTTCATATTCCAGTTCAATCGGCTTCTGAATATCAAGAGTCGGGAAGGCAGACACCAGTGCGTCAGTATTCTCGGCGTTTACTCCTGGCAATTCGCGCCATTTCCCAAACGTAGATAGCCATCCAGGATTGAGTGGGTTAGACGCCAATGCTACAGCCTCAAGAATTGATGTCTTCCCCGAGCCATTGCACCCAATGATTACGTTAAAACGCGATAAATCCGCCAAAGTAGCTCCGGAAATGCCGCGAAATGTCTTAATTCTCAGTTGAGTCAACATTGTGCTTTATCCAGTCAGGAGTGCTTTTGGCGAACAGGTATTCTACCACCGTAACACGGTTGTGGACAAACTGAAAATGAGTCGTTAGTCGCTGTCATTCCTGAATCATATCTCGCCTCGATGCCACCCACGCACCTTCACCGCCCCGCCCGCTCAAGCGTCAGTAGCTTCGCCTGCTCGTCCCGCTTCGCCTGGGTTTGTGCGTTGCGATCACGCTCCAGGCCGTCGTCGGGTTCGAGTTGCGCTTCCCAGTCGTACGGAAGCATGTCCCAAGCCAATTCACCCTCCTCGCCGCAGTGAAAGACGGTGTATCCCGGGCCTGCGCCGGTGAAGTCGCCGGCCCACCAGGCGCCGCTGACCGCGGGGCTGGTGATGTACCAGACGCCACGCCAGCGGTACTCTTCGGGGCGGTGGGTGTGGCCTTGCAATAGAGCCTTGACCTTGTGGCGTTCGAGCACCGCTTGGAGTTTGGCGGTGTCGCGCAGGACGATGCCCGGCGGCATGCCGGGGGCGGTGGGGTCGCCTTTGATCTGGGCGGTGTTACAGAACGCGGCGATGTGGGTCATGACAACTTTCGGCCTGTCGCCCGCTGCGCCGAGGTCGTAGGCGAGCCAGTCGAGTTGTTCGTCGCCGATGCGTGGCTCGTAGCCCGGGCCGTGGTCTTGCTGGATTGGGTAGATGCAGTCCAGGACCGCGAAGTGCCAGCCGTTGTGGTCGAAGCTGTAGTAAGGGTTGTCCCATTGCAGGGCGTCCATGATGTATTTTTTGCCGAAGTCGGGGTCGGTGACTTGGACCTTTCGCCGACCGCTCCAACCCAGGACGTCGTGGTTGCCCATGCAGTGGTGGTACGGCATGTTTAGGCCGTCAGATATTTCTTTGTAGAGGCGGACCTGTTCGACGTATTTATCTTTGGGTGTGTAGAGGCCGTCGAACGCCATGTCTCCGCCGATCAGCGCGAAGGCGGGTTGGTTCTTCATGTCTCGTACTGACTGGACACAAGTGCGGTAGCCTTGATCGCCTTTGCGCCGGGCGGTGACGTGCATGTCGGTGAGGTGGATGAAGTCGAATGACCCGGGTTGAGAAGTGTGAGGCTGGGTCGCGGGTGGTATAGCGGCTTGTGTTTGGCCGGTGATGCCGGGGAGGGCGAGTGTGCCGGTGACGGCGGCGGTGGTCGTGAGGAATTCGCGTCGGTTGAGGGTGGGTGTGTCCATGCCTGGATTATACGGCGGGACAAGCATCGGCTGATGTTATGGGTTGAGATTGGAGCGTTCGATCAAACCCCGTAGTGCCCCTAACTCGGCTAGGGCGCGGGTGGTTGGGTCTTTTAGGGAATCGATCCATTGTGCGTTGGCTTGTATATCGCCGACGCGTGTGCTGTTTTTTGATACCTCGAACCAGGACCAGTGGTTGATCAGTAATGGATGGACGGGTTGATCGAGCAGGGTTCGGGCTGTGGCGAGTGCGTTGCGTGCGCGCGTGGTGTGGTGGTGTGAATCAAGGTAGACAGCACAGGCGGAGAGTGCTTCTGCTTTGAGGTCGGGCAGGTCGATCCGGGCGAGCATCTGGTTGGTCTGATCCTGTTGGTCGAGCGCTGCGTGGGCGGGTGCGAGGGCGTTGTAAACGGTGTCGATGTCTACCAGTGTGTCGGGGTTTTCGTTGAGCATGGCCTGGAGCTGGCGCAGTGCTTGAAGCGCGCGGTCGAGCGTGGCGGTTGCGGCTTGCTTATTACCGAGGGCGGTTTGTTTCTCGCCGATCGCTGCGAGGGCGGCGGCCCGGTCGGCGGGGTTTGTGATGCGCTTATCCACCAAGGCCAGTGCGCCGGGCACATCATCGGCTCGTAGGCGGGCCTCGATAAGGCTGAACCACATCCAGCCTGTCTCATCGATCATCGGGTCGCTTGGGTCGTTGATATTCTCATTTGCAATCGCGTCGGCGAGGGCTTGCTCGGCCGCGTCACTTATGCGGTGATAGTTGTCTAGTTGGTCAAGTCGTGCGTGCGCGACGGCGGTGGTCATCAAGGCCAACGCGCGGATAGCTGGGTCGGTGATCGCGTCCACGGTTTGCTGGGCTTGATCGAAGCGCTCGTCCACGCAGAGCGCTTCGGCCAGCGACCAGTTGGCATCGTCGCGCATCGAGATGTCGTTGATCTTTGAGATACATTCCTGTGTCGCCTGGATCATTTGGTCGTAGCGTTGTGGGTCGGAAAGTTCGTGGGCTGACTGTGCGAGCGTTGACAGCGCATCGGCGCGAGTGACCAGGCCGTAGTCGGGGTCGGCGGGGTCGGTGATGGTTGGGATCGATCGGGCGGCGCGTGCCAGCCAGTAGGCGGGTTGATCCGTGGACGGGCTGGGCTGAGTGGTCTGCGCGGGGGTTGGCAGTGAACTGATCGCGGATAGGCAGAGGCAACACGCGAACATGAAGACAGATCGTTTTCGGGTCATCCGCTTGGCTCCGGGGAGTTACAACCTCTGTCTAACGTCTATCTGGCGGGGTTTATGCGTATCAATCGTGCCTTAAATCCTATTGCGAACGGTTTCGACGATATCCTGTGTTCTAACGCGACAAGTTGCGGCGCTTCATATGATATGTCCGCTACGGGTGGTCGAAACAGGCTCCAAAATACACGCGGTGCGGTTGGGCTTTATCATGTTGTGCATGGATAATACTGTGAATGCAGGGTTGAAACCTTACTGCCTGGCGGCTGTGCTTGTGATTCTTCAAGTCGCGGTTGGGTGCGCTACCTCAGTAAAGCGGGCTGATGAGGCTGAACCAGACTGGCGAACGAATCCAGAGGGTTACGTTGATCGTATGGTGGTTGTAGAAAATGGGGAAGGCTGGTCGGGGGGCGAATCAAGACGTGTTGTTGTGACGGAAGAAGGGGCGTTGGTGTTGGACGATCCGCCGGGGCCACGTTATCCGCGCAGAGGCGTGTGGGACTCGCCGGTGTATGAGACGGATTTTCCGATCACGGAGGTGCTGCCGTCCTGGAATGTGGATACGCCGGGGGATAGCGGAGTGAAGTTTTACATCCGGTCGCGTGATGCTTCGACGGGTGAGTGGTCGCCGTGGCTTTATGTCGGGTCGTGGGGGCGGACGCTACCCAGGGACAAGCAGTTGGTTTCTTTTGACGGGGGATGGGTGCGGGTGGATTATCTGAAACTCACTGATCCGGCGGATGCTTATCAGATGCGCGCGGTGTTGGAGAGTTTTGATTTACAAGGCGAGTCGAACCCGAGCATCCGCCGGCTAACGGTGGTTTATTCGGGTGTGGTGGAAGACCCGATGCAACGCGCAAGGCTGGCACGACCTGTGACGATTGAAGGGGACTGGGTAAAAACGTTGGACGTGCCGTTTTTGACACAGGCGGATGCGCCGCCTGCGCTCAAGCCGAGGATCTGTTCGCCGACGTCGGTGACGATGGTGATGCAATATCGAGGCGACAAAGGCGCGATGGTGGAGAATGCGATTGCGATTTATGACCCGGAGAACGAGATCTTCGGGAACTGGGGGCGTGCGGTGGCTTACGCTGGGGAGCATGGGTTTGAGGCTTACCTGGATCGTATTCGGACGTGGGATCAGGTCAAAGCCTATATCGCGAAGGGTCAGCCGATCATCGCGTCGATCCGGTTTGAGTCGGGGACTTTCCCGAGCAACGTGATCGACAGCACCGGCGGGCACTTGGTGGTGATCCGGGGGTTGACGGCGGATGGAGACGCGGTGATGAACGACTCGGCGAGCAAGAAGCACGGCGAGGGGGTGGTTTATCGGTCTAAGGAGTTGGCGCGTGCGTGGCTGCGTCATGGTGGGGTGGCGTACATCATCCGGCCGATGAATACCCCAGCCCTTGACGCGCGGCGAGTTGATGAAATTTCGCCGTAGGGGTGTGACCGGCACCCTGTACGGGGTAAGATATGGGTGAATCGGGGGATGAACCGGGGGATGAACCGGGGGATGAACCGGGGGTGAGCCGAGAGCCTGTTTGTTGTTCCCCGGCGCGATGTCGGGTCGAGTGTGCTGCGGCACGGGGCTTTGATGCGGACCATGACACCAAAACGAGTACAAGGCGGCACGGCGGTCGCGGGTCATCCCGTGCCAGGCGTGGATCGTGTCGGGGCTGGGGGCGGTGTGCGTCGTGCGACGAATCGGCAGGGGTTTGGCGATCGATTAATCGACGCGGTGTTTCGCCGGGTGTATCAGCCGACGATGGATGGATTCCTGTCGGCGCGCAGCACGTTGGGGCAGGACGGGCCGCCGGTGGATTTTCTTTTCGCCAGCGGACAAGACCCCAAACTCCCTGACGAGGTGTTTGATCGGCTGTTATGGGGAGGTTTGTTTATCTACGCCGACCGCGATGCGAAACGGGTTCGGCGGATCGCGCAGGACTACGATCACAAGCGTGGGTTTATCCTGGAGACACCCGATGCGTATACGCGGATCGGCCGATTTGGAATACGCCTGCCGGGGCTATCGACTTGTGTGCATTACTTTGCGGCGAGGAAGGTCAACCTGATCCAGCCGGGGCAGATCACCGATCGATTCACTTACAAGGTCGAGTTGATGCCCGAACCCAGTGCGGAGCATGGGTATATTGTGTGCAAAGAGGTGCCGACCTATGTGGATGTTCTTTACCGGTTACGTTCGCGTTTTCCTGATGCGAATGATAGCGACATCCAGGCTCGCACAACCAAGCTAGTCAATAATGTCTTCCCGACTTTCCTGACGCGGGAGGCGGCGATCCTGCAGATCCTTCAGAAGGAGATGCCCGAGCCATACTGCCACCACGTCCCCCGCGCGTTAGGTGTGCAGAAAGATGGCAACGGGTTTGTCCGTCGGCTGGCGATGAACTGGCTGCGCACGGGTGGGCCGACGCTGACACAGATCGAGTTTGCGCGGCAAAGTGCGCAGTTGCTGGCCGTATTGCACAACAAGGCGAAGGTGATGCACCTGGACCTTCGGCTGGATAATTTCGTGCTGACGCCGCGCGGTGTGGGGTTTGTCGATTTTGGGTCGTCGGCGCGTATCGGTGAAAATATTGCGCAAAGCCCGATGCTGACCAGCCTGTTCGGGGAGATGATGAAGACCAGCAAGATCCAGCGGATGCTGGGGCGGATGCTTGAGAAGGGGCAGGTGACGAATCAATCCTTCACCTGCGTGCATCAGAAGGCGGACCCGGCGATCGACACGTTTTACCTTGCTCTGCAGATCAACAAGCCGGCGCATAATCCGCACTTTGCACACCTGGTTGATTATGACTCGGAAAGTGTGCAGGCGAGGGCGATTTCATCGCTGACCGCGGCGGTGCTCAGGCCTAAATCGCAAACCGAGGCACCGTTCCAGACGGCGGACGATGTATTACGAGGCATCGATCGCATCCGACGACGGCTGATAAAAGACCAGGCTGGCTGAGCCGGGTGGCTTGCCTGATCGTTATAACTGGCACGGTTTATCGGTGGTGTTGCCTGCGGCTTGGGGTTGTGGCCTAGACGGGGCCGGTTCTGGTCGATGTCTGGGATATGAGGCTTGCCCGCAACCCAAAGCTGATCCTGGAAGACCCGGACAACAGTGAACGTCGTCGCCACGGGCGGCTGCGTTGCGAAGACACCTCGTGCTGTGTCGGGCAGGTGACGGATCTGTCGGCGTCGGGCATGCGTGTGAATCGGCGCGGTCGACCGATCATGGATGTCGGGGACGAGTTGCAGATCGGCATCCATCCTGACGCGGGTGAGCCGGCCATCACCCTGACCGCGAGGGTTGTCTGGATCGAGCGCAAGGGGTTCCGAAAACACATCTACGGCATGGAGTTCGCGGGTCTCAACGACGACCAGAAGCGTCAGCTCGGTGAGTTGGCGCGCGTCGTGACCGACCAGCTCGTGTTCCGCTGCTCATACAACTAATTAAATGACAGACTCAGCGTTGCAGGGGGACGATGACGGCCCCGGTGTCGCCCAAGCGGGTGCGCGCGGTGTTGGCGGCGTTGAAGGTGGCGTATCGGCCGACCTGGACAAGGTTGATGGTGCGGCCGTTGCTGCCGGTGGAGGGTGTGACCAGGACGGTGCCGATCTTGGATTTGGCTGCTTTTGATGCGTAGGCTCTTGCTGCTTTGTCGGCGTTGGCGCGGCTGGTAAAGGCGCCGACCTGGATGGTGTAACCGGTGACGGCCAGGTGTTGATCGATCTGTCGGAGCAGGCTTTGGTCGCGGGTCGAGCGCCGTGCCAGGATCAGGCTGGTGCGGGCCTGGGGCCAGCGTCCGAGTTTTTGTTGTGCGATACCTGCGTAGAAATACGCCTGGGCGCGGTCTTCGCCGGTGTGGAGGTTCGCGCTGCGCAGGAGCATGTCGGCGGCGGCGGCGTATCGGCCCTGGGTTGAATAGATCAGGCCGAGGGTAGAACGTGCGTCGGCGGCCAGGGATTCGTCCCGGCTGTTGGCAGCGACGCTGAGATAACGTGCCGCGGTGTCGAACCGGTTCAAGCGGTACGCGGACATCCCGGCGATGTAGTGTGCCAGGTCGCGCTGCGCCCCGCCAGCGGTGGCGGCGGCGCGGGCGGCGGCGGTCTGAGCGCGGGCGTAGTCGCCGCGCTGGTAGTGGCTCTGGGCCATCTCGGTGGGGGTCGGCCCCCCCGGAGCCTGACAGCCCGGGAGAAGTATCACCCATAGGGTTAGTAAGGCGGTGAGGGCCAACGGCGATCGGCGGTGTGTCATGTTTCGGCTCATCTTAAAAGTCCCCTGATCTTGATTGCGTTAAAGCAGGTCATGTCCCCCCCCAGATCATACCCCCGGGCCATACCCCCAAGCCATGCCCCCAAGCCATGCCCCGGCCCGTGGCTGATATAGTTTATGCTCTTAGGTCGGGTCTATCACATGGGACAATATAGATGAGTCTGTTGCGGCCGATCATATGGCAAGCGTTGAAGCACCCAAGGCGGGTCGCGGTGATTGATGATCGCCGGACTTACAGCTACGGGAAGCTGCTGGCTGGGGCGATGTTCGTGGCTAAAGAGATCGAGCGGGCGACCGATGCGCGGCATGTGGGGGTGATGCTGCCGACCAGTGGGGCGTTCCCGATTACGTTGCTGGGTGCCTGGTTGGCCGGGCGGGTACCGGTGCCGTTGAATTATTTGCTTTCCGGGGATGAGCTGAAATACGTCATCGGCGACAGCGACATCGACACGATCATCACATCGACGCAGATGCTCGAGTTCATCGGCGGGGCCGAGATGATTCCGGATGGGATCAAGGTCGTTGAGTTGGAGAAGGTCCGCTTCAAGGGGCTGCCGCCGCTGCGTTGGCCACCGAATCCGGGGGATGATGAGCTGGCGGTGCTGCTGTATACCTCGGGGACGTCGGGCAAACCCAAGGGAGTGATGCTGACGCACGGGAATATCCAGTCCAATGCCGAGGCGGCGGTGGTCCATGCAAATATTACGAAGGCGGATACTTTCCTGGGTGTGCTTCCGCAGTTCCACAGTTTCGGCCTGACAGTGCTGACGCTGCTTCCTTTGCTGATCGGTGCGAAGGTGGTTTACACCGCCCGGTTTGTGCCGCGCAAGATCGTGTCACTGATCGAGAAACATCGGCCGGATATTTTTATCGCGGTGCCCTCGATGTATGGTGCGCTGCTGTCGGTGAAGAAGGCCGGGCCGGAGAGCTTTAAGTCGATACGGTTGGCGGTGTCGGGTGCCGAGCCGCTGCCGGACGCGACTTACGAGGCTTATAAGGAACGCTTTAACCTGATGCTGCTGGAAGGCTACGGCCTGACCGAGACATCGCCCTGTACGAACTGGTCCATCCCCGATCGACACAAACGCCATTCCGTCGGGCCGGCGCTGCCCGGTGTCGGGAACATCATTGTCGATGGTGATGACAAACCTCTCGGCCCAAACCAAGAGGGCGAGATCATCCTCACCGGCCCGAACCTGATGAGGGGCTACTACAAACTTGATGAGCAGACCGAACAGGTCATCACGCAGATGACCCTGCCGGGAACTTCCAAGCCCGTCCGCGCTTTCCGTACCGGCGACATCGGCAAACTCGATGAGGATGGGTATCTCTACATCACCGGCCGAAAGAAAGAAATGCTCATCATCGGCGGCGAAAACGTCTTCCCCCGCGAGATCGAAGAGGTCTTGAATAACCACCCGGCAATCAAAGCCTCAGCCGTGGTCGGAAAACAGGACGGGATGCGGGGCGAGGTGCCGATCGCGTTCGTCGAGATCGAGGAGGGTGCCGAGTTTGATGAGGCCGGGATTCGTAATCATTGCCGGGGATCGCTGGCGCAGTTTAAGGTGCCCAAGGAGATTCATGTGCTGGAGGAGTTGCCGAGGAATCCGACGGGGAAGATATTGCGGCGGGAATTGAAGGGGGGCTTAGGGGGGTAGGAGGGGGTGGAGGGGGAAGGTCGAAACGGGGTGTGGTTATTTGACGGTGACATTGCGAGTGACGACTCGGGTGTGGCCGGTGGATATGCCGGGGATCAGTGGTAGGACGGCGTCGGCCATTTTTTCTTCGCTGATCGCGGCGCTGTTGAGTGTGAGGGTGAAGACACTGGGCGAGAGTGGTGTGTTGGGCCAGTAGCGTTTGTAGAACGAGGCGCGGTTCTGGTCGATGCGGTGGACCTCGTTGGCGGCGGGTTTGGTGCCTGTTTTCATGACGTGGGCCATCTGCTCGACGCGGTGCTCGAAGGGGGCGACGATCTGGATGTGTATGCCCAGGGGGATGTTCTGGGTGACGAACACGCTGCCTCGGCCGACGATCACGGCGCGGCCGCCCAGCGCGAGACCGCGGATGGTTTCGGCAACCCGGCGGTAGACCTGCGACTCGGTTGTCTGCGATGACAGGCCGGCGAAGACGTCGTAGAGCCAGGAGTGACATTGTTCGCCGAGCAGTTCGACCAAGGACTGGTGCATCTTGTGATCTTTGGCGACTTTCTCGACCAGTTCTCTATCGAACCCGGCCCAGGGCTGTTGGCCGGGTTTGGCAGGGTCGAGTTTGTTCAGGCGGTCGACCATACGGCGCATCAGTGTGCGGCCACCGGCACCGGCCTCTCGGCTGATGGTGATGAACGGCGACTGCTTCGATTGCGTGGCCGGGTGGTCGCTGATGGTGTGAACGTGTGACCGGACAGCGGCGAGGATGGGGCTGAGTCTGCTCATGACACGCTCCTTTCGGCGTCGATGCGCCGGTTGTGCCGCCCTACCTAGCTGAATTCCCTACCTACCTGAATTATAGACGCTGGATTGGGTTATCCAAGGGGGACTGGCCCAAACCGTCAGAAAAATGGGGGTACGGACACGACAAGTCGCGGCGCTTCATGTGTGCCTTGAGTATTTAAGCGGTGTTGCTCGTGGTTGCCCCCCCACCGCCCGACGTATGTCTGGATTACGCGCCGACGCGCTGGTGGTGTGCGTTGCGGAGGTTTTCGTAGACATCGAACGGGACTTTCTGGCTGCCCAGTTCGAGTGTCTTGCGTGAGCCGTGATAGTCGCTGCCGCCGGTGGTGATCAGGCCGAGCTTGTTGGCCAGGCGGGTGAAGCGTTCGGTATCGCGGGGGGTGTGGTCGCTGTGTCGGGTTTCGATGCCGTCCAGGCCGAGGGTTTTGAGTCGGGCGACCGCGTGTTCGAGTTGGGAAGGGGAACTCAGCCCCAGTTGTGTCGGGTGTGCCAGCACGGCCAGGCCGTTGGCTTCGTGGATCGCGGTGATCGCTTCTTCGGCGGAGAGGCGGTCCTTGCGGACGTAGGCTTCGCCCTGCCCGCCGAGGTATCGGGAGAAGGCTTCGTGGATGGATTTGACGTAGCCTTTTTCCATCATGACCTGACCGATGTGGGGTCGACCGACGATGTTGCCGCCGGCGGCGCGGGTGACTTCGTCGTATTGGATATCCATGCCCAGTTGGTTGAGCCGTTCGATCATCTGTGGGTTGCGCTGCTCGCGTGCCTGGAGCAGGCGGGCCTGGACCTCGATGAGGTACGGGGCATCGGGTTGGATGAAATAGCCAAGGATGTGCAGCGTGCCGATGCGCGGGGTTTGTTCCGTGAGATCGTCGGCGGTGGTGTGGAAGATGGCGGGGTCGGCGGAGAGTTCGATGCCGGGGACGGCCTTGATTCGTGCGCGCTTGGCGGCGTCGAGGAACTCGGGGAGTCCAGCGGTGGTGTCGTGGTCGGTCAGCGCGATCGCGGAGAGGCCGGCCTGTTTGGCAAGCCGGGGCAGGTCGGCCGGTGCGTCGGTGCCATCGGAAGCGGTCGAGTGTGCGTGCAGGTCGCAGTACATATGACAGATAATAGCCGGTCTAACAGGGGACGGCGACGGGGATTAGTAATTACTCAAACTGACCGATGAGGCGGAGGGTTCAGCGAACTGATAATGAATTGAGGTTGAGGATCAGGTTACGGTGAGGGTTGTGTATCGGGTTGAGTTTGTGCGTCCTGGTCGTCATGGAGGCGTTGGGATGTCAGCCAAGGCAGAAGTTCGGTTTCGGCGAACGCGGGGATCCAACTGCCGTGTCCGACGCCGGGGTATTCGGTGTATTTGGGTTCGCCGCCGGCGTCTTTGATTGCGTGGATCATGGCGCGGGTGAGGTCCACGGAGACGACGGTGTCGGCGTCGCCGTGGAACGCCCAGATGGGTGTGTTAACGAGCAGGTTGGCTTGTGCGGGATCGCCGCCGCCGCAGATCGGCGCCGCTGCGGCAAATCGGTCGGGCCAGCGGCAGATGGCATCCCATGAGCCGTAGCCCCCCATCGACAGGCCCATGATGTAGATGCGGCTCTTGTCGATGTCATATTGTTCTGCCAAGTTATCGATCAGGTCGTTCGCCCTACGCATCGGTTCGGCGGGCGCGTCGGAGAAGGTGATTTTGTCCTTGGACCAGTCCACGATGCTCCATTTTTCCCCGACGGGGCACTGCGGGGCGACCACGATGCAGCCGAACTCGCGTGCGGCCTTGATGAGTAAATCCTTGCCGTGGATCAGTTGTCGGCGGTTATCATCGCCACGCTCGCCGGCACCGTGAAGGAAAAGAAGGACGGGCATGGGGCCTTGGGCTTCTTCGGGGATCAGCAGGCGGTAAGGCAGGGTGTTGCCATCGCCGTCGTCATAGACCCGGGCCTCAAATACGGACAACTCATCGGGCTGGCTCTGCGGGGATTGTTCTGCCTGGACACTGGCATGGCTCAGGGCGATCATCGTGAAAGCAAGAATCAGCACCCGATGGACAGGCGGTAGGCAGGCGATGGGGCGCATAGCGTTTATCCTTATTAAAAATGTCCCGGTAGAAACACACACACCAGCATAGCGTCCATATCAATAAATTGGGCACCGGGTTCGATGTCGGACGGTTGTGAATCACACTGACTTGCCTGCACGGCACCTGATATCTCTGTGTCATAGGCTGTGCCCAGAACCGCGCAATCACGGATAGGGCCGATATTAGGATGAGGTGGGCTGGAAATTGGGTGATATTTTCCAAAATACCCGAAAATAGTCTTGCGTCCGCAAGTGGGTTTGGGTTACATTCATGTCACAGGACACGGAGGGGAAAGGGAGAAAGACCAGCTACCATTCCCGGTAGTGCGATCTCGACATAGAAGCGCTAACTTCTGAGATAGCCATTAATCCGTAGACCTGTAAGACCGTCGCCTGGAGGGGAGAACTCGAGGCGACGGTTTCTTTTTGCGCGCAGCGAACGGCCCACAGACATCTAAATTTCTAAAAGCAATGCTTCTTCCGTTACACAGGCGTGTGTTGCGACCCACGCTTCGCTTGAGACTGATGGAATTCACGGATATTCATTTGCGGCTGCGATCAGCTAACACGCTACAAACGAATGAAAAATGGACAAAAAAAGCTCCGACCGCACAAAACCGGTTGGGGCCAGAATGGCCCACTCGGTTCTCCACGGTCGGAGCGTGTCAGAAACTGGCCCAGATCCCCGATCCCAGAGGGCGGGTTCCGAGACGGGGCTGCGAAGCGTACTCCGTTAGCCAGCTCTGCTTATGTCAATAGAGTAGCGACCAATCATACAAAAGACAAGTCGATCTTTTAGAATTTGGTTGATTTTCTATACCTTTCTCAACATTCAACCCACAACAGGTACAAACGGCCCAAATTACACCGCAAGGGCTTGGACTGAGGATTTTATGTGATATTATGTAACAGTAGTTACAAGCCCAAATTGCGATCTAATCTCAGACGCCCGAATTGATGTTCGGCGGCATCGCGCTATTAGGCAATCCAACACCACGAAGGGGACGATTGATGCACCGACGTGTGACCAGGAAAAATCTAAACGACAAGACCATGCGTAAACAGAAGCGTGCTGCCAAAGGTTCGGCTAAACCCGTTGCGATTGAAGCGCTGGAACCCAGGCTGCTGCTGTCGGCCAGCGTGGCTGACCCAATTATAAATCAGGATGATTTTTCGGAATACCTCGACAGCGTCGGGCTTACGGGGCTTGACCAATTAGATATTCAGGTGACACTTGAGGTGCCCGATGGGTTTGTCTCGGCGTCGGCACCCGAGCAGCTTGCCGCGCTGGGGGAGGCGGGGCTTGTCGCGGTGGGCACGCAGCCGCAGGGCGCGCTCAGCGGAAAAATTGTTTATGTGCACGGCGGCCACGGGTACACCGCGGACAACCTCGGCGACGGGTCGTGGAGTTTTCAACGGCCTAACCTGTTGAACCTGATCGAAGACCTGAGCAACCAGGACATGATGACGTTCCTGGTGGATTTCCTGTGGAACGCGGGCGCGACGGTTGTGCCGTTGCGGCCGGTCGGGCACCAGGTCAACGAGGTGGTGCTGGATAACGATGATGTGGAGGTCACGTTCAGCGGGACGTGGAGCAACAGCAGCTCGTCGGTGTTTTACGGCGATCCCGGGGACACGCCCTACCGATTTGCATCGACGTCGGCGACAGAGACTGCTTTTGCGCGTTACCGGCCGAACATCACCGAGGCGGGTTTTTACCCAGTTTATTCCTGGACACGTGCTGGGTCGGACCGGACTAATCAGCTTTACCGCGTGACCCACTCCGGGGGGACGACCGAAGTGACGGTCAACCATCGGCGTGTCGGCAACGGGCTTGTGTACCTGGGGAACTACTACTTCGAGCAGGGGACCGCGGGCTACGTTGATATCAGTAACCGCAGCAGTGAGGCGGGCAGAGTGGTCATCGCGGACATGATCCGTTTCGGCAACGGGATGGGTGACATCGACCGGGGCGGCGGGATTTCGGGTGTGCCGCGCGAAGATGAGCCTGCGTTGTACTGGATACAGAAGCACCTGGGCCAGGGCATCTCGACTAGTGAGTACCGTGTTTCTTCAAGCGATCGCACGGCCACAGTGGGTGCCGCGCCGCGTTGGGCGGAGTTTATGAACCGTGAGGCGGACGGTTCGCTGAGTGACCGGGTGTTTATCAGTTTCCACTCCAACGCGGGGGGCGGGACGGGGCGTGGGGTGCTGGGTCTGTTCAACGGGAACAACAACCCGAACACCGCCACGCCGAACCAGTTTCTGCTGGCGGATACGGTCGCCAGCGAGGTCAACGACGACCTGGTCGCGCTCAACGGCACGTTCGAGCACAACTGGTTTAACCGGAGTAATCCGACACTGGACCGGTCGGATATCGAGTTCGGCGAGATCAATAATCTACGGATCAACAACGAGTTCGACGCGACGATCATCGAGTGGGCGTTCCACGACAATGTTATGGACACCGACCTGATGCGTGACGCGGATGTGCGGAATGCGGTGGCGCGGGCGAATTATCAGGGTCTGGTGCGTTACTTCAATATAGTGGATGGCGGGGCGACGTCGGTGGTGTTTTTACCGGATCCGGTGACGGATACGAAGGCTGAGACGAATGGCGACGGGACGGTGACGGTGAGTTGGACCCCGCCGGCCTTTTTGGCGATCGGTGGCGGCGTGCCGACGGGTTATATGGTTTACACCTCGGTGAACGGGTACGGGTTTGATGGCGGGACGTTTGTGGCGGGCGGTGGGACGACCAGCCGTGTGATGACGGGGCTGGATAGTGCTAACGGGACGCACTACTTCAAGGTCGTCGCGGTGAATGCGGGCGGCGAATCGCTTGGATCATCGGTCGTGGCGGCTGTGCCATTGGCTACACCGCCAGCGGCGAGGGTGTTGATCGTGAACGGGTTCGACCGGATCGACAAGAACACCAACTTCATTGAAACACTGCCCGGCGGATCGGTGGTGGATCGTGTTCGGCCAAGGTTCCAGAACTCTCGGGACTACGCGATCCAGGTCGCCGAAGCCATTGAGGCTTTCAACCCGGCGCTTGGGATCGACACCGCGCAGAACGAAAACATCATCAGCGGGGACGTGCTGCTTAGCGACTACGGCACGGTCGTGTGGATACTAGGCGAAGAGTCCAGCGCGGACGACACGTTCAACGTGACCGAGCAGGCGATGGTCTCCTCGTTTATTGCAGGCGGCGGCGATCTGTTCGTTTCCGGTACGGAGATCGGCTGGGACCTGGATAACCTGAACAACGGCCGAACGTTTTATAACGGGACGCTGCGTGCGGATTACGTCTCCGATGATGCGGGCACCTACAACGTGACCGGCGCGGCGGGGTCGATCTTCGCGGGGCTATCGTTCAGCTTCGACGACGCGACGCTGTTCTACGACAGCGAGTTCCCGGATGTGATCAACCCGTCGGGCGGTGCGCTCACAGCCCTGAACTATGTCGGCGGGACCGGCGGGGGCGCGGCGATCCAGAAGAAGGGTTCGACCGATGGCGATATCGTCATGTTGGCGTTCCCCTTCGAGACGATCACCACCGAGGCCGACCGCGCGGCGGTGATGGCTGCGGTGATGAACTTCTTCGGTGCGCCGCCCAGTGAGATCCCCACAGCACCCAACGGTGTGGTGGCGACCCCGGGCAATGACACGGTCTTTGTAGATTGGAATGACAATGCCGAACCCGATCTGCTGGGCTACGACATCCGCCGGGCCACGGCGTCGGGCGGGCCTTACACCACGTTGAATGTGACGCCTTTACTGGTCAGCCAGTTCACCGACAACACGGCGGCCAACGGCACGACCTATTTCTACCAGATCGTCGCGATCGACACCGACACCAACGTCAGCGCCCCGAGCATCGAAGTCTCAGCCACACCCGACGATCACGGCAACGACAAGAACAGCGCGACCCTGGTGGCTCTGCCTTCGACAACAGGTGGGCAGATGGGGACGGGTGACGCGGACTGGTTTGAGATGAATCTCGATGGGAGCACCGATTACACCTTCAGCGTGCTTGATGCCGGGCTTGGGGACGCGGAGATACGTTTGTATACCAGCGGCCTGACCCTGTTGGCATCCGACACCGGCCCGGCGACGGGCGGGATACTGGCCCAGGTGCAGTTCACTACGTTAATCAGCGACATCTACTTCATTGAGATCGTCGGCAGCGGTGCAGCGAGTGGTGATTACCAATTCGCTGTGCAAGAGACCGATGACCACGGCAACACGACCGGCGAAGCGACCGACCTCCTCGGTGCTTTCGCACTGGGTTCGATCGAGGCTGACGGCGACATCGACTTCTTCCGCATCCCGGGGATAGCAGGGATGACCTATACCTTTAAGGCTCAGGACCTGGGCGTGCCCGATGCGATCCTTACACTTTATGACGCGGGCGGGGCTGTGATTACTTCGGACACAGGCTCCAGCCCCGGCGGCACACACGCGCAGATCAACTGGGCCGCGCCGGCAAGCGGGTTTATCTTCCTGAGTGTTCAGGCGCAAACAGGGTCGTTCGGCGATTACTTCCTCACCGTGGACTCGACCACCGCGATCACAGGCGACCTGGATGGTGACGGGTTTGTCGGGATCAATGACCTGAACATCGTGCTGGGCAACTGGAACCTGAACGTCCCGCCAGGCGATCCGCTGGCGGACCCATCGGGTGACGGGTTTGTCGGGATCGATGACCTGAATATCGTGCTTGGCAACTGGAACGCGGGCACCCCCCCCACCGCCGAGGCGAGCAGTTCGGAACAGGAAGTCGTAGCCGTGTCCACCACGCAGGCAACGCAAACGCAGCCAGCGGATACAACGGCTGATGCAGAAGCGTCAACCGATAGTCAAGAGGAATCCCCCACACACAGTCGGCATCCGAATCGGCAGGCAAGTCAGGTGCCGGCACAGGCCGAGCGGAATAACGGGCTTGCGATCGCAAACTGGCGGGCATCGCAACGATCTGTGTTTGGCGACACCGATCGAGGACGCTACACCCCCGCGATGGGGTTGTGGGAATCCGACGACGATGCGTGATTCGTTTGGATTGATAAAGCTATGAATCTTGTGATTGCGTTGTGATTAACGGCTAGGTCAGGTATCCGTTGAACGTGGTGCGCCTTTCGTAGCAACAAACGGGGCTATTGCCATAAGCAGCCAGCCGACGATCATGGCGCTACCCCCGATAGGCGCGATCATGCCCAGCCACTTCGCGCCGGTGGCGACCAGGATGTACAGGCAGCCGCTGAACAGCGCCGTGCCGATCACGAACATCCAGCCGGCGAGCAACGGCATCCGGCCGGGCCAGCGCGACCAGACCCAGGCGCAAGCCAGCGTCGCCAGCGCGTTGTACATGTGGTAGCGCACCGCAGTCTCGAATGTCTTCAGTGCATGATCGTCCAGGTAATCCGGGACGACATGGGCGGCGAACGTCCCGGCAACAACCGCGAGTAACCCCAGCAAAGCACCTGTTAAAACCAGAAAACGGTCTGGGCTGCGGCGAACTGAATCAGACATTTGTTGTGTCACTCCGTCATTGCGTGCTTGCGTGTATATGTGCGTGCGTGTCCCGGATCGGTTTAATCTTCTTCGATGCGCAGCGCCTGGGTCTGGAGCGTCTGCTCGACCCGGCGGGTGATGGTGGTGTTGGGTGTGCGGATGGTGATGTTGATGGTGGTGGTCTGGATCGTGTTGCGCCCGATCGCTTCGCCACGAGTGAGGTCGAACATGACTTGTGATGTCAGTTCGCCCTTGACGAGTTTGACGTCGTAGGCTGGCATGCTTTCGGGGATATCCGAGCGGTCCAGCTCGAGTTTGAGCTTGGATCGGCCATCGATCACAGCAACGGGAAGACCGGCAATATCTTCGACACCCGAGAGGGTGAACGCCATGTCGTGATGCATGTAGCCCTTGAACGGGGTGTCGGACCAGGTCCACTTGAGCTTGGTCTTCCACTTCTTACCAACCTGTGCTGACTGCGGTGCCGCCACGAGGGTCGCCAGGTCGGTGGCTGTTTCGATGAAATCCAACTCTTCGGGGACCATATCTTTGAGATCGGATTTGATTTTGGAACGAATGGCTTTGATGCCCTGTATTTTGGTGATGGTGCCGTCGGATGCGACGGAGACTTTGATGGGCACACCGGTCATCGCTTTGAGTAGTGCGTGGAAAGGTTCGATGTCGCCGGTGCTTTTGCGTGAATCGATCTTGAGCGTCTTGCCATCGTCGGGCGTGTAATCCAAAGAAAGCCAGTCAAGGGTCATGGTGCATTGAGCCGAGCCGTCAGCCTTGACTTTATCGACAGTCCAAACGATCTCGCCTTGGCTTACCATCGTCAGGTCAGTGGTACCGCTCTGGCTGGCAAACGAGACGGTGGCCTGCTGGACGCGGCTGGTCCAGACCTCGTAGCGGGCGGTCTGCCCTTGGATCCATTTAGGTCGCAGGTCGTAGGTTTTGGCGTCCTGGGCATGGGCGCGTGGAACCAAAGCCAATACCAAAAGACAGGATGCCGCGATCAAGGCAAACCGGTATCCGGTTCGAGTTGGGGCGGATCGGTGCGGTTGGGTATTGCGTGTCCACATGGGATAGACCTTTCAAGTCAGGGCATCATGCCCCGTTGGACCTCTAGGCCCTGGAAGCGCAGCCATCGTATATCAACGACGCGCCATGTGCCGTGGGTGTCGGGTCCACGGTGCCAGGACAAGCGCCAGCCGGTGTTGAAGGGGGCACCGGGGGCACCGCCTGAGAAATCCGAACGGACGGTGACGGTGGATTCACCCCAGCCGGTGTCGTGGGCGATGGCCTGGACAGATCGGGTGCGCTGGGAGTTGAGGCTGACCCGGTTAAGCACGCTGCGCAGGCGAGGCCGAAGCTGACCCGCTGCGAGCCAGACCGAGCCGTCGGGGCCGGTCACGGTGGCGAGGGGATCGATCAACCGATCCAGCGCGGCTGCGTCCAGCGGCGCGGTCGCGGCGACGAGGTCTTGGGTGTCCTGGATCAACTGCTCCCGATCCGTGATCACAGCCCTAGCCAGCGCCCAGACACCGACCGCCAATGCAAGCGGAATCAGTGAAAGCAGGGCCAACACGTTCTTTCGTCTCCGCCGCCAAGCCAGAAGAAGCACCACGAATACGATCAAGCACACCGCCATCACCGCCCAGGGGGACTCCAGAAACAGGTGATCGAGCATCGGGGGTGGGTCAAGATTCATTGATACATCTTTGTCACCCGGAGGGCTACAGGCAAATCTTGTCTGTTCAGGAAGAATTAGTTACGGGCCTAGGACAGGGAATATCAAGGATCAGGCGGCGGAGTTCCGATAATACCCAGACGTTATGCCTACACCACCTGACATCCTGAGTCAGAATCTAGCGATTCTGCGCCAACGAGACCCCGACCTGGCGAAGCGGATCCAAGACGCTGAGCCGACGGCGATGGACTGGGTCGCATCACGCTCCGGGCCGATGACCGTGAGCGTTGAACACAACGATCGAGCGCTGTGGCTGGCCAGCCGATACGACCCAACTAAAGAAGCGGCGAGGCTGGTCGAGGGGATCGAACACGACAAGATGGCCTGCGTGGTGGTGCTGGGGATGGGGCTGGGATACCACGTTAAGGCGCTGCATAAAGGCATGGGGGGCCGGGGCGTGATGATTGTGTTCGAGGCGGACGCGGGGATGTGGCGGGCGGTCCTCGAACGGATTGATCATCGCACCTGGTTGATGCGCGGCGAGCTGATCCTGGCGGACAGCCAGACGGATCGGGCGGCACTGCTTGAACGGATCGAGAAGCACGCGGGGACGGTCACGCAGGGCACGCATCTATTAACACACCCGCCTAGCCGACAACGAAACGAACAAGCGACGCGGGACTTCGGCAAGATGGTGGCGGAGGTCTTGGCGTTCTGCCGGACGAATGTGGCGACGGCACTGGTCAACGCTTCAAGGACCTGCCGAAACCTGGCGAGCAACATCGATCACTACGCCGCCGGCGCCGGGACAGATGAGCTTCACAATATTGCCAAGGGGTATCCCGCGGTGTGTGTCGCGGCGGGGCCGAGCCTGGTCAAGAACGTGGAACTGTTGTGTGATCCCGATACGCGATCAAAGGTCATTGTGATCGCTGCCCAGACGGCACTGAAGCCGTTGCTCGCCCGTGGGATTAAACCCGACTTCGTCACAGCATTGGATTACTCGCATATCTCCAGCCGATTCTATGAAAACCTGCCACCGCTGCCGGACGTCACGCTGGTTGCCGAATCCAAAGCCCACCGGACGATACTGGAAGGATTCCCCGGGCCGATCCGTGTGCCGTACTCGCAGTTCAACGATTTGCTGATTGACACGATGGCCAAGCCCCGGATTAAACTGAAATCCGGCGCGACGGTGGCGCACCTGTCGTTCTACCTGGCGCAGCACCTTGGCTGCGACCCCGTCATCTTCATCGGGCAGGACCTTGGGTTTTCCGATGGTCTGTACTACGCGCCGGGGACCGCAGTACACCAGGTATGGTCCAGCGAACTGAATCCATTCAACACGATCGAGATGATGGAGTGGCGGCGGATCGTGCGTATGAAGGGACACCTCCGCAAGACCGACGACATCCACGGCCAACCGATCTATACCGACGAACAGATGGTCACCTACCTCAAACAGTTCGAGCGCGACTTCTCAACCGCGGAACAGACGATCCTGGACGCAACCGAGGGGGGCGTCCCTAAAGAACACGCTACCACGACCACACTGGCTGAGGCGCTCAAGACACACGCAACCAGGCCGGTGCCATCGATGCCAATCCCATCGATGGCGTTAGATAAAGCCAGACTGGGCGAGCTGCGTGAGATACTGTCCCGACGATTGAGTGAAGCAAAAGACCTGCGTATGACCGCGCAGAAATCCATGTCGATCCTAAAGCAGATGCAAGAACATCAGCACGACAAGGCCCGGGTCGGCAAGCTGTTCACACAGCTCAACAAGCTGCAAAGACACGTTGAAGAAGAGCTGACGCCCACCTTTAACCTGGTGAACTCTCTGAACACAGTCGGGTCGTTCAAGCGGGCCAAGGCGGATCGGTCCATCGCCCACGACAGCAAGGACGAACTCACCCGCCAGACCCAACAGATCGTACGCGACATTGATAATCTTGATTGGCTGACCCAGGCGTGTGACGAAGCATTGAGCATCCTCGAAGAGGCGCAGCAGCGTGTCGCGGTCAGCTACGACAAAGCCCTACCCAAGCCGAGTGCCAAGCAAAACAAAAAGAAGAAAGTCCCCAGCCCCGCGACAGTCTGAACAACTCAGCGGGAAGCGCCCGCACAGGAATAACGCACCGATGCCCGCGATCGCCCTGATCCCGACCGACATAGAAACAAGCCGGCTTGGCCTGCGCGCCCGCCTAAGTGAAATGATCGACGACGCGAATGTGTTGGAGCACACGGTTCGGCGTGCGGCGTCGATCTCACGGGTTCAGAAGATCGTGTTGATCCACCCACCGGGGCAGAATCCGATGTCGCTGATTGACCTGACGCGGTTGAAGATCAACAAGCCGGTTGTGACACACATGGATGCCGGGGGGTTAAGCGACAAGCTGACAAGCCGATGGGTCACAGCAAGGAAATGGGCGCAGCCGCATTGGCGCGGCGGGCTGGGGGGTGCAACGTGTTACGACGAGTTGCTGCCACCTGGGCCTTTGGCTGAGGCGCTTCGTGCGCATGGCGGGCGGACCGCTTTAATCGTGCGCGCAGACTGGTGCCTGTTTGATCCGAATTATGCCGATAAGCAGTTGGACATGTTGTACGAAGATGTCAAGGCGATGAAGATGATCTTCACGCAGACGCCGCCGGGGCTGTCGGGGATCGCGGCGAGTCTGGAAATTCTGGAACAGCTACGCGACGGGCCGGCGGGGTTCGGCGACATCCTTGCATATGACCCGGTGCATCCGCACATCGATCCGGTCGGCCGGGATGTGAATTGTGCGATCCCTCCGCAAGTACGCGATACCGTCGAACGATTGGTTTACGACACGCCGCGCAGCATCGAGATGATTCAGAAGGTAGCTGAACACCTCGGTGGCAAGCTACAAGACGCCAGTGCCGACGAGATCACGCAGACCTGTCGTGCGATCCGATCGGATGATCCGTCGATGGTTTATCGATGGCTGCCGAGGATGGTCACGCTGGAACTGACGCCCCGCCGAAGCGTGTCCGGCCCGATCACGCCCCACCACCACGTCACATTCGATCGACCTGATATCGATACAGAACTGGCGATACGCATCGTCCAACAACTCGGCGAGGAAGACTCCGGGGGAGATGTGACGCTCATGCTCGGGGGCTTAGGCGATGCGATGCTGCACCCGCAATGGGAGCGCATTGTTTCTGCGGCGAAAGAAGCGGGCGTGCTTAGCATCGGGATCGAAACCGATCTGCTTTGCGACAAGCAAGACCTTGAAAAACTACTGAAATCGCCGATCGATCTGATTAAGGTTCGCTTCAACGCGGACACGGGCGAGACGTATCAAAAGGTGATGGGCCGAGACGGGTATGGGCAGGCGCTTAACAATATCGAGTGGTTGTACAACGAGCGGATCAGACGAGCGGGTGAGGGCACGATTGCAAAAGGCGCGATGCCCTGGCTTGTCCCGTCGATGGTGAAGACAGCCCAGACGCTGCCTGAGTTGGAGAGTTTCTTTGATAAGTGGACTCACTACATGGGGCACGCACTGATCGAGCCTGCGTGCGAAGGGTGTGGTCTGATGCCGGCGATGAGTCCGGTGCCGATGCAGCCGCCGGGGCGAACGGGGTGCCTTCAGGTTGCCCGGCGGATGTCGATCTTAAGTGACGGGATGGTCGCGCAGTGTGACCAGGACTGGCTGGGTCGTGCGCCGATGGGGGACACACGCACGATGACGCTTGTAGAAATATGGCGGAGTTCGGAGTCACTCGCGAAAGCGCATGATGAGCAGCGATGGAACGAGTTGACGATCTGTGGCGGGTGCGTGGAATGGCATCGGCCTTGAGTCAGCAATAACACGGATACGGGTATAGCGATGAAAATATTGACTGTGATCCTGGCGCGGGCAGGCAGCAAGGGACTGGTCGGCAAGAACAGCCTGACGGTCGCCGGTCGGCCGATGCTTGCATGGACAATCCAACACGCGCTGGGATCGCGTCATGCGGGGAAGGTGGTTTTATCGACCGACGGCGACGAATTGGCAGAGGTTGGCCGATCGATGGGGATTGAAGTCGTGACACGCTCCGATGAAACGGCGACCGACAGCGCAACAGTCGATAGCGCCGCGCGGCAGGCGGTCCTGGCTGTGGAAACGCAGGCGGGCAACCATTTTGATGTGGTGGTGATTCTCTACGGGAATATCCCCGTGCGTCCTGCCGACCTGACTGATCTGGCTGTGGCCAAGCTCATCGAAACCGGTTGCGACAGCGTGCAGAGCGTGTACCCGGTCGAAAAGCTGCATCCGTATTGGATGAAAAAACTCGGCGGCGACACGGGCGATGAACTATTGATGTACGAGCCGAACGATATCTATAGACGCCAGGACCTGCCCCCGGTCTACATGCTTAATGGCGGCGTGATTGCTGTGACGCGCAAAAGTCTTTTTAACGTAGACCCCAAACGCCCGCACGCCTTTTTGGGCGAAGATCGCAAAGCCATCGTGAATGATCCGGAGGATGTGATCGATATTGACACTCGGCTGGATCTGTATGTCGCTGAGGCTGTGCTGATGGAACGACGCAAAAGCTCGGTCGCGTAACCATGCCAGCCAAACGTAAAACCATCGCGGTCGTGACCGGCAGCCGGGCGGAGTCCGGGCTGCTGTCAAGCACGATGTACGCGATTAAGGCGCACCCAAAACTTAACCTGCGCATCATCGTGGCAGGCTCGCACATGGTGCAAGGCTCGTGGCGCGATATCGATGCCGCCGGGTTTACGATCGACGCCAAGGTGCGGATGCAGGTCAAGGGTCGATCAGGATGGTTGGCGGATACCGAGGCGTTGGGCAGAGGTGTGACGGGATTCGGCAAAGCGTTTACAAAGCTGCGACCGGATTTTGTGGTGGTGCTGGGCGATCGCATCGAGGTGTTGGCGGCGGCGTGTGCGGCGGCGGCTGGGGGGGTTCGACTAGCACACATCCACGGGGGCGATCGGGCGGAGGGGCTTGCCGACGAGGCGATACGGCACGCGGTGAGCAAGCTGGCACAGCTACATTTCCCTGCAACCGCGCAGAGCATGAAACGATTGATCCGTATGGGTGAAGCGCCTGAGTTGATTCATAAGGTCGGCTCACCCGCAGTTGATGGGCTGGGTGAGATCGCGCCAGCGGAGGATGCCCCCGAACTGATCGTGATGCAGCACCCGGTTGGCGATGACGATGCGACCGAAGCAAGACGGATGCGTGCGACACTCCTGGCGACCCGTGACACTAATCGTCTGGTGATGATGCCGAACCTGGACCCCGGCGGCGAGGGTATCCGCCGCGCTATCCGTAGCGCCAAGGTCAAACCGATCGAACATTTGCCCAGAGATCAATTTTTGTCGCTGCTCAAAGGCGCGAAAGCGATTGTCGGGAACTCGTCGGCGGGGCTGATCGAAGCGGCGGCGATGCGTGTGCCGTGTGTGAACATCGGATCGAGGCAGGCCGGTCGGGAGAAGCCGGGGAACGTGATTGATTGTGGGTACGGCAAGGAATCCGTAGCTCGGGCGCTGCGTAAGGCCCTTAAGCTGGACCTTCGCCGGATGCGCCACCCCTACGGCAACGGCCGGGCTGGGCAACGGATAGCGGACCTGCTCGCGCGAATCGATCCGAAAGCTGCCCCGCTTCGCAAGATCAATACCTACTGAAAAATATCTACGAACGGGGAACTTCCCGCGAACACCGGCGTCCAACGGGGGGTAGTTAATCTGTACATGGTCACGATACCCGATGGGTGGCGTACGCCTGCGACGGCGGTGGCTGTTGCATAACCTGAAAGGAGCCTGCGATGCTACGATGGTCTTTCTATCTGTCAGCGATCCTCATGTCGGCCCTGGCGATTCAAGCGGTCAACGCAAGCGAAAAACCCCGGCTCACCCAACCCCGGCCCGCAGTCGATGTCGCCATCCTGCTTGATACCAGTAACTCCATGGACGGGCTGATCGATCAGGCCAAGAGCCAGCTCTGGACGATCATCAACGAGTTCGCCGCCGCGAAAAGACACGGGCTTACCCCGACGCTGCGGGTGGCGCTGTTCGAGTACGGCAACACCAACCTCCCGGCAAGCGAGGGCTACATCCGGCAGGTGGTTCCGTTGACCGACGACCTTGATGCACTCTCCGAAGCACTGTTCGCTTTGACGACCAACGGCGGGGATGAGTATTGCGGGCAGGTCATCGAAGAGGCGATCAAACGTCTGGACTGGACCGGCGAACCCAACGCGTACAAGGCCATCTTCATCGCGGGCAACGAACCATTTACCCAAGGCCCGGTCGATTACAAACAATCCTGCGCCTACGCGATCCAGCACGGCGTGATCGTCAACACGATCCACTGCGGCGATTACAACACCGGCATCCAGGGGATGTGGCAGCACGGGGCGCGGCTGGCTGAGGGGAACTACCTGAACATCAACCAGGACGAGGCCGTCGTACATATAGATGCGCCGCAGGATGCGGAACTGATCCAGTTAAACATCCAACTCAATGCGACGTATCTGTGGTACGGCGTAAAAGGCAGAGCCGCAGGTATCCGCCAGGAAATGCAGGACAGCAACGCGATGTCGTATGGGCAGGGGAACATGGCTCTGCGTGTTGCGAGCAAGTCATCTTCTGTTTACAGCAACACCCGTACCGATCTGGTCGATGCGTTTGCCAGCGAGGCTGTGGCGTTAGACAAAGTCGAGGAGGCGGACCTGCCTGAGGCGATGAAGGGCATGACCGTCGAGGAGCGCGAGCAGCATGTTCAGGAACAGTCGGCCAAGCGGGCGAAAGTACAGGCAAAGATCCAGACATTGACGGCAGAACGCGAGAGCTACGTCGCAGCCGAACGCAAACGCATGGCTGAAGACGGCGACGACACGCTCGGCGATGTGATTGTGCAATCCGTTCGAGAGCAACTTGATAACGCAGGGTTTGATGAGCGGACCAGCGACACCGCCGAGTAGACCTACGCCGACAGGGCCGAGACCGCGTCCTCTGGCTTCGGCAGGATCTTGGGCCTCTCGAAGTTCAGGTCGCCGACGTCGAACCCGTCGCACTGGGCGACGAACAGATTGGGGGACTGTTCTGCCAGGTCGAGCATCGCCCCAAGCGGCAGGTCTTTTTCCCCCAGGCTCGACGGGTCTGGGATCAACTGAACGATCGGTCGGCAGGGACGTTGGGGGTGGTGATCGATGACCACGGCGTATTGGCCGTCGCTAAGTGTGACGACCGAGCCGGGCGCGTAAGGCGGAACCACCGCCAGCAGCGCGTCTAAAACGTGTGGGTCGTACCGGTGGAACAGCGGCGCTTCGAGCATGCATCGAAGCGCCCACACCGTCGGCTGCCCCGGGCGGTCCGCCGGGTAACGCAGGCGATCAAACTGATCCGCTACGGTGACGATGCGTGGGAAGATGTGTATGCGTTTGTGGCGCATGACCGGGAAGTCCGCGCCGGCGAAGCCCGAGCCGTCGTAGTGCTGGTGGTGATGCAAGACGGTCGAGGCGGCGGTCGCGCTGATTTTCCCGCGGACTAAACGATAGCCAAGGGCGGTGTGTTCTTGCCACGCAGGGTCTGACTCGTCGCCTGTCGTTTCATATTTCTCAAGAACCGCTTCGGGGAGAAGGGTCGTGCCCACGTCGTGCAGCATGGCTCCCAGGCCCAGGTTCACCACCTCGGCGGCCCGTGCCGGATCGACGTGGCGGCGTTCGCGGACCAGGTAGCCCTCCAGCTTCAAGCCCATCAATAGCGACAGATACGTCACGGTGGAGCTGTGGCGCATCAGGTCGTCCCCGGCATCGCTGAGGTCGCCTAAGAATACCGCCGACTGGGGATGGCCGATCAGTTGGTGTACGAGCTTGGAGATCGAACGGGTATATAAATGGTACGGGAGCTTCGCGGAGGACTGATCCTGGACTGCCTCAAACGTCTTGGTGATCTGCCCGGCGACGACCGACTGTGACTGGACCGTATCGGGGTTGATCACCTCACCTAAGAACGACAGGCTCGGGTAGCCGACCCAGAGCGTCCGGATTTTTAACTCGGCGAGCTTGTTGATGGTCTGCGCGGTGAGCTTGTATCCGACCCGCAGCAGCAGGCGCGATGACAAATCCGGCAACTGCACCGGCAGCGCGAGCTTCATCCCCGGCTTGGCGTTTCGGGTTTCGATGCGCAGCATGACTTCTCCCTGCCGTCTCCTATAAGGTTCGTCGGCTACCGATGACGGTCCGGCAAGACGCAACGGTCACAACGGCACCCCTCGCGGCGGGCACAGGCATCACCACCGCGCCAAGCCGAACAACCGGCACATCCGTCACCTCAATAACCCGCATCCCCCGAAAAACGCCTCGAAGCCCCTCGGGGAAATCCCCTGAATACCTGCCAAAATCCCTGCCAAAGCCCGGGCATAAACCGGCCGATCCTTGATATAAGACATAAATGGATTATGATAGATTGGAGGTGTCTCATGATCGATAATCAGGAAGTTCTCGACCTCGCCAGCAAACTCATCGACGAAGCGTTCGTCGGAGTCATGACAACGGTGGACGAACACTACGCGCCGGTCAGCCGACTCATGGGGGCTGTGGCTGATGAAGACGGGCCGCATCGGCTGTTTAGTCTGAGCGCCAAGGACACGCGCAAGGTTCAGCATCTTGAGCAGAACCCCGCGGTCTGCTGGCTGTTCGGCGTGCCGCCCTATGACACCTCCATCATGCTCCGTGGGGTCGCCAAACGCCTGGAAACACCCATCGTTCCCCAGCCCACCTGGGATCGGCTGGCCGACTGGGCCAAGCCTTATGCTGCCAATGTCCTGACCGATGATTCGCACTACGCCTTCTCGGTGATCGTCTCGAATATCCACACACTCGAACTAATCTGCCCGAAGCTGGGGATCAAGTCGCCGCATATTATTAAGCTCGATAAGTTTGCGGAGGAGGATGGGGAGTAGCTATTAGCCGTTGGCCGGGGTGGTGGAGGTATCGGAATTAGCCGCAAATAAACGCAAATGAACGCGAATTCGGCGGGGACGGGAGGGTGGCTGCCTTTTTTATTTGCGTTTATTCGCGTTTATTTGCGGCTAACTTCTTCGCTTTTTTCGCTGGCCACTGCACCATCGTGACTGCGGCAAGTACGCCGAGGAGTGCGAGCAGTTGTGTGCCGGTGACGGTCTCACCATAGAACCAGCCCCAGGCGAGCGCGCCAAGTGGGATGACGTAGGTGACCATGCCGGCGTAGAGTGGGCCGTGGGTCTGGATGAGGCGGTAGAACATCACGGTGGCGATCCCCGTGCCGATAATCCCCAGCCAAGCGAGCACCAGAAGCGCTTCCCATAGCGCCGCGCCGCTGATCGGCTTGATGCCTTCTGCTGCGATGCCGATCGGCGTGATGATAAGACTGGTCATCCCCAGAATCATCGCGGTCATGAACAACGGCGGCATCTTCGACAGCCGACGCTTGATGAAGGTGTTGCTTGCCGCGTAACTTAACGGGACCAGCGCTGCGAATAATAAATCCCAATGCGACATCCCGCGCACTGAGCCGTCGCGGAACAGTAAGCCCATGCACAGCAACCCAATCAGCACGCCGCCGGCCTGCCTGACGGTGGGTAAGATTTTTAACATCGGCACGGACGCAACAATCGTCATCAAAGGCACCAGACACACCATCATCCCAAAGAACGCGCTGTCCTGGTGCTTGCCGATCAGGTAAGGCTGAGCGATGTACGGATAAATCGACCCGATCGTCACCGGCACCATCAGTGCCAACCAGTCGCCCCAGCGGACCCCGCCCCCGGAAGGCCCGGAAGGCCCGGAAGTTTTGGCCGCCGTGGTTTCGCGCCCGTCTTCAACTCCCCCGCTTCCCGAGGCTTGGCTGCGCGTCTTTCGCCGTGATAGCGCCCACACCACCCACAACACGCCCGCCCCGCCGAGTACTCTGCCGGAGGCGACGCCGATGGGGCCGAACGCGATGTAGGCCCACTTCATCAGGATGAAGTTGCTGCCCCAGATCAGGCAGATCGCAATGAACATCAGGTGGTGCATGGGGGAAGAGTGTATCGGGGTTGAGAGTTGGGGGTAAGGAGATGTCTGATTTATGATTTATGATGTTCGGAGAATAGAGCGGAGATAACCACAGAGCCACAGAGGCACAGAGGAAGCCGGGGGGAGGTGTCCGCAGATTGCGCAGACTACACAGATTCAGAAGGGACGTGACAAGTCGCGGCGCTTCGTGAGAGAATGGCTGTTGGACATATCGCGTCTGAATCTGCGCAATCTGCGTCATCTGCGGATCACTTCTTTATTTTTAATTTTGTCCTGCTCGGCGTTCTCGGCGGGAGTTGTTTTTCTTTGTTTTCAAATCATCAATCATCCATCTCAAATCATAAATCTAAGTCCTCACGATTCACCGGCGGTAGCGGCAGCCAGGGGATCGCTGGGACCGGGTCAGGCCCGTGTGCTGTTGATCCGCTATCTGGCCGGGGCGATCCGCTACAAAGTTTGCGATCGGGTATCCCCGATCGCAACAGCCCGCGAGTCCCGGTCCTTGTAATCTTTGGATACTCAGGGTAGCTGTCGATCGCCGTCGTGAGGTTGTCGGCAGACGCGATTTGAAAATACTTCGCGTCTCCACTCTTGGCGAAAGCGTCAGGTTTGGGCGCATGAGAACGGTTTGGCGGGGGGGTGTAAACGGGATAAAACGTGCTGACGAAGTTGGTAAGGGAATGTGTATTCCAGCACATTTTTCATTTGAAAACGGTCGCACATGTGCGCATAATGTCGGTGATCGGCGAGTCAAACTCCGCCCCCTAGATTACTGGTGGCCAAGTACGAATCCCCTATCCGTCAAGCCCATATCGGTTTGTTGTTGCCATATCACCCTGCATCCACTAAACTTATAGCATGGCGAAAAAGAAATCGCGAGAAACGCTTGAAGCTGAACTTCGCATCCTCAAGCGAAGTAGGGTTGCAAATAATATTGCCGTGGTATTCAGCAGCGCTATTCAATGGGGCGGGCTAGTCGCGATAGCTTTTTTTACATACCGTTCTATAGCCGTCCTCGCGGGAAAACAAACTGTCGCTGATATTGGCATAGCGGCCACGTTATTGTCGAATATTAAAATCAGTACCACATGTGCTTGGACGGTTGGCATTGGAGGCGTAGGCTATGGTTATCGGCAGCGAAAATTGAGAAGAAACACCGTTGAAAGACTTCAAGATAGAATACGAAGACTTGAAAAACACTCTGACCCAGACCGTACAAGTAGCGGCTTGACACCACGCGGTGACACTCACCCGAAGGATCAATAATGGACGCCACTGAGCAATCCATAACTATTGCCTCGACCGCCATCTCACTGAGTATGTTGTGGGTTTTATTCTTTTGGTTATGGAAGGACTACAGACTCGACCGCTTCCGCCAAGACCTCTTTGCTACTAGAGATGAACTATTTGATCTGGCGACAGCCCATTCGGTTGACTACAGCCACCCGGCATACGGCTTACTAAGAAGCACAATCAATGGTGCTATTCAGTATGGCCACCGACTCGGGTTACTGAATATCTTAGTATTTGCCGTTGCTGTGCCACACGACAAGTCACAAAGAGTATCCGAAACGGCTTACCGAGAACGGTGGACGAACGCTATCGATAGTTTAGACAAGGAAACTCGCGACGCGATCGTTCAACTCCGAAACAAGGTGTTCTTTTGCATCGCTAAGCAATTTATATTCTCTTCACTTGTACTGCTTGTGGTCCTTGTCCCCGCAACGGTCTTGGTCATTGCGTTAAAGGTCCACGGGGAACTCTCCACCTATCTAAAGCAGAAAATCGAACGATCGTTTCTGAATAAACTTCTACTTCAACTGGCCTACCGTATGGATATCACAGCACAAACACTCTCGGGCAACTCTTCAAGCTGCCCTTCTCGAATTGTTGTTAACTAAAATCGCAACAACCATGCTTGCGTAGCGGGCAACCTGCCTTCTGGGTGAACTTTAAATCCTCCGAATATGTATTACCCAATAAAGACCATGAACCCCACGACCATCACCGCAGCTTGCGCAAGTTGCGGGCGGTACGTTCGGTGTTGACCATCGCCAACACGGCGGGTTCTTTTTGGAATAGCTTGACGAGTTGAGAGCCGGTGACGCTGAGTGCGGCGGCGGCTTTGGTTGTGTCGTAGTTGAGGGCGGCGAGGGTGTCGAGGGCTTCGGCGAGGATTGGGGGGAAGTCGCGGTGGTCTGAACTGATAACGATGCGGCGGGATTTGGTGCGGGATTGCCAGAGGGGGCTTGGCCCCGCCCCCGGAAGCTCCGCCCCCGGAATCGCCGGAGTCCCCGGATGGTTGGCGTGGTCGGTGGGGTTGTTGTCATTCAGGGTGAGGGGGGTGCGGAAATGGATGGCTAGTTTTATGCGTAGGCGTTTTAGGGCGATGCGGTGGTTGTCGGCTTGTTTTCTTCGTTCGCTGGCGGAGGCGGAGATGTGGGTGGGGGTGTGGGTAAGCTCGATGGCGGTCTCGACTTTGTTGCGGTGCTGGCCGCCTGGGCCGGAGGCGCGGGAGCGGCGGGTGGTGCATTGTTTGAGCAGCGCGTCGTCGGCGAGGGCGGCGGGATGTCCCCGGAAGCTGTGGGGCCCCCGGCCCCCCCGGGGGTTAGGTTGAGGGTTGGGGGTGCTTGGTGGGGGTGCGGGCATGGGTGTATGGTATCGCGGGTTGTGATTTGTGATCTATGATTGATGAGTGCTGATTTATGATGTGGGGGAGGGGGCGGGTGTGATTTGTGATGTGTGATTGATGATTTGGGGGAAGGGGGGATAAGAGGGGGACCGGTCGTGGACGACCGGGCTAAACGGGGGAGCGGGAAGGGGAGGGATGAGGCGTGGATTGGTTCGGTGGGGAGACGCGCGGATCTGCGATCCGCCGCTAAACGGGAAGCCAGGGCCAGCCGGGGGGGGGTATGAGTGAGATGGAGAGGATATGAATTTGAGTGACAAACAGGCAATCGAAGAGAACAAGGGTGGACGGTTGGCTGGGTTGGATCGGGCGATGGGTGATGGGCCTTGGATGGTGAGGCTTGCGCCGTTGCTGTTGTGGGTGGGTTGCATGATGGTGGTGGGGATGGCGCGTGACTGGGATGTTCGGACGCTGCCTTATTTGTATACGGTGCAGTGTTTGTTGACGGGGGGGATGTTGTGGCGGTACCGAAGGTTGTTGCCGGAGGTGACGCTTTGGTTTCACTGGTCGGTTGTGCCTTCGGCTGTGTTTTTGACGGTGGCGTGGATTATTTTGGGGTGGTGGGTCGGCGGGGAATTGCCGGTACGTTGGGAGGCGTTGATGGAGGGGAACCTTCGGCTTGGGGCGCTGGATGGCGAGGCGGAGTTACATTACTTCGAGACGATGCGGGGGGCGTATCCGTGGACGTTTACGGCGGCGATGGGGCTGCGTTTGTTGGGGATGGCGCTGATCGTGCCGTTTATTGAGGAGGTGTTTAACCGGAGTTTTTGTCTGCGTGCGATGCACTCGATGAGGAAGACGGGTGTGGCGGTGTTGCAGGTGGTGCACGACTTGCCGGGGATCGGCGAGTGGTTGATGGATAAGCCGGCGGTGAAGCGGGCGGCGTTGCAGGAGCCGATGTTTACGCAGCAATTTAATGAGACGGCGTTGGGGGCGGTGAGTGTGTTTGGCGTGGTGGCATCGACACTTGTATTCATGCTCAACCATATGCCGAGGGATTGGATGGGGGCCATCGTCTGCGGGGTGTTGTGGTGTCTGATGGTGAAGTGGACGAACCGTGAGGGGCGGAAGCGGAAGCTTGGTCTTGGGCCGGTGATCTGGTCGCACGGGCTGACTAATGCGCTATTGTGGGGATACACGTTGTACAGCGGGGATTGGCAGTTTCTTTGATCGGACTGAACGCGCGCTAAACGGCAAGCCCTCGCGCTGCGGTGGGGGGCGGGTCTATATTGAATGAGATTTTTTGAGCTGATTTACATTGACCCCACCGAAGCCCCGAAGACGGGGCATCAGTGGGCTTTGGTGTGTGTATGTGATTGTTCGTAGGATGGGTTGATGTCCTTGGGCAGGAAGAAACGGATGTCACACGCACTTATTAAAGAGTTTGATGGCCTGACGACGCCGAGTGGTTCGGCGGGGTCGCTTGGGTATCGGATGCCTGGGGAGTTTGAGGCGGTGGACTGTGTGTGGGTGGTGGAGCCGAGGAATGAAGAGACCTGGCCGGGGTGTTTGGGTAAGGCGAGGCGGGAGTTTTGTGATTGGGTGGATTTGATGCGCAAGGTGGTGAGGGTGCGGACGACGAATGAACTGGGGATTGAGACGAATGACTCGTGGATACGGGACTTTGGGCCGATCTTTGTGGTGCGGGATGAGGGTGATGGGGGAGGCGGGGGGATTGCGTGTCATGATTTTCATTTCAATACATGGGGCGGCAAGTACGAGGTGCGGGATAAGGATGATGTGGTGCCGCAGCACATCGCCCGGGAGTTGGGCGTGCCGATCTGGGTGCATGACTTTGTGCTGGAGGGCGGGTCGATTGAGGTGAACGGGCGAGGCACGGTGATGACGACGGAGCAGTGCTTGTTGAACCCGAATCGTAATCCGGGGCTGACACGGGAGCAGATTGAGGCGGAGCTGCACGCGGCGCTTGGGACGCGGCATGTGGTCTGGCTGGCGGGGGGGATTGCGGGGGATGACACGGACGGGCATGTGGATGACGTGGCGCGGTTTGTTTCGCCTGGGACGGTGATGGCGGTGTCGGCGAAGAAGGGGCATGCGGATTATGAGGTGACGCAGAAGAATCTGGCGGTGTTGCGGGGGGCGGTGGATCAGGACGGGCGGGCGTTACGGGTGGTGGAGCTGCCGATGCCTGAGCCGATTTATCACGATTATCCAGACGGGCGTTGGGCGGTGCCGGCGAGCTATGCGAACTTCCTGATCGCCAACGGGCATGTGTTTGTGCCCACCTTTGGGCAGGAGGCGGACGGTGTGGCGTTGCGAGTGTTAGATGATGTAATGGCAGGGTTTACGGTGATTTCTGTCCCGGCGAGGCGGCTGGTGGTGGGGCTGGGGGCGTTACATTGCCTAAGCCAGCAGCAGCCGATGTGCGGGGGTGATTGGGCTGGCTAAAAAGGCGGGATGGGGGGTTGCGGGGTTGTGGATATCTTGGGATAGCCCGCGGGGGTCGGAATAAGGTATACTGCCGATTGGTCCTTACCTCGGGGTGGGGGCGTAATCTAAACCGTGGTAATTAAGAAAATTGGAGACCGCCATGTTCCGTCAATCAATGTTTTTGGTACTGGGCCTGATGGCCGCGTTGACTCTGGGTTGTGAGAAGAAGGAAGAAGCCGCTGCGGTGCCTGATGCAGGTGCTACCACGCAAGAAGCGGGCGATGCCGTTGACGCACATGCCGACGACGCCGATGCTCACGCCGATGCAGCGGCAGACGCTGTCAAGGACGCTGCTGACAAGGCTGGCGACGCCGCTGACGAAATGAAAGACGCCGCCAAGGACATCAAGATCCCCGGGCAATAAGCCGCATAGACGCGATCGATTAACGGTCGCTAGGCAGAATACGATAAAGACCCACGGACGCTGTCCGTGGGTCTTTATTTATGTGTCATACCAGTCCCGAAAAGAACTCGTGGGTCAGTTCGTTGTACCGTCCCACGTTCAGGCGAACGTGGGCTTCACAGACGCACGAGTATTTAATGGGATTGGTGCCAGCTATGTGCTGGAGCGGTTTGCATATGGGTCAGCGATTTTTTTCTAACGCGACAAGTCGCGGCGCTTCATGTGATATGTCCGCTGCGGGTGGTCCGAAGATGCTCTGAGTACAAATCGGTTGTTATTTTGAGTGATCGTGCAGGGACTGATCGACTTCATGTACCGTGGCGATCGGACTCAAGGGCGGGTCGATGCAGGGGGCTTGCAGGCGGATCGGTGCGCTGGAGCGGGATGGGGCGAGGTGTTTGACGGCGTTGGCGAGGACGCGGCGGACCTGCTTGTGGTAGTAGATCGGGAAGGTTTCGTGGCCGGGGCGGAAGTAGAAGATTTTTCCTTTGCCTCGGTTCCAGGTGCAGCCGGAGCGGAAGACTTCGCCGCCCTCGAACCAGCTTACGAAGATCAACTCGTCGGGGGTGGGGATGTCGAAGAGTTCGCCGTACATTTCGGTGTGTTCGATCTCGAAGTATTCGTCGTCGAGTCCGTCGGCGATGGGGTGGCCTGGCATGAGGCACCAGAGGCGTTCTTTTTCGCCGGCCTCGCGCCAACGCAGTGAGCAGGTCGTGCCCAGGAGCTTCTTGAATATTTTTGAGTAGTGGCCGGAGTGCAGGACGATCAGGCCCATGCCTTCGAGGACTCGGCGGTGGACTTTTTCGACGATGGCGTCGTCAACCTGGTCGTGTGCGCAGTGGCCCCACCAGGTGAGGACATCGGTATTGGCGAGGACGTCGTCGGTCAGGCCGTGGTCGGGTTGTTCGAGTAATGCGGTGCGCACGGTGACGGCGGAGCCGAGGTGTTCCTCGATGGCTTGCTTCATGACCGTGTGCATGCCGTCGGGGTAGAGTTTTTTGACAGCGGGGTTGGTGCGGTCGTGGACGTGTTCGTGCCAGACGGTGACACGGATGGTGGGTTGAGGCATGACGAACTCCGGGTTGCAAAAAATCGGGGATGAAACGAGCCGTTGTATAACCGATGGCGGTGGGCTGCAAATGGCAGAACCGGGTGGGCCGTAGGGGTATCCGCAGGGGGGTATCCGGGGACGTATCCGGGGGCGTATCCGGGGGTGGGGTAGCCCGGGGTTGGGATTCGGTGGGCGGGGGATTTAGGGGGAAATCCGGGGGCGGGGTTGGTTTTTGGTCTATAATCATAGGCTATGAAACACCGTGTGGTCCGATCGTTGTTGTGGATGACGCTGGCTGTGCTTGTTGTGGCCCAGTCGGGTGTGGTCGAACCGGAGGCTTCACCGCAATCTGCATCCTCGACAACACCCAAAACGCAACCGGAAGTCTCTGGGCAAACGGGGGGCACACCCTCGATACCCAGCTTGGCTCAGCCGACCTCTCTGCCGGTGTCGAACCTGGCGCTGCCGTCGGGGTCGGACATCGTGGTGATCCCGATCTCGGGGATGATTTATGACTTCACGTTGGTGAGCCTGGAACGCCGGGTCAAGATGGCGATTGATGGCGGAGCCTCGTTGATCGTGATCGAGTTGGATACGACAGGCGGGGTTGTGACCAGCGCGTTGAAGATCAGCAAGTACATCAAGAGTCTCTCTGTGCCGACGGTGGCGTGGGTGCATAACGAGGCTTACTCTGCGGGGATCATGCTCGCGTCGG
>JAJRRS010000157.1 GCA_024279275.1 Planctomycetota bacterium | reverse complement strand
CACAATACTACAGGTCTTGAGCGTCTCGCTATTCGAGAAAACCCCGTTAATACAGGTGTTTTCACGCCCGGGCGGCATAACTCAAACCGACTCATTCGCTAACCAGTTGGTATTATTCGACTAACGTTGGGACAGTAGTGTTCTCACATCATAAATCACAAATCATAAATCCCCCTCCCCCAAAGCCCGGTCATGGCCCGCCCCGGGCCTTGGCCGGGGTCTCCAAATTCACACCCAATAACCACAACCGTGCGCACAACTAAACACAATCAACCCACAAAAATCCGTTAACAACTCGCCTCCCGTATAACCCACACCCACAAGACATTATCCCCCAAACAAAACCTCCCCGAACCACCCTCATGCGCACAACCCCGACCATTCGCCCAACAGTGGAGGCGCGACTTATTTTCAGTCATGCCTGCCGACAACCTCACGACGGCGATCGACAGCTACCCTGAGTATCCAAAGATTAAAAGGACCAGGACTCGAGGGCTTCCCCGACCCCGGAAACGTTCGGATGAAAGTTCGAATACTTCCGGGGGCGGGGGCTTGGTAGCGGATCGTCCCGGCCAGATGACGGATAAACAGGACACGGGCTTGACCTGGTCCCAATGATCCCGCGCCTGCCGTTACCGCCGGAACACCGTGAGGCTTTAGATTTATGATCTGTGATTTATGATTGATGATGTGAAGAACAGGAAGAAGATTTAACCACAAAGAACACCGAGGCTCAAAAAAAACGCGAGTGATCCACCCTACGAAGCGCCGCGACTTGTCGCGTCCCTTCTTAATCTGCGCCATCTGCGCAATCTGCGGATACCTCCCCCTCCCCGCCTTCCTTTGCCCCCTCTGCGGTGAAACCTTCTTCATGGAAGCCGGGCTGTCGATTTCACTTTAGATCGCGTAAGATCCCCCTCTCATGCCTCAGCACACACCCACACAAACCGCCCCCGCAACGCCCCCCCCATCCACCAGCCTCACCGTCTTCCTCGAGACCTTCGGCTGCCAGATGAACGTCCTGGACAGCCAACTCGTCCAAGGCCAACTCCGCGGCCTGGGCTACCGATTCATCGACGACTGGAAGCAAGCCGACGTCGTCCTCTACAACACCTGCTCCGTGCGTGAGCGTGCCGAACAAAAAGTCTGGAGCCGTGTCGGCGAAGTCGGCGTCCACAAAAAAACACACCCCCACGTCCTGCTCGGCGTCATCGGTTGCATGGCCGAACGCGACGGCGACAATACCGTCCGCAAATACCCCCAGGTCGATCTCCTCTGTGGCCCCGGCGAACTCGACAAGCTCCCCATGCTCATCGACAACGCCGTAAGAACCTCACTTGAAGATCGCGGCGGAATCCATGCCGCCAAGATCGCACTGCAAGGCGACACCCACCGACGCAGCGCCACACTCGCCGCCGCCGAAGACAAGCTCGAGATGCTCGACCTCTCACGCAGCTTCTCCCCCGACGACCACAACGGCTCCGCCTACGTCCGCATCACACGAGGCTGCAACAAGTTCTGCACCTACTGCGTCGTCCCAAAAACACGCGGCGCAGAAGTACACCGCCCCCCGACACACCTCATCGACGAGTGCAAACGACTCGTCGACTCCGGCGTCAAGGAAATCACACTCCTCGGCCAAACCGTCAACCATTACCACTACGACAACACGCAGGCCGTCGAACTTAACGGCCACCTCCAACCACAAATCGGCACAATCATCGGCCCTAACCGGGGCACCGGCGGACCCAGCCCGACCTTCGGCACCGATGTCACCAGCTTCGCCAGCCTCCTCAAAAAAATCTGCGACGAAGTCCCCGACCTGTTGCGTCTGCGCTTCGTCACCAGCTTCCCCCGCGACTTCGGCGACGACATCCTGCAGGTCATGGCAGACGAACCACGCATCTGCCGATACCTCCACCTCCCCGTCCAGTCAGGCTCCGACCGCATGCTCAAGATGATGAACCGAGGCTACACCGTCGCCCAATACATGGACCTGGTCGACCGCGTCCGCGCCTTCATGCCAGACGCCGAATTAGCCACCGACATCATCTGCGGTTTCCCCACCGAGACCGAAGAAGATCACCTGGCCACCGCCGACCTGCTCCGTCGTGGCCGATTCAAGAACTCCTTCATCTTCAAGTACTCACCCCGCCCCGGCACCTCGGCCTATGACCGCCTGAAAGATGATGTCACCGACACCGACAAAAAACGCCGAAACAACGAACTCCTCGCAGTTCAGAACGAGGTCAGCGCCCAGGTCCACCAGGCCTACGTCGGCAAAACTATCAGCGTCTTCGTCGAATCCATCAGCGCCCGTGAACGTAAAGCAATCGCGTCTGCTTCCGGGGCCCGCGGCGTCGAGCTGGGTTGGGAAAAATCAAGCGAACCCGGGGGATCCGTGGGTGAGCTGGTCACACAACTCGTCGGCCGAACCGGCGGCGACATCATCGTCATCTTCGACGGCGACCCAGCACTCATCGGCCAAATCATCGATATCAAAATCCGTACCGCATCCCCCCTGACACTCTTCGGCGAACTTATCCACTCCACCGCGACCACGTCGTAAGCATCCGATGAAACACCTGATTATCGACGGCCACCTGGACGCGGCGCTCAACGCGCTGGGCGATGAACGAGACCAGATGCTCCCCGTCAGCGCGATACGCAAACGTGAATCCCACATCCCTAAAGACGAGCTTGGCACATGCACCGTCACCTTCGCCGAGATGAAACGCTGCGGCATCCCCTTGTGCCTGACCACCGTGCTGGCCCGCGCCAAACCCTGGATCAAACCCGGCCGAGAAAACCAGTGTGCCGACAGCGACTTCCCGACACAGGACATGGCCTACGCTTCCGCGATGGGGCAACTCGCGTACTACCGGGAACTGCAACGCCGAGGCGATGTCACCATCATCACCGACCGCCTCGGACTCGATGCACACTGGGCACGTTGGGAAGCAAACGAACCCGACGCACCCGTGGGCTTGATCCTCACCATGGAAGGCGCAGACCCCATCACCGACCCCAGCCGTTTGCAGTACTGGCATGACCTGGGACTGCGCTCGATCTTCCTCGCACACTACGGCCACAGCCACTACGCCGCCGGCACACCCGCCATCGACCGACCGCAAAGCCACGAACAGGATGGCCCCGTCACCGCCAAGGGTTTCGAGTTGCTTAAAGAAATGAGCAAGCTCGACATGCCCCTGGATATGACCCACCTGTCAGACACCAGCTTCTGGGACGCCGCAAAAGTCTACGACGGACCCGTCTATTCAAGCCACACCAACTGCCGCGTACTCGCCCACGACCCCAGGCAATTCACCGACGACCAGATCAAGTTCATCACCGACCGCGACGGCGTGCTGGGCCTGTCCATGCACTTCGCCATGATCAAAGGCGGCTTCACCGACGAGGCCTGCCGGATCGATCCAAACGAGGTAACTTTAGAACATCTTGTCGATCACATCGACCACATCTGCCAACTCGCGGGCAACGCCAAACACATCTGCATCGGCAGCGACCTGGACGGCGGCTTCGGCTCCGAACGCTGCCCCGTCGGACTCGATAGCTGCGATGACATGCACAAATTCGGCCCAATCATGGCGTCCCGCGGCTACAGCGACACCGATATCGCTGGGTTTTACCACGGCAACTGGCTGCGCTTCCTGCGGCGCGTGCTCCCGGCGTAGTCCTAATTTCCGCAGAATTACGGGGGAACAGTCGATAGACACATCTACGAACCACACCAGGCGGAACCGTATCAAAGTAAATCTACAGGGACGAACCAATGCTCGACAGGCTCTTCACTAACTGCATGATCCGACCCGCGGACATCCCACCCTCCAGCGACACGATGCGCGTCGTCGGCACGTTCAACCCAGGTGCCGCCGCGTTCGGTGACGGCGTAGTTCTCCTGGTTCGCGTGGTGGAGCAACCCATCGAAACCCGCAAAGGCTTCGTCTCCTCACCCCGCATCGACCCCGACCAGGGTGTTGTGATCGACTGGCTCAAGCAAGACGACTACCACACCCAAGACCCCCGCCAAATCTGGCACAAAAAAACCGGCGAGTCACGCCTACGGTTCCTCTCGTATCTCAAAGTCGTCCACAGCGCCGACGGCAAAGTAGCTGACAACTTCGCCGGCCCCATCATCGCGCCAAACGGCCCCAGCGAGAGCTACGGCATCGAAGACCCGCGCATCACAAAAATCGACAGCACCTACTACATCACCTACGTCGCCGTGTCGCCCCACGGCATCGCCACGGGTTTATTATCCACCATCGACTTCACCACCTTCCGCCGTCACGGATTGATCTTCTGCCCTGAGAATAAAGACGTCGTGCTGTTCCCCGAAAAAGTGATGGGGAATTATGTCGCGCTGCATCGGCCGTCAGGCTCGGTCCGCTTCCAACCACCGCAGGCCTGGCTGGCACGCAGCCCCGACCTCATCCACTGGGGCACACACACGCAACTACTCGGCGGCGGTGCCGATGGCAACGCGGACCGCAGCGGTGGGGGAACGCCCCCCATCCGCACTCGCGAAGGCTGGCTGATGGTCTATCACCGCAGCGAGAAAGCGAAGCAGCAGGATGTCGCCGGCATTTATTGCGGCTACTCGATGCTGTTGGACCTGGACAACCCCGCCAAAATCATCGGCCGATCCAATGAACCTGTCATCACCCCCACCGAACCATTCGAGAAAGAAGGCTTCCTCGACGGCGTCGTCTTCCCCACGGGCATCGTCGAACGCAACGACAAAGTATTAATCTACTACGGTGCCGCGGACGAATCTGTCGGCGTCACCGCATTCAGCCGAGATGCGCTTGTCGGATCGATCGAGCCGGCGACCGTTTAATGCTATCAGGCAATCGATGAAGGATCAGCTTGCGGAAAAGTGACTTCCAGCCAAGTCGTTCCCGCTTCCAATCGCAGTTTCCCATTACGCATTCCCGGAGGGATATACAGTGTCTGCCCACGCCCAAAGGTTACGTCGGGTGCCCCCTCGCACGAAATAGCACCGTTGCCCTCTAACACCATCCACACAACGGGTTGCGCGTACGACAACGCCTGCTCCTGCGCTTGGTCTACTTGGTATCGATCGATGCGGAAGTACTCGCAGGCGACCAGCCGGGTGATCTCGGCGAACGCGCCCTGGACTTTTGTGTTGGGTTCGTTTTGACTGACATCAGGCGGGCCGAAATCGATGCACTCAATCGCCTGATCGACGTGCAACTCGCGCCCGGTTCGGCCCCAGTCGTACACGCGGAACGTGGTGTCGCTGGGCGTCTGAACCTCGGCGACCAACACGCCTTCGCCCAATGCATGGCAGGTCCCGCTGGGCAGGTAATGGCAGTCGCCGGGCTTGACCGGGACGGTAATTAATAGTGGCTCGACCTGATCCTGCTCGATCGCTTCGCGGAACTGTTGCGGTGTTACGCCGGGCTTGACGCCTTTATAAATCACCGCACCGGGGTCGGCGTCGAGGATATACCAGGCCTCGCTCTTGAGGAATGCGTCGTCGTGTTGCTCGGCATAGGCATGGCTCGGGTGGACCTGGACCGATAAATGTTGGCGAGCATCGAGAAATTTCAGAAGGATCGGGAACCCGCCATCGGGGGTAAGCGTCAAACCTCCTAGTATGTCAGTCCCGGCTTCACAAATAACGTCGGTGAAAGTTCGTCCGGCAAGCGGGCCGTTGGCGATCACCGAACGCTCGGCCCCGCCGCCGCCGCCGGACACGGATGTCTGTGCCAGGTCCGCCAACTCCCAGGATTCGCCGATCAGAGCGTTAGGTCCGCCGGGGAGAGTTCGGCCCAGTTTTTCCAGGGTCCGACCGCCCCAGACCTTTTCTTTGTAGATCGGCGTAAAAGTAAGTGGGTAGATGGGTAAGGTGGGATCGGCCATAGGCTTGCCTCGATGAGGTTGATTGAAGAATCTGGAGTATACGCCCGACCCGCTATGGAATGAAGTTGTGGAAAAGGGTTGATATCCGGCCACTGCCAAGCAACAATATAGTAGATACCGTGAAACGAGGTGACTTATGCTCATGCGACAGACCCTGATGACGGCGTTGATGATGTTGGTGGCCACGGTTTTTTTGGGAACCCAGGCCCGGGCGGATACATCAGTTCAGGGGGCTGGAAGTGATGGGGGGTACGCGGTGGTCGATCCCTATGCGAACTACCGCAAGCATCCCGTCACGGACCGTACAAGGTACGTCGCGCCACGCGCTCATGCGGTTCGCTCCAGGTTGATATACACAAACAGCTCGCCGAGGTATGGCGGTGCTGCTTACAGCGCCTACGGCGATTCAACAAATGCCCGAGTTGTGCGTAACCCCAGGTATGCTGCGCCTGTTGTCACTTATGTAGAAACGGACCCGGACGGCGGGGTTCTGGGCGCGGTGAATGACGGGGTTGAAGATCGTGTGGTCCTGGTTCAGCCTTACGACAATGGCGTGCCGTATGCCGGGTACACCGGCTACCGGGCATACGGAGCGCGCGGGTATTACGGCGACAGGTATTATGGTGGTGGGTACAACCAACACTACGGCTATCCGACCTACCGAGCACCGATCTATATCAGCTTTGGATATGGTTACGGCCACGGGTACTCGCATGGCGGGTATGGGTATTATGGTCGTGGCCATGGGTACGGAAATGGTGGCCACGGTTACGGCGGCTACAGTTACGGACGCGGCCACGGCTACGGCGGCGGGGGTTACGGCCACGGCTCGCGTGGCGGCCATGGCGGGGGGTACGGTGGAGGCCATGGTGGTCGCGGGTCACACTAAAGGGTTTCGATCGGCGTCAGGCACAAGCCGATCAACGCATACGATCTCTTAATCCAAGCAAGTAAATGACTCCCCAGCGTCTCTGTGGTTGGGTTATAATGCCGCGTCTCTTTGTATCACTGTTTACGGACACGGCATGAACCCAAGACGCACCACACGACAAATCACACTCGGCGATAAGCAACACGGCATCATCCGTATCGGTGGCGATGCGCCGGTGTCGGTCCAGACGATGACGGCTGGGTATACCTACGAGATCGATCGATGCGTCGCTGAGATCAATCGGCTTGCGGCGGCGGGTGCGGACATCGTGCGGGTGGCGGTGCCGGAGCGTAAGGACACTTTGGCGCTGGCGAAGATACTGCCACAGGTCCGGGTGCCGATCGTGGCGGATGTGCATTTTCACTTTCAGCGCGCGCTCGAGGCGGTCGAGGCGGGGGTCCACAAGATCCGGCTGAACCCCGGGAACATCAGCGACCGGGCGCAGGTCGAGAAGGTGATCGATGCCTGCAAGGAGCGCGGCCTGCCGATCCGCATCGGGGTCAACGAAGGCTCGATCATCGAACGCAAGGACAAACAGAAACGGATGCGCGAGCTGGGCGAGGTTTTCAGTGACAGCAAGCACGGCCGACTGCTTGCGATCATGATCGCCAAGCTCGAAGAGTACCTGGATATCTTCTACGAACGTGACTTTTACGACATCACTATTAGCGCCAAAAGCCCGGACCCGGTCTTGTGTCTTGAGGCGTACACCGAGATCAGTAAACGCTTCGACCACCCTTTGCATCTGGGTGTGACCCATGCCGGGCCGCGCGAGACCGGATTGATTCGGTCGGTCGCGCCCCTGAGTCACCTGCTGGCCAATGGGATCGGCGACACGGTACGCATCAGCTATGCCAGCGACCCGGCACTGGAAGTCGAGGATGCGCTGGAACTGCTTTACTGTTTGGAGTTGCGTGAGCGTGTCGGTGTTGACCTGATCGCCTGCCCGACCTGCGGGCGGATCCAAGTGGACTTGTTTACGTTGGTTCAGGAGGTCCGCAAGTCACTGGCGGAACACATCGAGTTGCCGATCAAGGTGGCGGTGATGGGTTGTATCGTGAATGGTCCCGGTGAGGCTGAGGGCGCGGACGTCGCGATCTTTGCCGGCGATCGGCGGGGGATTATTTACGTCCAGGGTGAGAAAGTCGCCAACGTCCCCGAAGAAGACATCCTCACCGCACTGCTTGATGAGTGCCAGAAGTTCCAGGCCAAGGTCCGCCGAGGCGAGGCGAAGCTGGGCGAAAAGGTCGTCGATATCATCCCGCCGGATCCGATTGGTGAGTTAGGTAGCGGAGTGGAGAAGATCGCAGCGGGGGATGTTGAGAAGGTGACGAAGTTGACGATTTCGGGGGAGTGATTCTTTACACGTTTGGCTATTCTTGCCGGGAGTTCGATTTTGACAGACTCTGCACCAGCCGCGCAAACCGCTTCATCCGATGTCCATACGACTGACGACGATTTGATGTGCCTGGCCTGCGGCTACAACCTTCGTGGTTTGGCCCGTGACGGCAATTGCCCCGAGTGCGGGCATTCTATCCAGCGGACGATCATTGCCCGGCAAGGTATGACCAAGCGGGAATTGGCGGCGCTTGCGTTTCGGGTTGTTGCGGTCTGGTTGGCGATGGGATGGATAGCTGGGGTTTTCCGCACATGGGGTCTTTTCGTCGGAGATGGTGAATTTCAGTTTGAGACTTCGCTATTCTGGGCGTGCGTGTATCTACTTCTGACCGGCTTGTTATGGTGGAAAGCAGAATATTTAGCAGACCGTGCAGTCAAGACTGACGGGCCGATATCACTTGGCGGACAGTTTGTTCCCCATCAACTACTGGCTGTTTTCTTGAATATCATCGGAGCTTTATACATAGTGTATGCCACTACTGTCCCAACGTTAGTCGAATAATACCAACTGGTTAGCGAATGAGTCGGTTTGAGTTATGCCGCCCGGGCGTGAAAACACCTGTATTAACGGGGTTTTCTCGAATAGCGAGACGCTCAAGACCTGTAGTATTGTG
>JAJRRS010000156.1 GCA_024279275.1 Planctomycetota bacterium | reverse complement strand
GATTCAGTTGCCAGACCGTATCCAGCGATTGCGAAATCGTTTCTCCCCATAGGTCGCAAAGCTCGAACACTCGGCTGCGCAGACCGTTGGCATCACTGGATTGAACCTCCTTGAGTTCACCCTGCATCAGGATCGGCCAGGCGATCTCATCATCACTAAGACGCATCGGCCAGGTGACTAACACACGCGCGTTCAACCAATGCTGTAGTACACCCACAGACTGCACAGGCTCGTCCATAAGAATCGTCGCGGACCTGGTATCCAGTGGGCCTTGCACCAAAATAGATTCGAGAGCCAGCCTCGGCTCAGGGATGCCATCAATCATCACCATAGGCTTGGGGTCAGCCGACACACCCGCGCGAGGGGTCGGGCCAAGCGATGCACATGCGTTCAAGAGTTCGCTCCGATCTGTTGAAGGGCGATCGTGGGTGTCGTCGGGGGTTCTACATAGACGGACCAATCCGTGTGCTGCGTAACGCCATCGAGTGATGTGATACGCCAGCGATATCGCGATTTAATCATTGGAACAGGAGCTGTCACCAGGACGTGGTCGTCTTGAGGATCAAACGTGGGCTGTGCGGCCATCACTTCGGAGCCAGCTTCGGGTTCACTCAGCAGTTCAACCCGATCCACACGCATAGACCTAAGCGGGCCGTCCCATGTAACGAGCAGCCGAACCTTCTCATCCTCCAACCTCGCAGGCCAATCGGTGATATCCGGCCAAACCGGCATCGCAGCGGGGATGCGTGACTCACCGCCGACGTTCACCACCTGAATTGAGGTAGACGACGCCTCCAAGCGCCCCAATGAATCGCTACGCCGCAAGATGTACGTTGCCGACGACCCATCCGCCGGGATCGCATCGGCCAGGTCTACCCCGGTCACGCCGTCGGGCAACACAAAAGCCGGTGTAGAAGGATCAAGGCTTTTTACACTCGACAGCGGACCAAACACCTCGGTGCCCTGCCGCGGCATCGAGATGACCATCAACGGATCACCCACAAGATAAAACCCACCGCGTAGAACCGGCTGGGCAATATGCCAGGCCTCCGCCAAAGTCCACCCCAGCGTCAGCGCGTCAAAGAGTGCGCCCGTATCGGGGATCCACTGCACCGGGCTGTTTCGGGACGACGCGATAACGCTGGCGTAGCCGGCATTGATCGGCGTATCGACCCAGTTACTCGGCGACACATTGCGCAGGGTCGTAACCGATCCACCGTCAAGATAAATCTGACCACACAACGCCCGCCGACCGGTAGGCGCGATGAAGATATCGGGATCGGGGAGCGTGGATGACCAGCCCCAGTAGATCCCGTCACCGGATACCGTTGTAAAACTCGCCTCCGTGTTGCCGCTGGGGTCGCCACTTAACAGGATATTCAGCCGGGTTTGCATCCCACCCAGACCGGTCGCCCAATCGAGCATGTCAGTAAACGCCTGCTGATATGACGAGTTGCTGCCGACAAACGGGTCGAAGTAAAAAGACGAGTCACTCACATCCAAGTTCGATGCAATTAAAGAAGTTGATCGGCTAACAAGCAGGTTAGCTGCTGCCAGGTCGGGTCCGTCGATCCTTGCTGTCATGCGGTAGCCTGCAAGGTCGTTGAACGCCAGCCGTTGGTAGCTGGTCGGCGAAGCATTCACATTCAACAACGGCCCGGACGTGGTACTGCTTGATTGCATCAAGGCCGACACCGTTGTCAACGGACCATCACCAATAAAATCCACATAGCCGGGCACACGATATCCCAGAAGGATCCCCATGATCTGTCCGCTGAGCTGGTTCGCCGAAAGATACCCCTCTACCGCGGTGACAAAATCAGCGTATGACGTTGCGTCGATCGTCTCGGTTAGGGGCAACACCAACCCAAGCAGGTTGGCGAAAGGGATGCCCCTCGCCTGACGGTAAGATTCCACCCAGGATGCCGCGTCGGAGTCTGCGGTGTTATAGACCACCAGCCAACGTGTCGGATCGCCCGCGTGTGTTTGCTTCGGCACAACAACCACCGGCCCGATGTAACTATCCGAAAATATAAACTCATCCATGAACATGCTGCCAGCCAGACCCGTCTCTTTGTGAACAGCACCAATCCAGACAATCTGGATAGTCGAAGCCGACAGATCAGCGCTCGCCTGGTCTGCTACAACACCATTTATCCAAAGATCAGCCGAGCCGGCAACGGTATCAACCGATACCTCCACACACTGCCACGCAACCGCCCCATCCAAAACCACAGACAACGACGCACCCCCGGGAAACCAGGCAGACAACACACGACTATCCGCGTCATAGTTCACCCGTAAGGACTCCACATCCAGGCCGTCCAGACCCGCAAGCAACGTGACCCGACCACCAGTTAAGTCCCAGGGATTGAACACAAACCGGGCGTGAAACGTCGTCTGCTCAGCCCCCAGATCGTGCGACAGGTACGAACCGCCATCGCCGAGTGACATCGCCACCTCCAAACCAACACCGCCTTGGTCGGGCCTGTCGGGAAACGATGCTGAAACAGATTGGCTTAGGATAGTACTCATCAGAACTCCGTCTAAACGCCCGCCAGGTAGTGATCTAAAATGCGTTGATCGGTTAGTGCGCTGTTATAGATAGCAACCTCATCAAACTCACAATCGTTTGTTGTGCCACCGCTGGTTTGATTGATCGACAAGGCCGAATCCGCGGTATTTATTAGCGTGGTCCCTGTGCCACTGATTACAATCGGAGACAGTTTTTGGCCGTCAAGGTAAATAAGGAACTCGTCGCACCGTGTAGCGCTGCTTGGATACACCAAAACGGCGTGATGCCACTGCCCGGACAATGTTAACCCCTGAACACCAAACCTACAGCCGCCAACATCGACAGAGATTTCATTGTGCGTGTGAGAAAAATATACATGAGAACCATTAGTAGACAGGCCGTAGTTAATGCCCCGTGACAGCAACGTATTGGCGTTGGGCCTGAACCAGAGTTCAAGTGTGCGAGCCGATGCACCCAGGGGCAGCCAACCCGTCCCGCTGACAACCAACCCGCCGGTACCCGCCCCGTCTACCGCGGTGTCCGTGTCGAATGCCAACGCTCCCTGAGCACCCCATACCAACACACCATTCTGCGTGGCGTCGTGTTGGCCTGTTTCATCCGATGCAATCGTGCCTGCCGTCTCACCCAGCCGCAAGTACATCAACGGCGAATCCGCAAGCACCTCGCCCCGATAGCTCAACCGTTGGGTTGGCCCCTGGAGGAATTCGCCCCAGCCGGGAACCTGAAAATCAATGTGTTTATGTATCGTCATGTCTAATTCGCTTGGTGGATTGACCCGACTGGGTTAAACGCTGAATACGGTTTCCAGCCGCCGATCCAGGATGTTCGTGACCACACCGGCGGCGAGGGTGACCTCCGCGAGTTTGATGTGTGGGATCCCCGGCCAACCACCCGAAGCCGCATTGATCCCGATCCCAGGCACCCCCGCAGTATCACGCAACCACACATAAGCGGTGTCATTATTAAACGCAGACAGATCATTTGTTTCACCCGGAAAATCCAGCACCACACCCGTAATCGTCGCCCGACCGGGTGCGATCTGGATAACGGTACTGGACGAATCATCCTCCGCCACGCGCAACGCACCCAGAGACGACTCGGCAAGCAAGTGCAACGCGCGGATCAACCAATAGTAATAGGGCTGCAGCCCGTTGGGTGGGTATTCGATCCCCGTCTCCGGGTGTCGCGTGCCCACAAGGCTATCAATCTGGTCGGAAGTAAGGTCTTGGATCGGCATCTGTTTTTCCTCTAATCACACTTGCATACGAAACGGTGTCCAGGCATAACGCCTGCTTATGAATTAAGACCCGTTAGCTTCCATGACAACACGAATGACTGGTCTATTGACAATCCCATAACCGGGTCTGGTAGATTGTCGATCAGAACATCCTGAAGCAGTATGGGGTCCGCCGCCGGCTGGCCAGCCAGGTCTACCGCATTGATATTGATGTCGTGACTACCCACTGCCAGATCGTCTCGACGCCAGCGCCACACGGTTGCATCAAAGCCCAGTCGCCCCGCACCCAACCCCCCGACACCCAAACCAAGCCCCGACACATCTGCGAATTCTAATAGGTCGTCAGGGTCAGATCGGTTTACATCATTAGGCCACACCGCCCCGGAATCGACCGCCTGACCACCGACCTCGGCAACAACGTGCGTATCCACCGGCAACGCCTCATCACGCACCATCGTTACCTCAACAACATCTAAAACCTCCGGCTGCCACGACTCAAGCAGGTCTGGCTGTGGACGCCATATCGCCTCGACGTCGTCATCCGCCACCGCAAGCAGCTCGATACGGTTCGTCCGCGTGCGATCTAACACCAACACCATTTCTCGCACAGTCGAGTCCAAGGTCACGTCGTAGAGTTCGCCTTGCACATACACCTGCACAACACGATTTCCCTGAATGGGGGCGCTCCACCAGAGATAAACTAGCCACGGGTGCTCACCCGCCGCCGTAACAATCGGTCGAGCCAGGACAAGATCAAAAACATCCTGCGTCGCGTCTGTCGTGATAAAACTGCTCATACGATGACCTGTAGATATTTAACCCGGTACGCCGCCTTCCAACGCGCACCGACCCGCTCAAATGAATCGACACCAACCTCAAGCATGACAACATTGCTCCACGCTCGGCCAACACTGTCAATGAGCGTGTAAGGCAACCCATCAACCTTCTGTTCAATCGCATCAACTTGAACTTGTAACTCGCCGGGCGTGTCTGCGATGAGTACGCCAGCCTGATTAATCTCCCTGGCTTCGGTGCCCTGTTGGTCGATGCGGACACCCCGAGAGCCCGGCGGGTGTTGAACCGTGTGGCGTAGTTTGATCGGGCCGATCTTGAACCGGGCCGGGCCTGAACCAAACAGAGATTCGTTATTAAAAGTCACCATGATCTGTCCCGTGAATAATTTTTCGCCTCGATCAGACGCGCGTGAATCGGATCGTGCCAAGAGTAAGGCGTTGATCCACCACCCCGTCGCCGTCGGTATCCAGTGACAAAGTCGCACCCGTACATGCCTGGCGGAATCGCCTGCGGTATTCCCCCGCTTTCATCAACAGCGTGTCGTTGTCACCCACCAAAGACGCCGCGCCCGAATAGACGACTTCAAGCGTCCCCAACGCCTCCAGGCGTGCCATCAATGACTTGGAGATCACCGCTGACTCATCTAGCGCCGAATCCGGATCATCTACGTCGATGCCGATCAGTCTCAGTAATCCGTCGTGGATCAACTCGGCCTGAGGAGAAAACGTCTGCACGATCACATCCAATGCGACGCCATCGCCACCGGGAATCCCCGGATCGGTCGTGTGTGCCCGGGGCAAAGAGATCGTGAGTGTGTTGGCATCAATACGAGTCAAAACCTCGTACGCCACCCCACTCACAAGCAACACCACACCCACATCAACCTGCGCAGAAACGAAATCAGCACTTGCACTGCTGAGCGTGATCCCGCTGACCACCCCGTCCGCCACGCTTACCCGCCTCTGCGCAGCAAACGGCACATCCTCGAACACCGCAGGCTCGATCGCCAGTAAATCTCGATCCGTAGAAAAATTCATATCTGTAATCCCGTCGTAAAACTGTTGAGTTCTAAAGGGTGCCGGAAGCTGTTACGCCTCCGGCACAGGGGTTGTGCAGTGAAGTCTGTTAAGACTCGATCCTGTCAGCCGCCGAGCAAGCTCGGCTTACTCAAGCCTTAGCTGGCCGAAAGACCCCGGATCAATCCGTGTCCCAATTCGTTGCGAAGTTCCACGGAGTACTCGCCGATCACCTGCCCGGATTCACTGTCGCCGATGGAAGCCAGCTTCTTAAAGCCAAAGCTCCGACCGGTCAGCGGCAGCACATCGATCCGTGAAGAATCAAGCAGCAGAACCGTGTCCTGCGGAACCCACCTGGACAGGACAACCCGGCAAACGCCGAAGTCCGATTCATAGACGCTGACCAGATCGCGGAACCGAGTCGAGTTTTCGTCGTAGCCTCGGCTGCTGGTGATGAAGCTGTTGATGCGGCGCTTCTGGAAACCGCCGACCAGGATCGTGTCGATCGAACCCGACGATTCATCCCATACCCTTCGCAGAGCCGTGTTGATCTGCTCCTCTGTCAGTTCATCCGAACCCACACCCGTCCCAGAGGGGAAGCCGTTGGCACCATTGGCGTACACATTGGTCTGAATGAAAGGGATGATCCCCTGCATCGTTCGGCGAGTTGACGCGGTGCCTTCCGGGCTGGAGGTCGCCGATACGCAGTTGATAACACAGTTCTCCAGGTCTCGGATCAATTCACGCAGCCGCTCTTGTTTCTGATAATCCAATTCATCAGAAAGGCCGATCTGCTTGGATGCGATCTGTGAGCCGGAGACCTCGACCGATGAGGTGAAAATCTGCGTGTAATTCGTCTTGCGAACCCGGCTGGTAAACCGTGAAGCCGGTGCGTCATCACCTTCCAACGCGGCGTTACCCAGGATGCGGATCGAAGAGTCGTCCACAAGGTTTTCAGCCGACGTGCCGCCGTAACCGCGAACCACCGTCAGGTCGTTATTCGACACACCGGTCACGAACATGACTTCCCTGGACCCAAGTACCTGGATCTGATCGCCGACCCGGAAACGGTCGCCGTTGCCCGCGGTGAATGTCGTTTCGGTCAATGGAGATGTGATGACGGGGTCCTGGATGCTGTCGGTGTTGGGCAGGAGCGAATCCTCAAGCCATTCGTGGACCGTGCTTGTCGCGTTGCGCTGAGGATCACCAAGGTGGTCCAGCAACGGCGTCTCGAATGGGCTGACGATGCTGATGATGTCAGAGACATCTTCCATGAGTTCCGGGAGACTTGACCCCGCGGAGTAAGTAGCTTTACCTGTAAATGGCATGTGTTGAGTCCTTATGAGTAAGAAAGTTCAAGAGTTGTTTGTGTAACGACCTGCCGACAGACTGCGGCAACCTTAATCCCGTCGACGCAGTCTCAGGTAGCGCAGCAAATCTCGGCGGTCGCCTGTCTTGGTCGCCTGCTCGGCGGCCTGCTCGGCCGGGTCGTGGCCTTGGTGGTCGATACTCGGAGCCATCGCGGATATCCCGTGCATGGGCCTGTGGCGGAACAAGTAAGGCTTGTGCCGCCGAAGGTCACGGACCGCCAGATCGATATCTGCCTGGTCCATCACGGACACCGCCTGCTCGGTCAGTAAACGGGCCGTCTCAAGATCGATCGCATCCGCTTCCGTAAGCAATGCGTCCACCTTCTGACGGCGTTCCAATCCAACAATGGTCTGGTCCGCCTCGGACAGTTTCGCCTGCGTGGCATTGAGTTCTTCATGTAGCGCTTCGAGCTGCTGCTCGGCTGTCTGGGCACGCTTGCGGTAACGAATCGCCTCGCCCACTGGCACGAGTTTGTCCGCCAGGGATACTTGATCCGTCGCGTCGTGATCGGATGGGTTGGGCTTGAGTGGAGTGTCTGGCGTCACGCTGTCGGTCATGTTGTTGTTCCTGCAAAGAGGTGATCCGGGGCTTCGGCCCGGTGGTTATTGTTTTGGTATCGTGGCCCGGCTGTTAGGCCTCGGCCTGATCGCCATAACCCAGCTCGGTCAAGACCTGCTTGCTGGGCACGCCGGCTTCGAGTTTCAACAGGGCATTTCTCAGAAGTTGCGAGTCCGTATCCGGCAACGGCTCCGCCCAATCCAGACGAACCCCGCGATCCTCCGGGAGATTGGGAAACAGGCCATACACATCTGCCGCGTGGAGAATCAGCTCGCATATTTTTTCGATGCCGTCGCCGTAGGTAAGCCGCTTCTTATCGACCTTGGCAAGCAACCCCATCATCACGATGCGCAGCGCGTTCTCGCTGGTCAGGTTGCCGACCTTGGCACGCAACGCACCGGTCACCAGCGGGCTGACCGCGCTGGCCTTGTCCATCGCCTCGCGGATCTCGCCGATGTGCGTCTCTTCGGAAGGGTTCTCGCCATCGCCACCAAATTCGGTGATCGACGCGTCGGGGTTGTCGGTCGCCCACATCTGGCCGGGGCCGACGGGACGATCCGTGAAGTGTTCGATGCCCTTGCCCAGGTACATCTTGAAGGACTGAAACGTCACACGGTTCGCCCGATCAGATAGCCGGGTATTCAGTTCGTCCTGCAAAGGAATCAAAGGCTCGACCTCGCTTAGGCCTTCATAAAAGAAAGGCTGAGACAGGTTCTGGATATGCACCACCGGGATTCGGCCAAGCCGATTGATCCCCTGGTCCACGAGCTTGCGACCCCCACCCGACGCCCCGGGCTGACCTATAAAATTCTGATACGTCTGGGCCGTCCAGACCTCGGTATGTTCGACGACCGCCCGTTGCCTACGCCCCGACCCACCAAGAACACGGTTACGAACCCTGGTTAAAAAATGGTTTTGTTCGACCTGTGATGTTCTCTGGCGGAAGTTCAAGACGTAGGCGTCGAGTCGGCGATAATCCTGCGGGCTTACAAGCGGGATCGCTCGCGGGGCTTCGATGGTTTCAAGCACGATTTGATCTGCGGCAACCCCGGGGTCATCCGATGCGGTGCCATCCACTTCGGCAACGCGAACCAGAACATCCACATACCCGTAAATCGAACCGAGCAGACTAAGGTCCTGGAAGAATCTCGCACCGCCATTGGCCTTCAATACCCGATGCAGAAAACTCTGGATCATCTTGGCGCGGGCGGGGTCTTTCGCGGTGCTCTGGATCAACAAGGGCTTGCCGAACATGAAATCGACATGGGTGTGCATCCGCCAGGCGATGTCGTTTTCGATGACCACTTCACGTCCGACTGATGCACCTGATCTATCAATCCCATTGGATCGGGTCAGCCTCTCCGGCAGGCCGACCTCCTGCGCCAACCGACCGACCTTCCCCTCTGCATTACGCCTCGAAGGGTTTCGGTAATAGTCCCAAAACCTACGCAGACGCGGCTCGTCACAGGTGCGATGCTCTTCGATGAGCAACTCCAGAAGAGCAGGGGACACGGTGCTGGGGGTTTGTTGATCGACCGGATTGTTCATCTAAAATCACTCGCTGACTGGTAACGTGTCGCTTTGAAGACCGGCCCGCTTGGCACAAGCCAATGCGTTGGCCCTTCACTCTTGGCGGAATTGACGCGGATCGGCGCACAACAACGACCCATCGCAGACAACTCGCGAAGTAAGTCCTGAAACGACAAAACAAAGCGAATTGCGACCTATTCAATTTATTTGTATGGATTTTGTTCGGTTTTGTGCGCACCAATACAGCAAATGCTGCTTGCACATACCATCGACTGATGATTTAATTAGCAGTCTATGCGTCGAGCCGAACAAGAATTAGACATATTGGAACAAATCAGCCAAATCCTTGGCGATGGCCTGGAACTGAGCCAACTCTTTCAGCGCGTGATGACGCTGCTGAGTGACCGCCTTCATATCCAACGGGCGTCATTGGTTTTATGGGACCAGGCCTCGGGTCATCTGCGCATCGTGGCGAGCATCGGGCTTAGTAAAGCCGAACAGCAGCGCGGGCGGTACGCGGTCGGCGAGGGAGTCACCGGCCAGGTCCTGGCGTCGGGCGAACCCGCGGTCATCAAAGATATCGCCAAGCACCCCGAGTTCTTGAACCGCACGGGCAGCCGAGACCTCAACGACACCAACACCGAACCCACGCCGAGCAGCTTCATCTGTGTGCCCGTGAATGATGGCGGGCAGGTTGTGGGCACCATCAGTATCGACAAACCCTTTATTGATGACGACCACCTTCGTGCCGACACCCGGCTGCTTACGATTGTTGCCGGCTCAATCGCTCAGACAATCCGCATCCACCACCTGATCCAGGTCGAGAAAAGCCACTGGCTGGAAGAAACCCAGCTCCTTCGCGACAACCTCAGGGGCAAGTACAAATTCGACAACATCATCGGCTCAAGCCCTGCGATGCTGGACGTGCTGGCGATGATCGGCCAGGTTGCTTCCAGCCGGGCTACCGTACTGCTGCTTGGCGAGACCGGCTGCGGCAAAGAATTGATCGCCAAAGCCATCCACTTCAACTCACCAAGAGCCGACAAACCCTTGATCAGGATCAACTGTGGGGCGCTGTCACCACAACTCCTCGAGTCAGAGTTGTTCGGCCATGTCAGGGGCGCATTCACCGGAGCGATCAAAGACAAAATCGGCCGATTCGAGGCAGCCGAAGGCGGCTCGATTTTCCTCGACGAGATCGGAACCCTCGACCCCCAGCTCCAGGTCAAGCTCCTGCGCGTGCTTCAGGAACGCGAATTTGAGCGGGTCGGCGATCATCGGACGGTCAAAGTCGATGCCAGGATCATCGCCGCCACCAACCTCGATCTTGAAGACGAGGTGCGGAAAGGTAATTTCCGAGAGGATCTATACTACCGGTTAAATGTCGTGCAGATCAACCTGCCGCCGTTGCGTAGAAGGCGGGAAGATATACCGCGATTGATTGATTTTTTCCTGGATAAATACAACACCGAAAACCAGCGCGACCTTCGGAAGTTCAGCCGTGACGTGTTGAACACCCTGCTTAGATACCCCTGGCCGGGCAATGTACGCGAACTGGAAAACGCGATGGAGCGTGCGGTCGTCCTGTCAACCGGCGAGGAGTTTTCCGTAGACCTGTTGCCGCTTCAGATCCGGCTGTTCTCCAAGCAAACACGATCCGACACGACCGACACATCGATCGAATCGCTCGCCGCCAGACTCGCCGAGCACGCGGTCCGCGAGTTCCAATCTTATGAAGGTCAGGTATATAGCCTTGTCGTCGATGAGATCGAAAAGCAACTTATCCGCGAGGCCTTGAACTACAACAGCGGCGTAAAAGTCCGCACGGCAGACTTCCTCGGGATCAACCGCAACACGCTGAACAAGAAAATAAAAGAATTGAATATCGAGTCGCAAGAGTAAGCGAAACACCCCTGGTCATGCGAACCCATCCATCATCACGCGGCACGGCGTCTTGACCGCGAACTTTTTGCGTCAGAGCTATGAACCGCAGCCGGCCTGACACCGTGACGTGCCGACGTGTTAGAACTGCCGACTATTCCCCGCCTCGCAGTTCTGGACCTTCGCCGAAGCAATCTTTGGCTATACGAGACAATGGACTTTGTGGGGATATAACACAGACCACCAGCCACGCCCCCGACAATCAGCCCCCCGATGAGCATGGGCATAACCATTTCTGCGCCCAGGCTGTAGATGCTCTGAAACGCATTAAACACCGCACCCACACTGAATGGGCTATAGCCACCACCAATCGTTTGACTCAATTCAGACAGACCTACCTCCGGCGAGGCAAACCAGAACGGACGCCCAACCGCATAAGTAAACGCAAAGACCGGCCCCATCGTCAGCGGGTTGGTAACCCATACGCACGCAACCGCAGCCACACGCGAAGCATTTAAGATCGACGCCACCACCAAGGCCAACCCCATCTGAAACCCGATCGATGGTGAAAATGCAATCAGCACACCGATCGATACCCCCAACGCAATCCGCCTGGGGCTGGAATGCAGCGGGAATATAACCCGCAACCAACGACGCAGTTGAACCATATCCAGGAATTTTCTCCCCGGCCCAGACCCGCCCGATGATGTGTGAGAGAAGCCGCTCATACACGCAGCTATCGGCAAGCCAAGCCAAGGGCTGTGGCGAAACCGCAAGAAGACACGCTGATAGATCAACTTACATCGCCCGTGGAAAGTTATTCGGACGACACCCCTGGGATCAGGCTCGCTGCCGTTTGGCGTGTGCCACCTGATAGGCCATCACACCCCGATGTGTCAGGTTATAGGCTACAAACGCCGCGAACAGACCGACGACCACACCCCCAAGCAGCATGGGCAGGATGTACTCCCAACCCGTGTAAAACAGCTTCTCCATCCCAAAACCATGCAACGAAACAGCCGACACCGGATCATCAGACCCCAACGATGCCTGCCCTGTCGCCATAGCCATCGCAGGTTCCGGGGATCCCAGCACAAGACCAAGCTGATAGGTCATCGCAAAAATCGGACCCATCGTGACCGGGTTACTGATCCAGACCGCAAGCATCGCGGCCTTCTTGGATGCACCCGCGATGGTCGCAACTAGCGCCGCAATCAGGGTCTGTAAACCAATAAAGGGCGTGAAAGCAATAAATGAACCCAACGCCATGCCCATCGCCACCTGCCTGGGGGTCGCCCGAATCGCAATGATCGTGCGTGCCCAACCCCGCCAGTCAAGACACACAAACCCGCGCATCCCCAGAAATCCATACCCCGGCCGGGCTGGCTTCTCCCGCTCCGCATTCAATGAAGTACCGGCACATGTCATACATTGCATATCGGCTACCCCAATAAACGACTGAGTGCCCGCAACCCCGACCAAGCAAACAAGGTCGATCAACAACGCCATAACCCGCAGAGTCTAACCAAGCGTGTAAACCCATCCATCCAACAGCAATCCGCACACCATGCCGACCCCCTACAACAGGCAAATTCTACCTCTGGGAACTGATTCTAACAGGCCTGATGATCTGTGATCACATCACAAAACCACCATCCCCTGCTATCATATCGGGATGTCCCATCAGACCCGCCAGAAAGAAATCGACCGGATCATCCGGATTTACAGCCGAGATGACGCGCGATCCATCATGGAAATGGTCGAACGCCACTTCATGGTCCTGCACCACCGTTCACAAGTCCTCCTGGCCTTGTCAGGCATCGTGATCACCACCACCGGGTTCTCGGGCCGACTGATCGCTGGCACCAACCAATTAGCCCAATGGCTGATCATCAGCGGCGTGGCACTGGTCATGGCCGCCGCCGCGACCGTGTGCTACGGCGTCCTGCACCTGCGCTGGCTCACCCAGCACGAAGGAAACGACATCGAACAGTGGCTCGATATCACCCTGGCATACCGAGATCGAAAAACCCGGTTCTACCGCGTAGGCATCATCATGACCATGATCGGCCTGGGCCTCTACGTCGGCTCGATCTTCGTCATGCTCTGGCTTCCCCTGGACTTCCCGGGCATTAACTCGATACGCTAAACTTAACCAGCACGACCAGAACTACAACACGTTGTCTTGTCAGCAGTTGAGAGATACACCCAGGCCCGGATGTTTGACAGTTTTCCCACCCGATGCTAATTTTTGCATCTCTGGACCGGTCGCGCCCCCGCGATGGACGGCTTCATACCCTGCATGCCCGAGAGGACTCCGATGAATTTCAGCCGACGCCCACTTTGGCTTTTGGCGGCCATGTGTCTTGCCATACTTGGGCCGGGGGTTCAGCCACTGTTAGCCCAGGATTCGCTCCCCGCCGCGATACTACAAGCCCAGGCCGAATTAACAGCCCAGGAACAGGCCAGTGTCGATGCCTTCGTGGACGCCCAGGTCACACGACTGCAAAGCGACGACCCAGAACAGGTCGCCCAGGGACGCTCACGACTGACCGAGCCGTTCGGTCTCGGCAACTCCTCATTCTTCCAAAGCTACTACCGCCAAGCCATCGCCAAACGAGTCGCCCCGCTACTCACGCCCGACGGCCCACTGATGACACGCCTGAACGTGGCGATCGTTAGCGCCAAACTGTCAGGACAAAGCCTGGTCACCGTGCTACAGGCCGGTGCAGACGACCCAAGCGCCGCTGTTCGCTACTGGATCGCCAAAGCCGTCGGCGCCGCCGCCAAGAATAAAAGGCTCAACAAGCAGGAGCAGCAGGACGTCCTGGTCGTCATGGCCAGACGCCTCAAGGCAGAAGAGTCCTCATTGGTTCTCGAACAGGTCATGCTCGCCATGGCTGAGATCGATCTGCCCGAGGCCATCCAAAAAGTTCTGGACGGACTCGATGCCCGCGTTACGTTCCACAAACAAAACGCCAACGCCCGCTTCAAGCCGGTCCACGGCGGGATGCAACAGCTCTGGAGCAAGCTGATCACCCAGAGGTCTGCCGGAAAGTCTGTTGATAAGGAACAGAAAAACCTGGCGAGGATCGCTTTGCGGTATTACGCATTGATCGCAGACCAACTCACCGTCGGCAACAATATAGAAGACGATGAAGAGGCCGAAAAAACCCGGCAAGACAAGGTCGCCATGGCCGGGATCTGTGGCCGCGTGATGGATGACGTGGCACGGCAAGTCGCAAGAATTACCCCGCCCCAACCGGTCGATCCAAACAACGCCGCCGAACTCAAGGCCTCCGCAGACCGCTGGCGCGAAGTACTCAAAGCCTCGCCGTTTAACTTCACAGATGAAGACTTAGCCGTCGGCGAATAACCCCGTAGACTTCCTGATACCAATCAAAAAAAACTCGTGCGTGTATAAATCTCCGTTCTTAGAACAGATCAACAATACACGTCACACCCAGGTTTGCCGTTTAGCGGCGGATCGTAGATCCGCGTGTTGGCCCAACAGGCCAAGTCCCCCGATCATAGGTTTTGAGCCGCGCTTGGCTGCACGAGAACTAAACGGGATGGGATAACGCGACGACTGCATTGAGAACACTCTAATCGCCACCCCCACCTCGAAGATTCGTCAACCCAAATCAGGATTAACCAACGGCGACTCCGCCGCCGCCGGCTCACCCGCCCCACCGGTCACACCCACCGCCTGCGCCGCAGAACTCCGCCCATACATCGCATCGTCCAGCCGCCTGACCAGGTCCACATAGTCCATCTGAGCCAGTTGAAACTCACGCAAGACCAGGTTGTGAACCACTGCCGTCTGTAGCTCCTGAATCCGCCTCTTATCCGATACCTCGATCGGCTGGCCCGCCATCTCCTTCTCGCCAATCGCCTGAAGATGCCGGTTCAGGTCGTTCAACGCACGCTGGGCCTCAGTATCTCCCTTGAGCTTGCTGATCGCTGACTCAAGCCGAGAGACCTTGGGATGCTCACCGAGCATCTCGCCAAGCTCTGCAGCGGATTTCATGATCTGTTCATCAGTTGCCATAAGGGGCCTCACATAGGGGTACTTCTGTCGCGGGTGATTGATCTGCGGTAGCATAGCCGGGTCGGGCACCAGACGCTCGGCGGGCTGTAGGCTCAAGCCCGGAACAAACAATTGTGAGCCGCCCCCACCGTATCCAGCCCCATGCCTCAACGTTACACCAAAAGCATACTTCGTCATATCGCCAACACCCGGTATGAACCCCGCACGCTCCGCCAGTTGGCGCAGGATCTGGGCATCACCGATGCCGATTTTAGCCAGTTCAAGGAGGCCGCTGAAAACCTTCTTGAAGACGGCTGTGTCATCCTCGGCTCCTCCGACACCATCGCCCTGCCACCACCCGGCAAAGAAATGGTCGGCATCTTCCGCGCACACGAAAGAGGCTTCGGCTTCCTCCAACCCGACGAACTCACACAACACGGCGACCTCTTCATCCCACCCGGGTCCACCGGCGATGCCATGAACGGCGACCACGTCCGCGCCAAAGTCATACACGAAGGCAGACGCGGCGCCGGCAAATCCCCCTTCGTCGGCCGGATTGTCGAAGTCCTCCAGCGAGTCGACCGCCAGTACGTCGGCACACTTATCAAACGCGGCACACTACACGTCGTAAAAGTCGATGGCCGACTGATGCGCGACCCCGTCGTCATCCGCGACCCCTCCGTTAAAAACGCCAACGTCGGCGACAAGGTCGTCATCGAAATCGTCGAGTACCCTAAAGACGCCAACGACGTAGCCGAAGGCGTCATCACCGAAGTCCTGGGCGAAAGCGGCGAACCCGAAATCGAAACCCTTTCGGTCATGCGCGCATACAGCCTCGCAGACAAGTTCCCTCAAGAAGTCGTCGATGAAGCCCGCAAGGTGTCACACGCATTCGATGGCGACACGATCCCACCCGACCGCGAAGATATCACCGGCATACTCACACTCACCATCGACCCCCCAACGGCAAAAGACTACGACGACGCCATCTCCATCAACACCTCAGAGGTCAACGGCGAAACCGTCTTCGAGCTTGGCGTACACATCGCCGACGTCGCACACTTCGTCACACCCGGCTCAGCACTGGACGATGAGGCCTACGCAAGAGGCAACAGCACCTACCTCCCCCGCGTCGTCGTCCCCATGCTCCCCGAAGTCCTCAGCAACGGCGTCTGCTCGCTACAGGAAGGCGTCAATCGCTACGCCAAATCCTGCTTCATCAAGTACGACGCCGACGGCAAAGTCCTCTCAGAACGCTTCGCACGCACCGTCATACGATCCGACAAACGCATGACCTACCTGGAAGCCCAGGCACTGATCGAAGACGACATCCGTGAAGCCAGCAAGCACGCTAAAACAGAAGCGAAATACCCTAAGCCCGTCATCGAAGCCACCAAGCTGATGCACGACCTCGCCAAACGCATCCGCGCTCGCAGGCTCGACCAGGGGATGATCGTCCTTGGGCTTCCCGAGGTCGAACTGATCTTCGACGACACCGGCAGAGTCACCGATGCGGAACCCGAAGACAACGCATTCACCCACACCCTCATCGAAATGTTCATGGTCGAGGCCAACGAAGCCACAGCCCGGCTGTTCCACCGCATCGGCGTCCCGATGATCCGGCGCATCCACCCCGACCCCGACGCCCACGGCATCACCGACCTGAGAATGTTTGCACGCGTGGCAGGCTACAACATCCCCGCCAACCCAAGCCGCAAACAACTTCAAACCCTCCTCCTTGCCGTTAAAGACAAGCCCGCACAACGATCCGTCAACATGGCCGTGCTACGCATACTCAGCAAAGCCGAATACTCCCCGATGATGATCGGACACTTTGCCCTGGCCAGCGAACACTACACCCACTTCACCAGCCCGATCAGACGATACCCAGACCTCATCATCCACCGCGGCATCGACGCTTATCTCAAGCTCGCATCTGCTGAGGACCAAGGCAAGCGCGTTAATGCGAAGAAGATCGGGAACAAGATCACCAAGGACCACCTCGTCCCCACCGAGGAAGAGCTGTACAAACAAGGCAAACACTGCTCAACAACCGAGCGAAACTCCGAGAGCGCCGAACGTGAGCTGCGAAACTTCCTGGTCCTGCAACTCCTCGCCGACCACCTCGGCGAAGACTTCCCCGGCACCGTCACCGGCGTCACCGGCCCGGGCGTCTACATCCAGATCGATAAATACCTGATCGACGGCTTCGTCCGCAGCGGCGACCTTCCAGGCGCAGCCAACGACCGCTGGAAACACGACCCCAAAACCGGTGCCCTGGTCGCTCAACGCTCCGGCAAAACCATATCCATCGGCAACACCTTCACCGTCCGCGTCATGTCGGTCGATCTAGCCCGACGCGTCATGGAGATGGTTGTTGTGGATACCGGCTCGAAGACGAAAAAACCCTCGAAATCCAAGAAGTTCAAGAATAAATCCAAGAACGACCAGCCTAAATCCTCAGGCAAACCTAAGCACAAGAAGAAATCTCACACCAAAGCCGGCAACAAGCAGGCCCCCAAGCCCAGCGCTAAAAAGAAGTCCAAGAGCAAGCATCGCGGCTCAAAAAAACGCTGACCCTCTAATTACACGCACCGCATCCCGGCCCACTCACCATGACACTCGCGGTATGGCTACACAACCTCAGCCCGATCCTCATTGAGCTAGGCCCACTCCCGATCCGATGGTACGGCCTGTCGTACCTCGCCGGGTTCTTCGTCGCATACCTCTTAGTCAAACACATCTGCCGCGTCGGCATCTCGTCACTTAAACCCGAACACGCCGCCGACCTGGTCGTCGCCGTGGCCATCGGGATCGTACTCGGCGGCCGACTGGGCTACGTCCTGCTCTACAAACCCGAAATGCTCTGGGAGTTCTCCAACACGCCGCCCTACTGGGACGTCCTCGCCATCAACAAAGGCGGCATGGCCAGCCACGGCGGGATGATCGGCGCACTACTAGGCTGCCTCTTTTTCGCACGCCGCCACAAACACGACTTCCTCTACCTCGCCGACCTCTTCGCCTTCACCGCACCGCTGGGCGTGTTCTTCGGCCGAATCGCCAATTTTATCAACGGCGAACTTCTCGGCAGACCCTGCGCCCCGGACTTCCCATTCGCTGTTAAGTTCCCTCAGGAATTACTGGATGCCGACCCCGCCTTCTTAAACAAAGTATTCGCAGCCCTGCCCCCGCCCGGCTCAATCGTGCCCGGGCTGATGTCGTGGGACAAATGGACGATCCTCGATCTGATGCAACGAGGCAACACGATAGTCACCAAGGCCGTCGAACCTCTCTTAACAACTCGCCACCCATCACAAATCTACGCCGGCATCACCGAAGGCCTGATCGTGCTGGCGGTATTGGCCATCATCTGGATCAAACCCCGCAAGCCAGGCGTAATCGCGGGCACCTGCGCCATGGTCTACGCCGTGATGCGTATCGCCAACGAGTTCTTCCGCATGCCCGACGCATTCCTGATCGACAAGGAATTCGCCACGTTCCACATCACTCGCGGGCAATGGCTTAGCGCCCTGCTCTTCATCGGTGGAGCCGTCTTGCTGGCCGTATCAATGAAAAGAAAGTCCACCGTCATGGGCGGCTGGCTACCCCCCCACAAAAACACACCTGCTTCTTAGAGCATTTCCCGATCGCCCTAGCGGTTTTTTACATGAAGCGCCGCAACTTGTCGTGTCATACGACAGTCACACCCAGTTCCCGTTTAGCGGCGGATCGCAGATCCGCGTGTTGCGCAACAGGCCAATTCCCCTGATCGTAAACCGCGGGCCGTGGTTTACAACACGAAAATCAAACGGGATTGGTATCACAACTCAATACGCGGATCGATCCAGGCGTAAGCCACATCAACGATCAAGTTAAACATCACCAGCATGGTCGAGAAAGTCAGCACCACCCCGAGGATCAGGAACTGGTCCTTGTTGATCACAGAGGTGACGAAGTGATCGCCCATGCCGGGGATATTAAAGAGCTTCTCAACCACAAACGACCCGGTCATCACACTCGCAGCCGCCGGCCCCATAAAACTAAGCACCGGCAGGTAAGCAACCTTCAACGCATGCTCAAACAGCGCCTTGTGTTGCGACAGCCCTTTCGCCCGCGCGGTGCGGATGTAGTCGCTGGACATGATATCGGCCAACCCCAACCTCACCAGCCTCGCAATATACGCCGCAGGCGCAATCCCCAGTGTTATTGCAGGCAGCACGATATGCCAAGGCGACTCCCAACCGCCCGCCGGAAACATCTTAAACGTCCCCGCAAAAACAGCCAGCAATATCGACCCCGTCACAAAATTAGGCAGGCTGATCCCCAACAGAGCGATGCCAAGGCTCGACAAGTCCAGAAAACCCCCAGGCCGCAGCGCCCCGATCACACCCGACACCGTCCCGATCAGTAACGCCACCGCCAATGCCGACGAACCAAGCATGATGCTCACCGGCAAACTCCCGCCGATCATATCCACGACCCGCTCTTCCTTGTAAGTCAAAGACGGACCAAAATCAGGCCAGCCCCGCTCGCTGCCCCACACAATCCCCTTCAGGTAACTCACCCCAAAATGAATCGGCCCGCCGTCCATGTTGTACTGCTTACGCAACGCAGACTTGATCTCCGGAGCAATCTCTCGGCCCTCGGGGTTATCAAGCGGGTCGCCCGGCACGATCCACGCCAACGTCAGCGTCACAACAAAAATCATGCCCAGTATCAATGGGAACTGCAACAACCGCCACATAATCATCCGTGCCATCGACCCCGCCCTTCTCTGTTAGTTGTCGCCCCGATCGACCGCGTAAACTTCCTCAAACCGATCCCGCGTCCACGCATTCAACCTCAACCCCTTAACCTTTTCTGGATCAAACAACGACACCACTACATAGTGGTACAAGACCGCATGCGGGCACTCCCTTAACAAAATCGCCTCGGCCTCTCGAAGCAGCCGCATACGCACAGCGGAATCGCCCTCCTTGCTCGCCCTGACCAGCAGCGCGTCATACTCAGGATTGCTCCACTTGGTCGTGTTGTTTTCATCTTTGCTTGAGCGGATATCCAGCCACGAAGTCGGGTCAGCATAATCCCCGTACCAGCCCGCCCGACGGATCGTGTAGTCCTGGCTCCTGCCACGCTGCGAACTGATTTTTGATTCGACACCCTCAAGCGTCACAACCACACCCAGATGCTCTTCCCACATCTTCTTCACCGCCTGGGCCGCCTTATCATGCCCCGACCCCGTGTTATACAGAATGCTCAGCCCCTTAACCTCGGAGCCGTCAGCATAACCCGCTTCCTTGAGCAGATCGCGCGCGGCTTGCGGATCAAAAATCGGCGCAGACTCAACAGGCGGATCGTAACCAGCACAGGAACCCGGAGGAACAAAACTGTAGGCCGGCGGCTCGTTTAGGCGAGTGATTTTCGCCACCAACTGCTTGCGGTCGATCGCGGCACACAACGCCCGCCTCACACGCCAATCAGCCAACGGGTTCGGCTCGCCGTTATTAAGCTTCGGCGAACAGTTAAAGTTGTAGATATACGTCCCCGCCACCGGCGTCACATGCACATCATCTCGATCCCGCGCCAGCAGGTCGTACGCTATCGCCGTTGATACCTGTGGCACATAATCCACCACCCCCTGGTCATACGCCATCAGCATCGCCATGTCATCGCTGATAATCCGCGCAAGCAGAGACTGATTCTTCAACGATCCACGGTTCCAGTATTTGGGATTCGCGGTAAGGTAACTGTACTGCCGAAACTTCCGCTTATTCAAAACATAAGGCCCATTCACGATCAACCGCTTAGGATTATTCCAATAGGACGAATCATCCATCCGCCTGCCGGTCTCTGCGCTATACGTCACCCCCGCCTCGACACTCGCCGCGTGCACCGGCATGTACGTTGCAAAAGAAACCAAATCCAGAAAATAATCGGTCCGTTGCTTGATGGTCACTTCCAGAGTCTTGTCATCAATCGCACGGACGCCAACCATCTCATCGAACTTCTCTAACGCCTCTTTCCATAGACCCATCGCCTTCGCTTCACTGCCACTCGTCAGTTTTGCCTGCTTGGCATAGTCAGCGAGTTGGGCTTCGCGATAGTGATAAAACTCCTGCCCACCCTCGATCGTAAAAAGAAAAAGAGCGTACCCCGCCGCAGTGTCCGGGATCATCGCGCGACGCCAGGCGTAGATGTAGTCGTGGGAAGTCAGCGGGTCGCCATTGGACCAGTAGGCATCCTCGCGGATATAAAACGTGTACGTCCGGCCGTCCTCGGATATTTCCCAACGCTCAGCAGCGCCCGGGTTCCGCGACATATCGTTGAAGTCCATGTCAACCAGTGTCTCAAATAACCGGCTGGCCAACCGGATATCAGCCAGATAGGTCATCCGCTGCGGGTCACGGCTGTTGTATTCAGCATCCTCAACAAAAACAAAATCCGCCTTAGGCATCGGGTCGCCGACCCCAATGACAAAAGGCAACGAAAACATCACCAGGATGACCAAAGCAATACGCTTGAACATGCCTAAGAGTGTAACCCTTTATGCGATATTCATCAGCGGATCTTACCAAGGCCGCTTCAACGAGAAATGACGCATAATCAACCCTCCCGGCTCAGCTCCCGCGATCAAATCCGATGTCCGCGTACCGTGAAGCCGGCCCCGTTACCTTAAGCAACTCAATCGTGTACCGCAGGCTCGAATCCGGCGGGATGATCCCCGCAGCACCACGATGGCCGTACCCTAGATAAGAAGGAATCTCAATCGTCCGCGTCTCGCCCTCGGACATCCCGATCACCCCAAGCTCCCAACCCTGGATCACTTCCCCCGCACCAATGCGAAATTCAATCGGCTCCCCGCGATCATATGAATTGTCGTACGCCGTCGCAGCCCGACCTATAAACGCCTTGTAATGCACCTGGACCATGTCCCCCGGACGTGCGATCGTGCCTTGACCGGGCTTGTCTGTAATAGATCGGATCCCGGGAAGAACCCCAACCAACTCGATATTAAACAACAGCGGCGCATCCGGCAAAACCGCCGAACCAGGATACGGCCCAACCAACAACTCCCGCGGCAGGAACAAACGCCGCTTCTCACCCACCCGCATCCCCGCAACACCCTCATCCCACCCGCGAAGCACACGCCCGGACCACAGAACATACCCAACAGGATGATCCGGATCCGAATGATCGATCAACTCGCCTGATAGCGTCGATGCAACATAGTGAATCTGTACATACCGCCCCGCCGTCGCCGCCTCTCCCGTCCCCGGCCGCACGATCATGTATCGCAGACCCGATGACGTGCCGATAAAGTTTGCCCTCAATATCCCAACCGTCGCATCAACACCACCACCGGCCCCGACTCCCACCCCATCGTTCCGAAAACCCGTGTGTGATGAAGACGAAATATTGACACCCAAATCCTCGCCCAACGAAGATGACTCCGTCGAACCTGGCGTTTGTTCTTCTCTTGGCTGGCCCCCACCGCCGCCCTCGTGATTATCGGGCTGTACAAAATGCCACGTCACCGCCGCGATCACCGCCGCAACGGCCAATAATATCAACCAACGCATCGCCCCCGGCCCAGACGATCGCCCGGTCGCGTCGTGGATCTGCTGCGCCGATCGCTCCGCTCCCACCTCACGCGCACGCTGGGTCTTCTCAAGCATATCCAAACATCGTTGCTCATCTTTATCAGACCCTTTGCGCGTAAACGAGCCGTAATAACCCTCGCCATCGCTTCGCTTAACCGCATAAAAAATACGACCTTCGCTGTCCCGGATCGCACGCTGCAGATCCTGATCTCGAACCTTGACAACCTGACCATCATGCGGACTGTGAACGATCAACGCCATGACACGATTCTCCTATCGGGCAGCCGGATGCGCAAAACACGACTCGGCACATCACTAACATCAACCCTCACACGGATCGCGCTAGCTCCCGATGGATATATTCGGACACAACAGCAAGATGGGATCAACCCACCGTAATCGGCACGTTCTTGGGTCCGCTGTAGTTACACCCTCAAGACTCACCTTGAACCTGTCCGATCCAATGCGAGCGGCGGGGAGTCACGTCGCAACGGGCCACCCTGTCATCGGCCCACAATAGTCCGGCCACGCCTTTCGGAGTCAGGCATGAGCAAACAGCAAATGATCGATCTCATCCGTCAACGCAACAGCTCGGCATCGAGCGACTTCCTTGTGAAGTTTGACGAAGAAGCTCTGCGGACCTATCTCCGCCGCCTCACCACCGTCCAGGGGCACCGAGGCCGATCCAGCGTCTGGGTCCGCCAAGGCATCTCACCCGCCTCCACCCCCCGCGCCTGTGCCTGATAGACACAACAAGCAAGTGATCCGACCCATACCACGCCCCACCCGGGCAATCCGCTCAAACATCCAAGCACCGGCACACCCGGATTTTAACTGGCCCGGATACGCCTCAACACGCTAAGCAATTCATCCACCACTTCCTTTTGACGCTCGACATCACGCTCAGCCTCATCCAACGCCTCGATCACTTCGCACGCCGACTCTGACACCTCAGCAAAACCATAACCGCCGCCAGTTCCTTTGAGCTGCCGACAGACCAGTCTCATGTGATCCAAATCGGATACACGCACCGCCGACCTCAAGGTACTCGCTATCTCCCGGGCATCGTTAACGAAATCACGCAGCAACGGCCTCATCGATTCATCCTGGCTAAGCGTACTAACGATCGGATCATCGACGCCCTCTCCAGCGACCTCGTTCCCAACCAGTTGATGGACCTGCTCTATAAACACCTCGCCATCAACCGGCTTAGCCAAAAATACCTGGGCACCCGCAGCCAAAGCTGACTCCCTGGTCAGATCGCAATCATCTGCGGATATCGCCATGATCGGCCCCTCAAACGACGATTCAAGAAGTTGACCAATTAATTTCATGCCATACTCCGGCTCACGGCATACATCGATCACCGCCGCATCGATCTCATAACTCTTAACCACACCCAACGCCTCCTGCGTATTACCAGCCTCCCTGCAAAGGTAGCCCGTCCGATCCAGAAACGCCCCGTAAAGCCTGCGGTCCAACTTATATCCATCGACAAGCAGAACCGTTCCCAACTCAACCGGCCCACGCTCAATCTGACCGCTTGACACATCGTTCTCGTACTCCTCGACGTGTCCCTCAAGCTCGGCAGGTGTCATATTCGCAAATAAAGTCAGGTCGATCGGAGAGTTGAACGCCGCCGCCACCTCGTGAATCGTTCCCGCAAGATGGTCGCACCGAACAATCGTCCCATCCATGGTCATGCTCTCATCATCCAACGTCTGCAGGACAATATTGCATCGGCTATCAGGATAGATAAACCGACCATGCAAAAACGCAATCCCACGCCGGCTTATATTCCGGGGGATCACCGAATAATTGACAACGTTCCCACCCGGGTTTGTGATCGAAACCGTCACACATGCCGAGTTGTAAGCCACCCGAACGCCTCTCAACGCCCCGTCCTGCTGGGGCCGAGGCTTCTTCATCTCTTCGACTAGCTTTCGCTTCTCGCGGTCATCCAGGCGGATCGTCTCGATAGGTTTGTGATCAAAGGAACTCATGCACCTGCTCCCGCCAAGCCACATGGGCCAAGCTATAGGTTTGCTGAGTTCCTCCCGGAAATACCCCCTCCAAAGACCACATCGGCTGACCATCGAACAGACTTTGTACCGGCGTTCCTGATTAACCCCGGCCGAGGCTGCTTCAGCAGCCGTCACGGCACGAAATCATACTCAAACATAATCACCCAGAGCCTTCCAACCCCTGAAAACCCAGCCCACCTATCATTCCGTAAAGACTGCTGCGCCCCACTGCAATCGACCGATAATACTTACCTCTGGCCACTTGGCTAACATCATATTCCTCCCCTGTAACAGTCTAGGCCACCAAAGGCTTGAGGGTCATGAAATTAGAAACCCTGATACAAGGCCTCGCCCTCCAACACCACGCCGGCCCACGCGATACCGCCCTCACCGACCTCTCGGACGATTCAAGAGCCGTGCCCTCAGGCTCGCTATTTATCTCACGCGGCCAATCAGACAAGCAGCAATTCTATATCCAACAGGCTCTGGATCGTGGTGCCGCAGCCGTCATCAGCGAGCCTGTCGACATCCCCCACTTCCCCGCAAGCATCCCCTGGTATCAACACCATCAGATCGACCAGACCCTCGCCGGCACCCTCGCCGAACGGTTCTTCGACCATCCCGCCAAACGCCTTTCTCTGATAGGTATCACCGGCACCAACGGCAAAACAACCACCTCACTCCTCATCCAACACATCCTACAACACCTCGGCATACAAACCGGTGTCATCGGCACGATACACACCGACGACGGCACCGAAGCAGGCAAACGGACCGCAACTCTCACAACACCCGGCGCAATCGAGTTCTCTCGCGAGCTTGCACGCATGGCCAACGCGGGATGCAAAGCAGTCGTCGCCGAAGTCTCCAGCCACGCACTTGAACAAGGACGCACCGCCGCCCTGACTTTCCGCACCGCCGTCTTCACCAACCTCACACAAGACCACCTGGACTACCACCAGACCATGGACGCCTACGCCAAGGCTAAATCAATCCTCTTCACACAACTCGCACCCCACGGCCACGCCATCCTCAACTACGACGACCCACACGCCCAACAAATCCTCGCCGAACACCCCGGCCCCGTCTGGTGGACCACCCTTAACAACGACACAACCCACACCTCAAAAACTATCTGCCAAGCCAGCGAACTAAACCTCCGTGCCGACTTCAGCTCCGCACGATTCCTCGGCCCGTGGGGAGACGCCACAGCCAAACTACCCCTCGTCGGCGAACACAACGTCTGCAACACGCTACAAGCCATCGCCGCAGCTCATTCCATCGCGAACCTTTCAGAATCACTCCGCGAAGCTCTGGAAACAATCCCGCAAGTCCCCGGCCGATTGGAAAAAATTCCCTGCCCAAAACATCCCGACGAAAACTCAACACCCAAAAACCAACCACCCGCTGTCATCGTTGATTACGCACACACACCCGATGCTTTAGAAAATGCCATGTCCGCCCTGCGACCCGTCACAAAAGGCAAGCTGATCGTCATGTTCGGCTGCGGCGGCGATCGTGACAAAACCAAACGCCCCATCATGGCACAGGCCGCATGCCGACTGGCGGACATCATTTTCCTCACCTCAGACAACCCACGCACCGAAGACCCCGAGCAGATCATCAAGGACGCCGCAGCAGGCATACCCCCCGAAAAATTAGCCGACCTCACCGTCATCACCGATCGCGCAGACGCAATCCAGGCCAGTATCCTTGCAGGGCAAGCCGGCGACACCGTACTGCTAGCAGGCAAGGGCCACGAAGACTACCAAACCATCGGCACAGAAAACATACACTTCGATGATCGCGAGCACGCTGCCAAAGCCTTAAAACAATGGGTCCGACAGAAGGCGACCCCACGATGACACAAACCACTAACATCAAGACATGGACACCCGCGTGGGTTCAGTCCGTCACACAAGGACGTTGGCTGCGCCCCCCCACCGACACAAACCTATTACTCACCGGTCTGGGGATCGATTCAAGAACGCTCAAAACCGGACAAATCTTCCTGGCAGTAAAAGGCGATCAGTTCGACGGCCATCACTTTACCCAATCCGCCATCAACGCCGGCGCAGCCATCGCAATTGTCGAACAAAGCGATACGACTCTTGATAACTCAGACGCCGGCCTGCTTCTGGTAGACAACACGCTTGGCGCACTACATCAACTAGCGAGATCCTACCGAAATACCCTGCGCTCCACCGGCTGCCACGTCATCGCCGTCGCAGGCTCCAACGGCAAAACAACCACGCGACACCTCATACACGCCGTCCTCTCATCCAAACTCAAAGGCACCCAATCACCCAAGAGCTTCAACAACCACCTCGGCGTCCCACTCACACTCCTTGGCGCATCACCCGATGACGATTTCGTCGTAGCCGAGGTCGGCACCAATCACCCCGGCGAAATTGATGCGCTCGGCTACCTGTTACAACCCGACTCCGCCGTCATCACCTGCATCTGCAAAGAGCACATGGAATTCTTCGACGACCTGCTCGGCGTCGCCCACGAAGAAGCCGCCATCACACAACACCTCCCCCAAGGAGCCAGTGTATTCATTGAATCCGACGCCTATCAATGGGTCATTAAGACCAAGACATTCAACCCCAACACTAAAATAATCGTATACGGAGATGATTCAACCCAAACCAAAAAACCAGATCAACACCTTGGCGCCCAACAACGATTCGCAATCAGTGACACCTTCACGATTAATCTGCCACTGATCGCCCCGCATGACCTCATCAACGCCCAGGCCGCCGTCGAGGTAGGCCGAGCGATGGGCGTATCAGACAAACAGATCAAATCCGCGCTAGAAAATATCTCCCCGATGCCCGGCCGCCTGGAAGTCAAACGCCTCGGCCCCGTCACCATCATCGACGACTCCTACAACGCCAACCCCGACTCCACAATAGCCGCCCTCAACGTCCTGGCAGACTTCCCCACAACTCCAACAGGCAGACGCATCGCGATACTCGGCGACATGCTCGAATTAGGCGATATCACCGAAACCTCTCACCGGGAGGTGGGAAAAATCCTCTCGCAGATGTCTAACTCGGGTACCATCCAACACATCATCCTGATCGGCTCGCACATGGCATCCACCGCCGACGAACTCGCCGACTCACACACCGGCGACAACCTGACCCTCTTCACCCAGATCGACAAGACAACCCCCACAGACATCGCCGCCTTAATCCAGCCCAATGACATAGTCCTGATCAAAGCCTCCCGTGGCATGCAGTTGGAAAATCTTCTGCCCGCCCTGCAAAGCCGCTTTACCAAGTAAACCATCCATAATAAATATCCACCAACACCACCCAACCAGTTGCATCACCCGCCCATAAAGATCAAACTGCCCCACCATGATCTACCTGCTCGTCCAATACCTACAGGAAACCATCGACAGCAGCACCCTGCTGGGTCCCCTGGGCGTGTTCCGCTGGGTCGAGTTCCGTGCCATCCTTGCGATCGTCCTCAGTTTCCTCATCGTCGTGCTCTTCGCTAAACGCACGATCCGTTGGCTGGTCAAACAAAAAATCGGAGACAACCCCAGCTTCGACCACAAAGACCTCGATCAACTGATGAAGAGCAAGACCAACACCCCCACCATGGGCGGCATCCTGATCGTCTTCGCCATCTTCGCCACCATCATCCTCTTGGCAGACCTTTACAACTTCTACATCCGCCTGGCGATGGTATGCCTGGGTTGGCTGTTCCTGCTGGGCCTCGCCGACGACTGGCTCAAGCTCACCACCGCACGACGCAAGCCCGGCTCACGTCACGGCCTGTACTCCGGCGAAAAACTCCTGCTCCAACTCGGCCTCGCCGTGATCCTCGGCCTGTTCATCCATCACTGGGGAAACAACAGCGTCCTGTTCCCCAACCCCGCCGAACAAGTCATGAGCCACAGCCTCACGCTCCCACTCCTAAAAACATGGGTCTTCCAGGACGGCTCGTACATCCCCTCCCCCTACCTGATCGTCCTGGGCACCTGGCAATTCGTCCTGCTAACGATTTTTATCATCACCTACTCCTCCAACGCCGTAAACCTCACCGACGGCATGGACGGCTTGGCGGGCGGGATCATGGTCATCGTCGCGTTTGCCTTCCTCGTCCTGTGCATCATCGCGGGTTACACCGACGGCGACTTCGTACTGGCAAAAAAACTCCTCGTCCCCTACATCCCATTAAGCGACGAACTTGCGATCGTCGCAGGTGCAATGGTCGGATCCTGCCTCGGCTTCCTATGGTTTAACTGCTCCCCCGCGCAGGTCTTTATGGGTGACTCCGGCTCCCTGCCGCTCGGTGGCCTGCTCGGGTATATCGCGGTCGTCATCCGCCAGGAATTCCTCCTGATGGTGATCGGCGGCGTCTTCCTGATCGAAGTCCTCAGCGTTGTCCTACAGGTCGGCTACTTCAAGGCCTCCGGCGGCAAACGCATCTTCAAGTGCGCCCCCATCCACCACCACTTCCACCTCTCTGGCTGGACCGAACAGCAAGTCGTCGTACGCTTTTGGCTTATCAGCGCACTACTAACCGCGATCGCGCTAGCGACGATCAAACTCAGATAAACTGAATACTTAACTGAATACTTAACTGAATACTTATTTGAGACACGATACGCACCGTGAAATGGTAAACGCGCACGAACCCGGCCAAGAACTCCCCTGAAATAGGAGTATCGAAGGATTCAGAGAACACAGGAACGTCTAGGGGGCCGTATACGCCGCAGTGGTTTCGTTAAACCCCACCGCAACAATCTGTGGGTTCTCCGTAACATCATATTCCCAACCATCGGTCACAGCCCCCGCGCCAAACGCCACCACCGTGCTACTACTGGTGAACGGATTTATCGGTGCCGACTTCAGGTACGGCCCGTAGTCACCCAAAGCGTTTAGCGTCCCGTCTTTATCCGTCTTGCCGGTAACCACCCCCCACAGATCACCTATGTCGGGGTAGTTGTCGTTGTGCTCCATTTTATAACGCTCAAGCGTAATACGCAGAGACCTGAGTTGATCCTGAGTAGCTGCAACCTGCGCTCTCTCACTCGCGTTTGCAAATTTAGGAATCACCAACGCCGCCAATATCCCCAGAATGCTGACCACGATCATTAACTCCACCAACGTGAATCCCACATTTCGACTATTCGATGGCTTAACACTCATGGCTATTAATCACTCCCGTGTACAGGTTTCCACCTTATTATCGTTCAATCACGCGAGTTGATTCAGTCGAATCAATTTCCCCGGGCAGTTACCCTGATTTATCGGTCGTATCGAACGCCCGCCGATTAACCCATAGGGTGCGCACATACCGGTCATGCTGCGCAACAATTAATTGCGCAACCCCGCCAACAGCTTAACCCCGCCAAAACATGCCCTTAACAATAATAAAGCCACCTGATACTCCGCCCTTGTGCGCGCAACAACGACATTTCACACATAGTTAGACGCGTAGATTAATCTCAAAAAAACCCGACTACCCGAACCGACACAGGCTTTAACAATAACCGCGCCCCCGATTTTCAGAGTTTGGAATACCGAAACATAGCCCTGTAAAGACCCGCCACCTGCTCCCGCTCATACACCGCCGGTGGAAACTTCGGGTTCAAGGGTTGAAGCCGAACCAACGCGCCTTCCTCGGCAAAGAACACACGCTTAAAGGTCGTCTCATGGTCCGGTTCAAGCCTGACAAAACAATCGCACCCGTCGGACACCTCCGCCGCGGGCGAAAATACAACGATGTCACCCTCCCGGTAGTCCGGCATCATCGACTCACCGATCACCGTCGCCGCGAACGCATCGGGATCACTCAGCCCCGGGCTGCTCAGGTAATCGTCAGCCACACGCGCGGGATAATCCAGATCGGTAAACCCCGTGGGATACCCAGCCGCCACCTTGTTAACAAGCGGAACCCGATACAAGTTCACCTCGTGATGACCGATCCCAACACCATCTTTTTGCTGCGGTCCAAGCGTCCGCTCGATACGCCGGCGCAGTTCACCGCTGCGGTAAAGCTCGTCGAGATTCCGACCACCGCCGCTGCGAACCGTTGCGGATTCCTGGATGAAACGTGCAAGCTCGCGCCCACGCGCCACATCAACCGCCAGTTGTTGAACCTGCTCCCGCACCGCCTGCGGAGCACGCTCCCAATCACCCGCCAAGTGCAACCGACCATCCCTCACACCAAGCACCCCTTCCAATCCCCTGAGCAACGCCACCGAAGGCGGCTTGGCAACCCGATGATTCTCGATCATCGAAAGGTAGCTCTTGGTCGATCCGATCGCCTCCGCCACCTCAGCCAACGTCAGACCGCGATCATGCCGAAGTTCCCGGATCATTTCACCCACTGTCTGCATAGCACACCTCTGGAATCCAGTTAAAAATATTTTTAACTGCCCCTTGACACGAGGGGCAACACCTTGTTTAATACCTAACATAATCCATACAAACATATCTTGCAACCCTATGCAACACAAAGTCAACCACCTCGCAGCCGACGCCCATGCCCACCGCCAGGCCAAACGCCGGCAGATCGATGAATTACTCGTCCTCGCGGAATATCTACCCCAGGCGGACAAAATACTCGTCGAGCAGGTCCTCACCGGCGAGACACCGATCGCACAGATTGCCAAGCTCTACCAAAGACCCACAAGACACCTCAAACGCAAAGCCCAGTCAATCATCAAACGCTTGTCAGACAAGCACTTCAAGTTTGTAGCTATCCAAATGGATACCCTCCCGCTCGATGTCCGAGACACTGCCAAACTCGTCGTCATCCAAGGCATAAGCATGCGAAAAGTAGCCCAGACCACGGGCATGACCCTGCATCGGGTACGACAAAATATGAACACCGTTCGCGCCACCGCAAGGCTATTCGTCTGACCCAATCCACCGTCCCACAACCAATCCACCGTCCCACACGCCCGGCCCCACACACGCTGAAACCCACCTGACAGCTTGTTCATCATTTATTGAATCCCGGAGGCCTCATGCAAATCACACTGACCCACGCCGTCCAATCCGCCGTGGAACCAACCCCCAATGTCCTGGAAGTCGCCACGATGTTCGGTCTGGGCATCGATCAAGACCGCACCATCCAACTGATCCCCAAAACAAATCTCACCCTCTCCCCAGCCCGACTCATCTTCGTCACCGGTGCCAGCGGCAGCGGTAAATCCACCATCCTTCAGCTTATCGGCAATCAATTAGAACACGATCCCAACACACACACCCTCAACTTCGACGCCCTCCCCAAACTCCAGGACAAACCCCTCGTCGATGTCTTCCCCAACCGTACGCTCAGCCAGACACTCAGACTCCTAAGCCTCGCAGGCCTCAACGACGCATTCGTCATGCTCCGCAAACCCTCCCAACTCTCCGACGGCCAACGCTACCGACTCCGCCTCGCCCAAACCATGGCCATGGCCGAAGCACAGGTCATCCCCTCTCAACTCAATATCATCCTTGCCGACGAGTTCTGCTCCACACTCGACCGCATCACAGCCAAAGCCCTCGCACGCAATCTCCGCAAATGGGTCACACGCTCCGGCGTCTGCTTTGTCGCCGCCACCACTCACGACGACCTGCTGGAACCACTCGCCCCCGACACACTCATCGAAAAACACCTCGGCGAAACCCTCGACCTCATCGAAAGGCCAACTCAATGACAACCGGGGTGCTACAACGTTTCAAAAAAATACCCACCAAAATTCCAGATTCAGAACTTGAACTCACAGAAGGTACCTTTGCTGACTACAACACACTCAAAGAACATCACTACCGCGCCGGCCGACCCGCAACCGCAACACGCATCCTCACCCTACGCTCCCCCGCCCGGAGCGTAGCTGAAAGATTCCGTGGCGATCCCCAAGGTAAACAAACCGTCGCCGTACTGATCGAATCACTCCCAAGCCTCTCATGCACCATGCGCAACTGGGCACTACACGACCGATACGGCAACTGGCTCCCACCCCGGCAACGCGCCGCCTTATTAAACAGCGAAGTCCGAGTCATCAGCCGGGTCGTCGTCCACCCCTGCTGGCGCGGTGTCGGGTTGGCGGTCCGCCTTGTAAAAACAGCGATCAACACACCCACCACACGCTACACCGAGGCCCTCGCCGCGATGGGACGGGTCAACCCATTCTTCGAGCGTGCCGGCATGACCGCCTACCACAGACCGCCGCACGTCTCCGATGTAAGACTTATCGACGCCATGCGATCGATCAATCTCAAACCAAACAACCTCGCCTCGCTCGATCAGATAACCACCACCATCGATTCTCTTTGTCAAACCAAACGCGATTGGTTTCACAAGGAGTTATACCGCTGGTACCGGCAAAATGGCGGACGAAACATCGTCCACAGCAAAGACCCGATGACCCACCTGCGCACCGCAAGACAACGCCTCATGCTCGACCCCCTGTACTACCTCCACGACAACAGCGACACCATAACGACAGAATAACGCCACTCATGAATACACAAACCATTAAACTCGACAAGCTCAAGCCCCACCCCGCCAACAGCAACGTCATGCCCGAGCACCTGGTCACCAAGCTCGCCAACCACATCAAGCGGACCGGTCAATACCCACCCCTGATAGTCCGCCCCCTCGATCAATCCAACACAGCCAATTCCCCGCACACTGGCGACTACCAGATCATTGACGGCCACCACCGCGCCATCGCTCTTAAACAAGCCAAAAAAGACTCCGCCCACTGCGTTGTCTGGCAAGCCGACGACCGCGAAGCCCTCGTCCTGCTAGCCACACTCAACCGCCTCCAAGGCCAGGACGACCCCCGCAAACGCGCCAACCTCCTTGGCTCGCTTGCAGACCAACACAACCTCGCCTCATTAGCCGACCTCCTGCCTGAGCGTATCGATCAACTAAAAAAATACCTCGAGATCAAAGATCAACCGCCGCCACCCCGCCCACCTAAATCCCTTGCCGAGATGCCCGTAGCGGTACATTTTTTCCTGCTACCCCACCAGAAAAAACAACTGGACACAGCGCTTAATCAATTCGTCGGCTCACGCGAAGAAGCACTCATGAAACTGCTCAACCAACACCTCAAACCAGACTCCCCCACCAACCCACCTAACGCTACCGAATAACCGCTGCTCAGACTGCTTCACCAGCCGTCTCAAAAAATCACTCCCACACAAACACAAACCACACCACACGAGACCTCATGCCAAGAAAAATCAGCGCCAAGAGACGCGCCGCCCTGATCAACGACCTGATCAATGCAAAATTCGACTTAACCGATCTTCACAACAAGTACGCACTCTCACCCGACGCACTTTCACTATGGATACAAGATGAGAGCAACCACCGCTGCTTGGCAGGCCTCTGCGCCTTAGCCGATCTGCAGACCCAACTTCTACTGAGCCGTTACCGATTGATCGCCGCAGGTAAATTATTTGACCTCGCAACCAACCAGCCCAAGGACGAAAAAACCGGATTAGAGAATTCCAGAAGGGCTTGCGTCGATCTCCTGAAACTCGAAATGAAACGTGCGGACATCGACGCGGACTTCACCGCACCCGTCGTAGCCCACGTGACTGACCCCGGTGCAGATTCACTACGCCGCCTGCTCTACCAAGACTCCAGTGATACGGACGCCCAACCCCCAGCAGCAGTCAGAATTATTCCCAAGGGCATCGAATGATTAAACAACAACCCGCCGCACCGTGCGATTCTTCCCGACAACTGCTCGCGATTGAACCCAAAACACCCGACCAATTGCATCGTTTTGTTCAGGTTGTCCTTGGCATGACGATCCCCCGAGTCCCCCTGATACCCGGCAGCAGCGCCCCGTTTGAGTATCTATTACACACCTTCTTTGAAAATACACAGAATGACACAACCGCAACCAGCAAAGACGCTGTGGTCTGGGCAAACCGAGGCGGTGGCAAAACCATGCTCGGCGCAATCGCCACACTCCTGGATCTGCTCTTCAAGCCCGGCATCCAGGTCCGCATCCTCGGCGGATCACTCGAGCAATCGTCCAAAATGTTTGAGCACCTGATCAACCTCCTCGATCGACCCTGGTTCCAAACCCTCCTGGATGGCGAACCCACACAACGCCGCGTCGCCCTGGCCAACGGCAGCCAGGCCCAACTCCTCGCCGGCTCTCAACGATCCGTCCGAGGCGTGCGCGTCCAAAAACTCCGCTGCGATGAAGTCGAAGAGTTCGAGCCAGGCGTCTGGGAAGCAGCACAGATGGTCACCCGGTCAAGTGTCTGTGGCGACAAGCGCGTCCAGGGAGCCGTCGAAGCACTCTCCACCATGCATCGACCGTTCGGACTGATGGCCAAAATCACCAACGCCTTCCAAAAAAACGACCCCGGCTCCGCCAAACTATTCAAGTGGACCGCAATGGATGTGATCGAGCAGTGCCCCAAAGATCGCCCCTGTGACAAATGCGTACTCTGGGACGACTGCCAAGGCCTCGCCAAATCCGCGATCGGATTCATCCCCGTCGACGACCTCGTCCAGCAGTGGCACCGAACCAGCCGACGCACCTGGTCCGTCGAGATGATGTGCCGACAACCCCAGGTCAGCGACTGCGTCTACCCCGAATTCAATACAGAAATCCACGTCCTACAAGACAACCCGCAACACAATGACTGGGCTTGGATCGGCGGCATGGACTTTGGCCTGCGCAACCCCACCGTCATGCTCTGGGCCTGTGTCGGCAAAGGCCACGAAGATGACAACCAAACCGTCATACATATCGTCGATGAATACATCCAGGCCGGCATCACGTTCGACAAACACATGAACGCCATCGATCAACAAGCCTCCCTGCACGGCTGGCCTCACACACAATGGCTCGGCGTCGATCCCGCAGGCAACCAACGCAACAGCCACACCGGCATCAGCGATGTCCAGGCCCTGCGCAAGCTCGGCCACACCGTCAAAACAAAACGCTCTTCCCTCCGCGACGGCATCGAACGCATCCGGCGCCGACTGGACCGCAAAACATTACGCATACACCCCCGATGCGAAAAACTCATCGAAGCCATGCGCTGCTATCATTTCGACGTAAGTAACCCGCAACGCCAAGACCCCATCAAAGACGGCCCCGACCATCTCTGCGATGCCCTGCGGTACATGATCATCAACCTCGAAGCCGGGTCCGAAAACCTGACCGCCACCAGCTACCTGTAATACGGGCTCCAGTTAATCTTAGCCTGAACCTTGCACGGAAACACAGGGTTGAACAACAGTTGTCCTACAGTCTACGCGCGAAGATTAATGGAATCCGTATGAAACAGTACTTACCCACATAAGCCGCTTGCGGCTTCGCGCTCTCGAACAAACACCCTAACTTTTAGGATTACCAGAACGGCCCAAAATTCACTTCCGTCGCTTCCCAAACGGCAGCAACGCACGCAGCCCCATCGTCGCCCCGGATATCTCTTCACGACGCCCATCCTCAGCCTCGCGCATATGCTCGATCTCTTTTTGGAACTTATTCTCACAGTTACGCAGGTATCGCCTGGCCTGAAGATCATCACCGAACTCGTCCAGCGTGACCGCCATCAACGTGTGACCAATCTGGATCACGTCCCCCTCGTGCAAGGCCTTAAACTTAATCACCCGCTCGCTGTTCACAAACACCCCGTTGTGGCTATCCATATCCACCGCGTAATAACAGTTGTCGCTTGACTCTTTACGAACCTCCATGTGCTCGCGAGAAACACACGCATCGTTGATCTGAGCCAACAGCTTATTATCTCGCCCAAAGACAAACGCCTTGCTGCCAATCGTGTACCACTCGCCTTTATTACGACCATTAAGCACAACAATAGTTGCCATAGACATACGCCTCCGCCGGCGTAGATGCCGGAACCCGCTGATTGCCGGGGTTATTACAGTATAAGATTATAGGCATTATTGTGCAGGTCAAGCCAAATCCTGCATCCGATGACTATGCCCCGGGCGGTCCACCGTTCATCGACCCCGACCTCTAATCAGCCCCTCCCCGCCAAAAAACCCCTACTCCGGCAGCGGAATCATCTCCGTCGGCCCATCCTCAAGTGCTGGCCCAAGGTCAATCCCCGGCACCTCACCCTCTCGAACCTGATTGACCCACCCCAAAAATTGCCCATCCTCCAAATAACGATAGAAGTCCGCACCGGGACAACTCGTGCCCTCCGCCACATCCCGATGCCCGCCTATCAACGCATCCTCAACACCATATTCCTGTGACAACCACGCGACCAGACGCGCCGCCGATTCGACCTGATGCGGGCTGATCCGCTGAGTCTCAAAGTTCCCCCACATCTGCACACCGATATGCCCATGCACATCGTAATTCGTATTCGTCTCCGGCTCATAACCAATAGGCCGACCCTCAAATATCTGCCCGTCCGGCGAAATCAAAAAATGGTAAGCCAGGTCCGGCCAATCCTTCCCACCATCCTCCACCGTCTTCTTCCCCCACGCCTGCATATCGCGGACCTTCTTATAAGGATCACTCCCCGCCTTCCAATCAACCCCCGCATGATGAAGCGTAATGAACCTCGGCACATGCTTACGATCATCCGGAATCGGCAACGGGTCCGAACCCCACTGCTCTGCCGTAATCGTCGCCGGCTTCTCAACCACAGGCCGATTCTGCGCGACATCCCCCTCGGCAACATTCTGCGAAGCACAACCACACAACACCAACCCAACACACAACACACTCATCATCTTTGTCAACATTACAAGCTCCGTTTGGCTACCACCCGATCAAGTTGCTTCCCATTACTCTCCCAAAGCCCGTTGATGCACCGCCCCGGTGCTTTGACGGGGTCTCCGCGCCCCCTTTGCAATCACCCCTTCACCGAAATCATTCACCCCGGCTCCACAAAATCAATCTCCCCGCAATCCGGCACAAGCCCCGCAGCCACCGCCTCGCCCAACAGCTTGCGCACCGCCTCCCGACCGCGATCGCCGTAATCCAGCGTCCACTGATTGACATACATCCCCACAAACTCGTCCGCCAGGTCCGACCCCATATCACGGGCCCAGTTCAACGCAAACGCCACCGCTTCCTCCCGGTTCTCCAACGCATACTCAATAGAATCCAACAACACCCGACAAATCGCCGGCATCTGATCGCCCAGATCACGACGGATCGCGTTACCACCCAAAGGCAACGGCAGCTTCCGCGAATCGGTCCACCACTTGCCCAAGTCACTGACACACGCCAGCCCATCGTTGCGGTAAGTCAACTGCCCCTCATGAATAATCAGCCCCGCATCAAATTCGCCTGCGATAACCCTCGGGATAATCTCATCAAACATCACAAACTCTGCGATGACGTCGTCCTTACTCATCCCCTGCTCCGCCAGCATGAGCTGCGTCGCCAGCCAGGCCGTGGTCTGATACCCCGGGATCGCCAGACGCTTCCCCTTAAGGTCCGCAACACTCATCGCCTTGGGCGACACAATCATCGGCCCATACCCATCCCCCATCGACGAACCACAACTCGTCAACGCATACTTATCCGCAATAAACGGGTACTGATGGATCGACAACGCCGTGATCTCCAGCTCGCCTTTTTCACTCCGCTCATTCAATGACTGGATATCTTCCAGTACATGAACAAAGTCATACCGCCCCGTATCAATCTTCGGCGTCAGCTTCTGACCATCCGGCGCAGTAAAATTAGCTAACGGGTACCACATAAACGCATCATCAGGATCCGGGCTGTGCCCGATCCGCAGCGTCATACGCTCAGCATCGATTTTGGTGTTCATAATCAAAGTGTAGCCGGATCGAGCATGGGGGGGAAGAACCGGCGTTAATGAGGACAGAACAGCCCGCGATCAGCCACAAATGAACGTCCCCGGGTACATGCCGCGTGTCATGGCTCAGTCATAGCCTCAACATCGAAACATCAACAGGTAGCTCAACTTGCCCGCATGTATCACGGATCACTTACCTGTGTCATCATGCTTCCCCACAAGCGCCCGATACGCCTCCGCATACCGTTCCCCCAAAGCAATCAACGCATCCCGATCGTAATGCGTCCCATCGAACCGATTAAGCCCGTCAACAGAAACAACCGCCACACCCGGGAGTTTTTCCGCAACCACATCCATCTGCTCGTTTATTATATTTTCACCTGAGATGTGACCAGCAATAAACAGCAGATCGGGTTGCCCAATATCTTCACGCAGCCCCGTGATGAGTTGCTCAAGTTTCTCCCCATAGGCTTCATCCTTGCTGTTGCTCTCGCCCTGATGCCAGAGAACCCCAGCCAGCCGGACATCCCCCACCGCACGGACCCGCCTGATCGCATGCTCATACAGGTCTTCCCCGGGTAGCCACAACTCGATCCCCGTCCCCCCCCGGGCATTAACGACCAGCCCCGGCACCTCGGCATGGCCAGTGCGTACAAGTGATTCAGCGAAAGGCCCGCCCAGATTAAACCGCTGCATGCTCATCGCCTTGCGATCAGCCGCGTAACGGTTCAGCGGATGATGAGCATCCACCCACCTGCCACTTTTATTAAGCAACAACACACCAGGTATCGGCTCCGCATCCTGCTCAAGCAATTCCGCCCGACCAGCCATATTGGACTGCCCGATCAAAAGAAAAACATCCGTCGGCTTCTTAGCACAACCAAATAAAAAAAACGAAAAGAAGCACAGCCCAACGATCGACAATTTCTTAAACATAAAAATGCCCCATTAGCGACGATCAAACACTCGACTGTCCCTCTGGATGAAACATCGCACGTTGGCTTAAATGTAATGATGACCCAGGTGCAGGCCTGATAGCATTATGTGCGCGTCTTGTGGGCCGCTACTGTAGCGAAGCGGTTATTTATTTAACCCGCTCGGCGATCTCTTTTATCAGCCGCGCTTCCAGGTACGGATCTCTGCCCACAACTTCCCAGTAATTCCCTGTGACACCGCGGTCGATCAGCTCTTTGGGGGGGGCGGCGAGATTGGAGAAGACGTTTCTTCGAGCCGAGCCTGCAAGCCGACGGGTGGGAACCTGTCGCCGTTCAAGCACCACCTCGACTTCCAGCATATAGCCGGACTCTAAGCCTGCGTGGCCGGGACCATCCGTTGGGCCGCGCCCCGTGATATTCACATTGACCCGGCGCTGCTCGCTGGCAAGCGTCGATTCCACCGCCTGCTGGCCGGTCGTGTTCTGGTCGTTCCAGACCTCAAACAGGTTCGGCGACCCCAACGGCAACGTCGTGATCACACCAAACCGATAATCCCGGCGGTCGATCGTGAAGCCGTGGTCACGCAGAACCTCTAACGCAATATCAAATGTCTCCCGGTATTCGCCAGCACCCACCCGTGTCGGGTTATCAGCCGTAACGACCGCCCGAGAGCAACCGACTTCTATCAGCACCACACACAACAGGCTCAGTATCACAGCGGCATTTCTCATAACGTCACCCAGTCTACCTTTCCCCACGCCTGTCCGCTACGCCGTGGCACAACACCCAAGGGGGGCAGCAGCTAACCGGTGACTGCAATACGGTCGCAAAATGGCTAACCCAATACTGTCAAAACCCATACTCCCCGCCTCCGATAAATCTGTAACCCCTCCCACCGCACCACTTCCGGGCCATCAGACCGTCAACCCCTAAAGCATAAGCCCGCCCCCCCCGATGCTAAGCATGACCGCGGACTGAAATGGGCATTGCAGGCTATGCCATACCCATGAACGCAACCGGGATCGAAGCGTCTCCAGCAGATGTTATGCGAACCGAAAGCATGAAGGATCAAACGATGGCTACTGAAACACAGGCCCAGACCACAGAAGACATCAACGACGCCATCACCCAGGCCTCCGCCGATAGCGAACTACTTCAGTTAGTAAGCTTCGAGGTCGGCGACGAGGAGTACGCCGTCCCGATCCTCAGCGTGCAGGAAATCAACCGGATGATGCAGATCACCCGTGTGCCTCAGAGTCCACCGTTTGTCGAAGGTGTCATCAACCTCCGAGGCAAGATCATCCCCGTGATCGACCTTCGCAAACGCTTTGGCCTGGCTAAACTGGAAAACTCAGACAATGTTCGCATCATCGTCGTCGAGATCGCCAGCCGCGTGATCGGATTCACAGTCGATAGTGTCAACGAAGTCTTGCGGATCAACGCAAACATCGTCGAACCCGCCCCAGCCATGGTCAGCGGGCAGGACACCGACTACGTCCAAGGCGTCGGCAAACTCGACGACCGCCTGCTGATCCTCCTGAACCTTGAAAAATTATTTACCTCAGATGAAATCGCTGAGATCGAACAAACCTCTAACGCCGCATAACAGCAGCGAGTGACACCAGATTCACGGAAGACAATAGCGGGGGGCCGCTAACCGTCAGACCAGGGAAAACGTATGCCGATCCAAAATAAAACCATGAGTACCGCGCAGTTCGAAAAACTTCGCAAAGTCGTCTATGAACGCTCCGGCATCTTCTTCCAGGACTCCAAAAAATACGTCCTCGAAAGCAGACTCGCACGACGCCTCGACGAACTCGAATTCGATGACTTCGATCAATACATCATGTTCCTGACCGCCGGCCCATACCAGACCGACGAGTTCCAGGAAATGTTCAACCGCATTACCATCAACGAAACCAGCTTCTTTAGAAACGAGCCTCAGCTCGACGTCTTCGAACGCGAAATACTACCCAAGCTGATCGAATCCAGAAACGCCAGCAAAACACTTCGGATCTGGTCCGCCGCATGCTCCAGCGGCGAGGAACCCTACACACTGGCGATGCAGATTCACCGCTCCCTGGGCGTGCGGCTTTCCGACTGGAAGATCGAAATCCTGGGCACCGACATCAGTGAAAAAGTCTTGATGACCGCCCAAAACGCAAAGTACCCCCACTACTCGATCCGGTCGGTCAACCCGATGATACTCAACCGGTACTTCAAGCAAGACGGCAGCATGTACCAACTCGACCCAACGATCCAGAGCATGGTCCACTTTGAGAAACTCAACCTCAAAGACAGACTCGCCGCCAAACGATTCGGCATGTGGGACGTGATCTTCTGCCGCAACGTGATGATCTACTTCGACGACTCGATGAAAAATCACTGCGCCAAACTATTCCACGAACAACTCCAGAACGACGGAACGTTATTCATCGGCCACAGTGAAACGCTGAGGAACCTGGATGTAAATTTCGAGGCACTTCCCTTCCCCAAGGGATTTGCTTACAAGAAGGGCTCGTAAGAGAGGTAACTAACTGTGTCATTTGATGCCATGGACCCAAGCCTGTTGCAGGACTTCCTGACCGAGTCGGGCGAGCTGATCGAACAGCTCGACGCCGACCTCGTCAGCCTCGAAGCCGCTGACTCCCCCGAAGACGCGCAAGAATTGTGTAACGGCTGCTTCCGCGCCCTGCACACAATCAAAGGCGCCGCCAGCTTCCTGGGACTCACCGCCGTCACCACCTTTGCGCACGCAGCCGAGGACACCCTCAACAAACTCCGCAAAGGTGAGATTGATATCACCCAAGAGGTCATGGACGCGCTCCTCCAGAGCGCGGATGTCGTCAAGGGAATGATCGATCAGCTCTCCGCTGGTGAAGAGGCTCAGGACGGCCCACAAAAACTGATCGACACACTCCACACACTCGCCGAAAGCGACGACGCATCAGCCGAACCTGACGCGAACCCCGCCACACCCACACAAGAAGCCAGCGACGCCGACGACGCCTCCAAACCCGGCACCCCATTGAATCTCGGCCCACAAAAACTCGACCTGCTCGAATTCATGGTCGCCGACCTTAAAGACGCTTCCAAAAATATTGGCGAAGCAGTAGAAGGCCTCGCTAACGACGCCACCCTGGAGGAATCAGCAACCTACCTAGTTGAAGTCTGTGATGAAATGGAGAAGACCGCCGAGTTCTTCGAGCTTGACGAACTGACCTCACTGATCAAAGTACTCCATGCTGTTGCCGGAAAACTCAACGACGCATCACGCGAGACAATCGAAGAAATCTCGATCCGCATCAAGGCCGCAAAAATACTGATCGACCAGCAGGCCGATGCCTTGACCGACCTACGGGCACTAAGCTGGCCCCTGGATACATTCTGCTCACGCCTGACCAAACTCGCCGAAGACGGATCGATCGATTCTGAAGTCAAGGGACAGCACAACGGCGACATCCAGACAGTCCTGGTACTCGACAGCGTAATCGAGGAACAAGCCGCAAGCGAATCTTCTTCGCAGTCCGAAGACACACCCCAGCCATCCACGGAGACCAGCAACACACCCACAGATGCCGCGCAAGACAAACAAACAGAATCCACGCCGGACTCAAAGAACACCGAAAAAACCGAGAAAGATAAATCCGGTTCATCGACCCCAGCCAAACCTATCGCCGAGCAGACCATCCGTGTCGAAGTCAGTCGGCTCGAATCGCTCTTAAACCTCGTTGGCCAACTGGTTCTCAACAAGAACCGCGTCCTGGCACTGACCCGAAACATCAAAGACCAGCCGATCCCTCCTGAAATGGCCGAAGACTTCTCCGACGCCGCAGGCGACCTTGACCACCTGATGAGCGAACTTCAGGTCAGTGTGATGCGAACACGCATGCAGGCCCTCGCCAAACTCTTCGACCGCTACCCGCGTGTTATCCGTGACATGGCACGCATGACGGATAAGAAAATCAACCTCGAAATCGTCGGGAAAGACACCGAGGTCGACAAAAGCGTCCTGGAACAACTCGCCGACCCACTGGTCCACATCCTGCGCAACTCCTCCGACCACGGGATCGAAAAATCCGAAGACCGCAAGAAGGTCGGCAAAGACGAAACAGGCACCATCCGCATCGAAGCCGAACACCAGGGCAGCCACGTCCGCGTCGCTATCTCTGATGACGGCAACGGACTCGACCGCAAGGTGCTCGGCCAAAAGGCGATCGAAAAAGGCTTGACAACACCCGACCAACTCGAACAACTCTCCGACGGAGATGTATTCAGATTCATCTTCGCCGCAGGTTTCTCAACCGCCAAACAGGTCAGCGATCTCTCCGGCCGAGGTGTCGGGATGGACGTCGTCCGGACCAACATCAACAAACTCAACGGCACAATCAACATCATCAGCAAAAAGGGTGAAGGCACCACCATCGAGATACTTATCCCGCTGACCGTTGCCATCATGCCAGCCATGGTCGTCGGTGTCGGAGACCACGTCTACTCGATACCGCTGCAAAGTATCATCGAAATCGTTCGGCCCGAACCCGAAGAAGTCAAGAGTGTCTCCGGACACCCCGTAATGAGGCTACGCGACATGGTCCTACCGCTGGTAGACATGCGAAAACGACTGGGCGAACCACCCGTAGATAATGGTGGGCGATTCGCCGTCGTTATCGCGGTCGGAGGGCAAAGAGTCGGCCTCTGCGTCGACAGGCTCGTCGGCCAGCAGGAAATTGTGATCAAGCCTCTGGACGATTCATTTACACAGGGTGGACCGTTCAGCGGCGCCACCATCCAGGAAGACGGTGAGGTATGCCTCATCCTTGATGTCGTCGAACTCACACGCAACAGCACCCCGACAATTAACGACGAAACAAAGTTGGCCGCCTGACAAACTAGGAGATCTTAATCGTGGACCAGTCCTATATCATCCCGTTCATCAAGTCTGTACAGAACGTTTTCGAGACCATGCTCCAACTGCCCGTGCAGATCGGACAGCCGGAAATCAAACACCCCGGCGACTCGGGGCACGACGTCTCGGCTATCATCGGCATGTCCGGCGATGTCGATGGCTCCGTGGTCCTGAGCTTCCCAACGGCAACCGCCGTCCGCATCGTCTCCCTATTCACCGGCACGGAGCTGGAAGCTAACCATGAAGACTTCGCCGACGCCGTCGGTGAATTGGTCAACATGATTTCCGGAGGTGCCAAGGCCCAGTTCCCCGGAAAAAATGTCTCTATCTCTTGCCCCTCCGTCGTGGTCGGACAAAGCCATCAGGTCTACGGGCGTAAAGACGTCGTCGCCATCTGCATCCCCTGTGATTCAGACTGCGGACAATTCAATGTCGAAGTCTCCATCCGCCAAGGCGCAGGCTCACCCGCCACAGCCAGCTAAAGTAATACTCAAACAAACCGATAATCATACAAAATAGCGGCGGCTAAACAGGCCTCGCAAACTCAGGAGTACGAAGATGAAGGTCATGTTAGTCGATGACTCTAAGACAATGCGGAACATCCAAAAGGGTATCCTCACTCAACTGGGATACACCGACCTGGAAGAAGCATGTGACGGCCTGGACGCCCTCTCAAAAGTCGGCGCGTTCCAGCCAGAACTGCTTCTGGTCGATTGGAACATGCCCAACATGGACGGTCTGACGTTCGTGAAAAAATACCGCGAACTGGGCCACAAAACACCGATCATCATGGTCACCACCGAGGCCGAAAAAGCCCGCGTGGTCGAAGCCATTAAGGCCGGCGTAAACAACTACGTCGTCAAGCCGTTCACCCCCGACCTCCTCGGAGAGCGGATCAAGGAAACACTTGCACGTATCGCCGCCTGATCTGTTTACTAAGACCCCAGCTTTGTCGGAGTTAACACATGGCTGCTGATGCACAAGACATAGCGCCGTCGGTGGTTATCGCCAACGATAAGCTGTCAGCACAGCTCGTCATCAACCCCGGTTGCGACCGGGCCATGATGACCGCGCCATTGCTCAAAGAAATTATCCGCGGCAGAGGGGTTGAAGTCACCGACTTTACCACCCAGGCCATTCAGGACTTCGTCCAGAGCGAACCCTCGTCCGATCAAACCATCACCATCGATATCGCCTGCGCACAGCCACCCATCCACGGGACCGATGGCTCCATCCAATGGCTTATTGACAAAAACGACGAGAACGCCGCGGACTCAAGCAACGAGCCGAATCAAGATAAAGCCGCGAACAATAACGACAACACCGACCAGAAAACCGTATCTTATTACGACCAATCAGCCTTCACCATGGTCGAAACTGGTGACGTCGTTGCACGCATTTACGAAGCCGTACTCGGCCAGGACGGGCGCGACGTCACAGGCGGCACCATCCCCGCCAAGTCCGGCAAAGATTTACAACTCCAGACCGACGAAACCATCATGCGCAAGGCCGACGGCTCACTCATCGCCCAGCAGGACGGCGTCCTGTCCCGTGAACCAGGCAAAGCCCAGATACGCAAACGCATCGAGATCAAAGACTACGTCGATTTCTCCACCGGAAACCTCGACTTCGACGGCGACATCTTCATCGGCCGAGGTATCAGAGACTGCTTCAAGGTACAGGCCACCGGCAACGTCGAAGTCAAGGGGCTCATCGAAGCCGCTACCATCCAAACAGGCAAAGACCTCATCGCCATTGGCGGATTCGCCGGCAGAGAACGAGGACACGCGCAGATCGGCAGAGACCTGAAAGGCAAGTACCTCGACAACGTTCAAGGCCACGTCAAGCATGACATGTGCATCGACCGAGAAGTTATCAACTGCGAACTCATTATCGATGGCGGTATCAACTCGCCACATGGATCCATCATCGGCGGAAAAATTACACCCACCGGCGAAATCAACATCGGGACTCTGGGCAGCGGCGCGGGCGTCGAAACCAGCCTGGTCATCGGCTCCGTACCCAGGCTCGACCCCTTCGCCGAAAAACTTGAAGCGATGGTTGAGACTTTAACCAAGGACGCTGACAAACTCGCCGAAGAACAGGACCTCATTAACAAGATGTCCGTTAAAGGCCGTATGACCGCGACAGACAGGGAACGCCAAACCGAAATCATGTTCGAGTTGTCCATGACAAATACAAACCTGCAAAAAGCACAACGAACACTACATAGCGTTACACACGAAATAGAAAAACGCCGATCCGTTAATATCACCATACACCGGATGATCAACCCCGGGGTTACCCTGGTATACAACCAACTGAAACACAAAATCACAACCGAGCTTAGAGGCCCAGCCAGAATCTATCTGGAAAATAACCGACTTGTGTACCGCCAAGGCGATTCACCCAGCAACCCTCTGTCACAGATCTCCGATGTAAAGGCCATGCACACAAACAGAATCGCCGCATAAACAATACACGAACACGACAATAACCAACTTATTTGTTCATAGTAATTTTATATACTCCATTCCGGAAATTAAAAAATGCGCGTACTAGTAACCGATGATTCAGCCTTCATGCGCCGAGCCGTCACAACCATGCTCTCCGCCGATCCCGACATCGAAGTCGTTGGCACAGCTCACAACGGCAAAGAAGCCGTCGAACTCGCGAAAAAACTCAAGCCCGACGTCATTACTCTCGACATCGAGATGCCCGAGATGGACGGCCTCACCGCGCTACGCCACATCATGCGCACCGCGCCAACTCAAGTCCTGATGCTCAGCTCATTAACCACCGAAGGCTCAACCGCGTCACTGCAAGCCCTCAAACTCGGCGCCGCAGATGTCCTGGCCAAAGACCAATCGCAGTTCTCGATGAACATGAGCAAGCTGCAAACCAAGCTCATCACCACCGTCAAAGCTCTTGCGGAATCCAACCCGCATCGAAAAACCGCTTCGCCTAAAACACCGACAATCAAATCGGTCACACCAAGCTACCGCCCCACCCAATTTGATCTTATCTGCATCGGCTCGTCCACAGGCGGCCCACCCGTGCTGGAAACCATACTCGCAGCACTACCCGCCACAACACGCCCGCCTATCGTGGTCGCGCAGCACATGCCCGAAATATTCACACGTTCCATGGCCGAACGACTGGACAAAATGTGTGCACTGGGAGTTAAACACGTGGAAGAACGTGAGATCGTCGAGAGCGGATACATCTACCTCGCCCGCGGCGGCAAGCACATGCATATCCACAAACTAAGCTCCGGCAAACTCGAAGCACGCATCGGCACCGAACCCGCCGATGCCGTGTACCGCCCCAGCGTCGATGCACTCTTCTCCTCCGCCGCGAAAGCCACCGCCGCAAGAACAATTGCCGTCGTACTCACCGGCATCGGCGCCGACGGCCTGAAAGGCGGCCAGGAACTCCACAAAATCGGCGGCACCATCCTCGCGCAAAACCAGGAAACCTGCGTCGTCTACGGCATGCCAAAATCCGTCCCCGAGGCCGGCATCACCGCCGCAAGCCTATCCCCGACCGACATCGGCAAAGCACTCGCCACCCTCGCAGCCACAGCCGCCGCTGCGTAATTCCAAACCCGTAGCGACAAATACACCACCGCCCCGAGCATCTAATAAATACCTCAGGCAATCCCTAGGTCGCACCTGGGGATTTATATGGCTATAATATCAAGCTACAAATCTATAACTACATATTAAATATATATTTATAGATTTATTTTAACACCGACCTGGCTCACCAGCGAATCAAACTGGTCCAGCGAATAGAACTCAATGCTCAAAGTGCCCGATCCTTTTTTCCGCCCAGCTCGAATATTTACCTTGGTCCCCAACTGCTCCGCGATCTGCTTCTCGAGGTCCGTCAGGAAAGGTGCCTTGATAGGCCGAGACGATTTACTCGCCAGCGACTCCCCCGCCGATAGCTTGCGAACCGCCGACTCCACATCGCGAACCGACATGCCCTGACGAACCGCCCGCTCCGCCAACATCTGTTGCTGCGCAACATCCGATAATCCAGCCAGTGCCCGGGCCTGCCCCATCGACAACAAGCCCTCGCTGATAAGCTCCTTCACCGCATCGGCAAGCTTTAGCAGCCGAAGATGATTCGAGATACTCGACCGATCCATCCCAACTCGGCCCCCCGCCTCCTCATGGCTCAGCCCAAACTGATCGATCAGCCTCGAAAAAGCCTCCGCCCGCTCTATCGGATTCAGATCCTCACGCTGCAGATTCTCGATCAACGCCCACTCAGCAATCTGACGATCATTCAGGTCTCGAACAATCACAGGCATCGTAACCAGGCCCGCAAGCTTCGCAGCACGCCAGCGCCGCTCACCTGCCACCACCTCGTATCGCCCAACCCCATCCACGCAAGGCCGAGCAATGATCGGCTGCATCACACCCTCAGATGCAATCGAATCCGCCAAACGCTTGAGACTCGCTTCATCAAATCGCTGGCGAGGCTGATGACGGTTCGCCTGAAGAACATCCACCGACAGATAGGTCAATCCCGCTTGCTCCTGCGTTGGAGTCCGTGGGGCAGGGGGGGGGAAGCCAGATTTCTTTGATAACTTCGCTACAGGAGCCTGACCCTTCGCAGAAGGACGCGAAGTACCAGCCACAGATCCATATTCCAAATCTCCCCCTACTCCCCTCCCCGGCTCATCCCCCGACAACCGCCCCGCCACATCCAATTCTGACTCCACCCGTTCAACCTGATCCCCCTTTTCCACCACCGGCTGAACCTGCACCGGCATGGACATCATGCTGCTAAGACCCCGCCCAAGCCTGGGTAAACGCTTCTTGCTCGTAGCCATATCGACCTCCGTGTCTAAGTAACCTGTAATAGATGCCCAGCCAGTGTATCCGCCAAACCTCAACAAGCCAACACCAGAAGGGCAGCAACGGGCCTACACCACACTACCCGCCAATCATCCCCACTCAAACCCAATCCGCTCCGCAAGCCCCATGTTCCACGTGAAACATCACACAACCCACCGCACCACACCAACCACGCAAGCACCCTTTCAAGGAACCCCTAAACAGGTTCCACGTGAAACACTCCCAAATAACTCTCACCACCAACCCATCAATCTGAACCCACCTGCCAATCCAAACCTCGAAATGAACCCTGTTCATTCGGGATTTTTTACCCGCGAGGATCTATCATCGCATATTGTTGCTTGTATGCCTCTGCTATTTATAGTGTTATTAAAATTATTGCGCCACTTCATTTATAGGACCCCCTCACCCACACAACAGAGCTACCCAATCCCGGGCCGATAGGATCTAAGGGACCAACCATGCCAGACCCATCCTCCAACGACTCCATGAAACTCGCCCACGCCCAGGAGGCGATGGATCGGCTCGAACAGATCGAAGAGCAATTCAGCCAGGCCCAGGAAGGGATTGAACCCCTCCAACGCCTCGCGACCCTTGGAACCCTCTCCGCCATGGTCGCACACGAGTTCAACAATATCCTCGCCCCGATCGTCGGCTACACACAGTTGGCCCTAGCAAATCCCGACAACACCGACCTCTCTCACAAAGCCCTCAAAAAGTCCTTGGCAGCAGCCGAACGAGCCACTCACATCGCCTCATCGCTCCTAAGCTATTCCCGTGAAGATGACGACCACAACCATGGTCACGCCCACCTCACACAGGCGGTCCACGCCGCACTGGGTTGCCTTGCATCTTCCCTGGAACGCGACAACATCCAACTCACCCTGAAACTCGAAGATGTCCAGGTCGCAATATCCCAGATAAACCTGGAACAAGTCCTCCTAAATCTCATCCTCAACGCACGCAAAGCCATGGCCAAAAACGGAGGCACACTCACCATCCACGCCTGGTCAAAAAACACCACCGTCTATATAGACGTGTCTGACACCGGTAGGGGGGTCCCGCCCGAAGTCGCCGACCATCTATTCGAGCCTTTCATCACTCACGACCCCGCCCCCAATCCCGACACACCCAAAGGCACCGGCCTTGGCCTAAGCATCTGCAAAAATCTGATCGCCAACGCCAGCGGACAACTCACCTTCGACTCCCAACCCGACCAAGGCACAACCTTCCACCTATCCCTGCCCAAAGCAACCACACTGAAAAAATCCGCCTGACACAACACAGACCCACCCAACACACTTCTCCCGCTACGCCATCCCGCAGCACAAATTTATCTGACAAAGTTCCAATCAAACCATACACACAGGAACAATCTGTGGGTATCCTGTCGCTATCCCATCTTCACACAACGGAGACTCAGCCAATCAACCCGCCTGACAGCTCTGAATCAAGCCTCAAAAGATTTATTAAAGAAAAAGTAATGCCAGGTGGGGATTAGTGTTGAGTGGGGGGGCAAAGTGGGTTATGATCCCCTCGTCCTTCAGCGAGTCCCACTTTGGTATTTAACGGCACCTATGACCACACGATCGACTCGAAAAACCGCCTGGCAATCCCAGCAGAAATCCGCACGCGGATCAGACGCTCAACCGACCCAGGCGACGACGAACCGATCTCCCTCTGTGTCACCCTCGCCAAGGACGACACGCTCTGCCTCTACACCGAGAAAGGCTACAACAAACAAGCCGATGCACTAGACAACTCCGAGATGGACCCCGAAGAACTACTCGAATACGAGCGCATCTTCTACTCACTCTCCAGATCGGTTGAATTCGACAAACAAGGACGCATCACACTCCCTGCCCACCTCCTGCAACGCGCCAGGCTGGGAACCGAAGTCGTCCTCATAGGTGTCAAAGACCACCTGGAAGTCCGCGATCGCAAAACATGGTACGACTATCTGGAACGCAAGCTGAAGGATCAGCCCGACATCCTGATGAACCCAAGACTCGCCATGAAACGCCGCTAAGACAAACGGAAGGAACCGACCACTCACACCAACGACAGGGGAAAACAAAATATGAATCACCCGCCCACCGGTTTACGCCGATCAAAGCCGATCGTCTACAACCACGGGCAACAAGCCAAGGCAAATCCCTCAAACAATCTATTTGATTTGCCCCAGCACCAGTGAAGGTTAATGAACGGATTCAGTCCGTCCAGAAGGACCAGCTACTCAGCCCGCAAGAACCAAGGACGGATCAGCGCGGATAACTGGGATGTCAGACGCATCAGTGATCGGTTGCTACGCTACCGCGCACCAGACCTGACGTACGCCGGCCACGAAAGACGGACGCCTTCGCTGTTTTTTTATAGTTGGTCGCCTTGCGGATATCCCACCCGCACCCTTCCTGGAAAAGGCCGACCAACACGCCGACAAGGCGATACGGGCTTCTAAGCCGACCGAATTTTTTTCAGTCAGCACGAACCCCACCGCCCGACCCGGCGTATGACAGGTGGATGGAACGTTAGACGGGCCTGCAAGACCCCGTCTCGAGTTGGTCCCACCCAACTCAAACACTGCATCATCCTCCTCCTAACACGCCCCCCGGGTCAACGACCCGAGGAGCGTGTTTTTTTATACCCACACTTAAACAAAAAACAGCAGTGGGGCGGTTGCAAAATAATCGCATCAACTCACACCAATAGAACTGATCAACCTCAGACCCAGCCCCCCGGCTTGCCGTTTAGCGCTTCTTCGGGAAAGCGCACAAAATCCCAAAAACGCAACACTCTAATTGCGGGCTAACTTTCAACGTAGCAAAAAAAAAGTTTGGCCTCTGCGACCACGCCACTCCCATAAACGTCTCACCAATCCCATCCACACCCGCCCCCCAAAGCCCACTGATGCACCGCCCCGGTGCTTCGGTGGGGTATCCTCACAATACCCTTCATGCCTAAGAATAAGCCAAAATACCCGCGCCAAATGCCCCCAAACCTGCAAATAAGATTTTCCTTGCCAAACCCCGCCTCCCTCCTCATACTACAGGGTGGCTCTTTGCCGTAGGTGGGGATGAATACACGGCATCTTATTAACAAGCTCGCCCCCATTCGTGGCGAGCGACATCTTGGAGGGAGAAAATCTCATGGGACATTTCCATTTCAACTACCGCCGCGCACGCCTATCATGCGCATCGGCCGCAACCGCCATCGCCACGATCTGCGCCACCTCAACACCCGCAACCGCCGCCGCCGTCATGGGCACCTACGCACAACCCAACATCCTCGTCGCCGACGGCACCACCGTCTACACCGCTTGGGTCTACGCAGACAACACCGGCCTAAACGGCGATCTCACCTGGGGCACACAACACGACTTCTTCCTACCGCCCTACGCAACCCTCATCCCAGGCGGACTCGGCACAGCCTTCGGCAAACCAGACCCCGCACGAGACTTCTTCAGCGGCAACACCATGATCTTCGAGACCTTCTCTCCACCAGGCATCGCAGTCTCAGGCAGACTCGTCAACCAGGCCGACCAGGTTGCCAACAACGTCGGCGACCTCCAGTTCTATCGCTTCACCATCAACACCAACGCGCCCATCGGCGTCGGCAACTTCGACCTCGGCCCAAGCACCGCACTCACCGACATCACCGCGACACCACAACCCTTCACCAAACAAAACATCCCCTTCACCATCACATCACTCGCCGGCGATTTCAACCTCGACGGCTTCGTCGGCATCGACGACCTCAACACAGTCCTCGCCAACTGGAACGCCAGCGCATCCTTCCCCAACTACCCCACAGCCGACGCCACCGGCGACCGCTTCGTCGGCATCGACGACCTCAACTGGGTCTTAGGCAACTGGAACAACGGCACACCACCACCCCCATCAACCTCCGTCCCCGAACCCGCCACCGCAACCCTACTCGCCACCATCTGCATCACATCACTACGCCGACCCAAGACCCGCGCATAACACAACTGGATCACCCTCATCCCCACCGTATTAGATCTCGTTTAGCCGCCGCGGCCACGCGGCGCTCTCCCCACGCACAAACACTTTCATACATTAAACCATTGGAACAATCGCTACCGGATCGAATCCATCACATGTTCCCACCCCCGCCGTGGATTTAGAAAGATATTGGGTATACTGACAACATGATCTGGCCATTTCGGCACAAACTATCACTCAAACATCTTCAAGACGGCAGCCAACATATGATTGCCAAGAGATATGAAGCTGCGATAAAATCATTCTTGCGTCACGCGCGGAAACACCCGAATGATAAGCCGAAAGCATACGCGAAGATCGCCGAGTGCTATCTGCGATCAAATAGGCTTAAGTTTCCAGATATAATCGCCGAGGGCATCATGCTCATATCTCAGGGCGATAGCCGATCGGCTGAATATTACTACCGACTTGCCCTCAAAAACAACCCAAAACACTTCTCTTCTCTTCGGGGATTGGCTGAAATTCTTCCAAATGATTCTACTGAGCGGTGCCTCTTCATGGAAGAGGCATTGACTGTTCAACTCGACACATGCCTACTGATTGATCTTGGAGACTACTATCGATCTGTTTGTAATGATTACGACCACGCCTATGGATTATATGCAAAAGCACAAACTCACGCCCCCAAAGACAAGACCGCCTATCTACGCTTAAACGATCTATGCCAGCGTATGGGACGAAATGATGAAGCAAAAGAATGGTCGAGACGTTGGCAAGAAGCAAGTATACGAAAGCGGCGATTTGGTCCATCCTGAATCGGCGAATAATCACATCGAAGAGCGTGCAGTTCCTAACGATAAAGCACTCATGATCAGTTGGTTGAGAGGACTTCACAAAAGCAACCGCCAACATCCAAGCCCTCACCACCCCCCCCCATCACCTACTCCAACACCTGCCCATCTCCCAACAACCGCCCGCTCAACTCCGCATAATCAACATCCTGCACAGCCACACCCGCATCAATCGCAAGAACCCCCGCCGTCGCCGCGCTCTGCCCAAGGATCATAAAGACCGGCTCCATCCGGATCGAGCCGTAAGCAATATGCGAGCTGGACACCGCACACACCACCAACAAATTTTCACACTCCGCCCGCCTCGGGACGATCGCCCCGTAATCAATCGGGTAAGGCCCACCCGGATTGATCTGCACATCACCCTCATTCCGAACAAACCCATCCTTATCCACATACCGCTGCACGTTGTGCGAATCCATGTTGTATGAACCCATGCCGACCGACCGCAGCGTCGGAATCCTCCGCATCAGATGGTTCTCGTTCACCACAACATCGCCCACCATCCGCCGAGCCTCGCGCACATAAATCTGATGCGACCAATGCCCGCTATCGATAAACTCATCCTTCGCCAACCCCCATCCGCTAAACCACTCACGCACATCCCCCGGCACACGCGGATCGTTCGCCAAAAAATAACAATACCCCTGCTGATACCTAAGATGCTCAGCAAGTATCTCCCGCCGGCGATCATAGGACGCCTCGGGATAGTCATAATTCATCCCGATGTTGTCAGTGGAAAACGACCCGTTGTTATTGGTATCCGTCTTCCCGTTGGGCAGCTCGCTGAAGCTCCCCTTGATGTGCCGCGACCCCGCCAGCAATTCCCGAAGCAATAACTCATACTGCGATGCGTCATAACCGTCAGGCTTAGCGAACGGCACACGATTCTCAGGCACGCGCGTCAAGCACATCCGATAGTTATACGCCTGCACACGATGGTCGCCCTCACCCTGAACCCCCGGCAAATCACCCGAAATACGCGGCAGCAAACCACTGGTCGGATCACCCACAATCTTATACGCGCTGATATTGTTCTTAAATTGATGATGCACCGCGTTATCGATCTGCACACCGTTAAGCGTCTCGTTGTACTGGCTGTTCGCCTCTCGCCCGACTGTGTAACTCACCCCCGCCGCCGCCATCAGATCCCCCTCATACGTCGCATCAATAAACATCTTCCCACGATACACCTTGCCCGACAGCATCGCGATCGACACGATACGCCCATCCTCCATCACCACCCCCTCGCCAGGCTCCCGGTTCAACCACGCATCACGATGCACCGGTATCTCATACTCGCGCATCCAATCCTCAAATACCCGCTCCGCAACATGCGGCTCAAAACTCCATTGCGCCCCACCATCTTCGTTGTAATACATCCCAACCCGCTCATAGAACTCTCGGCTAAGCCCGCCGATGATCGCCTTCTTACCCGAATCAGTCCATCCCAAACCTCCAGCACTAAGACCCCCAAGATGCTTGTCCGGACAAACAATAACGACCGACCGCCCCATCTTCTTAGCCTGCACCGCCGCAGTCACCGCCGCGGACGTCCCCCCATAGATCACCAAGTCGTATCCCGCATCCGGCGCAGCAACAGCAGCGCCGGGGATCAGCAACCTGACCATCAACATGAACCGTGTGTATCTCGCTATCACTTGCCATCCCTCCAATGATCTCCCCCAGCCATCCCATCACATGTGTAAATGGCCAGTATACCCACCGCCCCGCGAAGTTTCGCAACGACCTGTTTCGATCCACGCCATGTTCTACCCTTAACCGACCAGCCCCACCCGAACCTATCAACAGCCTGGTCTTGACCCCGTAACGTCGAATCCCCCGCCTAGGAGCGGACCTAACCGATCATAGGCCACCTCTGTGGGGGTTATTCAGATGTCCCATCACGCACATTCAAGGGCATTCAAACGCGATAGTCGAAGCATAAGACGGTAGTTCGGTAGTGGTCAAAGGGCCAGTGTGACGCAACCAGGCCACGATCTCTTCGGCACGGTGTCACTTTTTATCAAGAAATCCCTTCCAGCCCACGCCGGATGGATTTTCTCATAAATCTGGATCGGTTTCGGGGTCAAGACCACCAGCAAGGCCGGCTCGCTCCAGTGGGTCTCCAAGGCACCGTAAATCGCCGAGGAATAGACCGATTGACGCCGATCTCGGCCTGAAGCAGAAGAGGATGTGTGGAATCCATGGAGGGCGTTATACTGCGGCTCAAGACCCATGCGGTATAGAACCCATATGGGAAATGTCGGATAGTATGACCCCTTTGCTGTGGAGCGGCCCGAACACTGTGTTACCGGCAACGCTACAGCACACTTTCACTGAGGAATTGGACAATGGCAGAAGGCACCATCAAGCGGCTCACGGACAAAGGCTTTGGATTTATCAACACCGGGGGCGAAAAAGACCTGTTCTTTCACTCGTCAAGCCTCGAAGGCGTAAGCTTTGACGACCTCCAGGAAGGACAGCGAGTAACCTTCACAGAAGGACGTGGACAGAAGGGGCCATGTGCCGAAAACGTCAAGCCAGCCTGACTGAGCCAAGAGGAACATTCGTTTGCATACACCGAGAAACCATCAATGACTTTGTTGGTTGAATAGGGCAATGAAATTCGTCATCCTCTTTGGTCCGTTAGCTGTTGAAATAATGACGGTTGAACAGGATTCGAGAAAAATAACGAACCTACGTTGTTTCACAATTACATGATGTAATTGTCGGACCAAAAGCGTAATACCTTGCACCGTCCTTGGTTTGGGGCGGCAATGGAGCAGGTCTTCCCTGCTTCGAAGCCCCAACCGAGGACCCTGTCAAGGTGTACACACCGATGAATTTATGGACTCAGGTAAGGCCGTGGCCTTGGTCGACAGCCACAGCAAGCGTAAAGCCTGCCGCAAGTTCGTCATCCGTTAGGACACGCTTAAGATTAAGAAGATACTGGCCCACCCCCAGCCGCCGGGGTGTCGGCGATAGGGGAACGCGGCGCTTCAACATATTCGCCCTGCGTGGTAGATCCCATTCGTTTCTTGGCTCGACGGCGTAGCCGGGCATGCCAAATGGAACGTGTCAGACCACTATGATTTTCGACCCTGAAAAACTAGGCTGGCGATCGTTCTTCCAAGATCAAATAACCCCAGACGAAGCGAGCGACGGCTGGCAACCCGCCCGCGTCTGCCAAGGGAAGGCACGGCGGTGTCACGTCTGGAGCGCCCACGGCACACACGCGCTGGCGATCAATCTGTTTGGCGATAAAGGCTTGCCCGCGGTCGGTGACTGGTTATTGCTTGATCCGACCAAGGCGCAACGACCCCGCCGGCTCCAACGCTTCAGCGCACTGACCCGAAAAGCCCCCGGCTCACGGTTCGCCACGCAAGTCCTCGCCGCAAATGTCGATACGCTGCTGATCGTGACCGCGTGCAACCAGGAGTTCAACGTCGGGCGTATCGAACGCTACCTCGCCCTCGCCGCCGAGGCGCAGATCAGACCCGTGTTGGTGCTCACCAAAGCCGACCTGACCAACCCCGAGATTTTCGTTCAGCAGGCCCGAACGTTGGGCGAGCACCTGCAAATCGAGTGCCTCGACACCCGCGACCCCTACCAACTGGAACCGCTACGAAAACTCTGCGGCCCGGGCCAGACCGTCGCCGCGCTGGGATCCTCGGGCGTAGGAAAATCCACCCTCATCAACGCCCTCACCGGTTTGTCAGGCGAAGCCGCACAGCCAGTGGGCGAAGCCCGCGCCGACGACAATAAAGGCAAGCACACCACCACGTCCCGTTCCTTGCACCACCTCCCCGCCGGCGGGGTGCTCGTTGACCTGCCGGGCATACGCGAACTCCAACTCACCGAGGCCGCCGACGGCATCGACGACATATTCACCGAAATCACCGCCCTTATCACCGACTGCCGATTTACCAACTGCCGACACACCAGCGAGCCGGGCTGCGCGATCGCCGCCGCACTCGCCGACGGAAAACTCAACCCACGTCGTTGGGAAAACTACCTCAAACTCCAGGGGGAACAAAAGGTTTACGCCAAATCCAAAGCCGATCTCGCTAAACGCGACGACAAACGGCCAACGAAAAAAATAACGAAGCATCGACTCGACGACGTAGATCAGTACTAGCGCATTCCCACCTCTTCGCCAAGCCCATATTCTCCCGCGATCTGAACCCCGACGGTTTCGTCTGCATCGAAAACCTGAACATCGTCCTAAAGCTTTCTCAATCCAACCGTAGCGTCACACCTATAGCCCCCAGCGGAAGCTGGGGGATCAACCGTGGGATTATGGGCACACACCACGCGGGAACCTATTCACATCCAAGCGCAAGGATTCGTCCTAATTCAGACTCTACAAATCAGGTAGAATGCGTGTCAAAGGAGTCAGGCAATGGACCGGCGTGAATTTCTCTTAGCTCTTCTTGCAACCAGCCTCTCATCAGAATTAGTCCGGGCTTCAGATACCAATTTCGATACATCAGATGTCCTCGGCAAAGTGCTCCCGCAAAGGATACTGGGACGCACGGGTGAACTCGTCACCGTGCTCGGTCTTGGCGGATACCACATCGGCTGGACCACCGAGGAACTCGCCCAAGCCACGATTGAAACAGCTCTGGAGGAGGGCGTGCGTTTCTTCGATACTGCTGAGAGCTATGGCTCTGGAACCAGCGAAGAGCGTTACGGAAAATACCTGACGCCGAAGTATCGCGATCAGATCTTCCTGATGACCAAATCGACCGCAAAAGATGCCAAGACCGCCCGGGAACATCTCGAAGTCTCTTTGAAGCGCCTCAATACCGACCGGATCGACCTTTGGCAGGTGCATAGTCTCATGTCGCCGCAAGACGTAGACAATCGCATCGCCGAGGGAGTTCTGGACGTTGTGATTCAGGCAAAGGCAGAGGGTAAGGTCCGGCACATCGGCTTTACGGGTCACGCCAGCCCAGCCGCGCATCAACGCATGCTCGAAAGCAAGGGCGATTTATTCGCCACCTGCCAGATGCCCATCAACCCGGTCGATGCCGGAGCAGCGAACAGCTTCATCGAGTCGGTTCTCCCCGGCCTGATCGAACAGCAATACGGGGTGCTGGCCATGAAGACGCTTGCAGATGGACGGTTTTTCTCGCGGAAAACAATGAATGAGCGGACTGTCTGGGAAAGCGATGATCCTGTCATTCCTACTCGACTTTCTATCGCCGACTGCATTCACTTTGCCTTGTCACTACCGATCTCGGTTCTGATTACGGGAGCGGAGAATCCGACGCTCTTGAAGGAGAAGGCAGATCTAGTACGAAGGTTCCAGAAGCTGACCGACTCGGATCGGGTCGCTCTGATCGATAGAGTGTCCTATGACTCGGCTGCTGGCAAGGTCGAGTATTACAAATCCTCACTACTGTCCCAACGTTAGTCGAATAATACCAACTGGTTAGCGAATGAGTCGGTTTGAGTTATGCCGCCCGGGCGTGAAAACACCTGTATTAACGGGGTTTTCTCGAATAGCGAGACGCTCAAGACCTGTAGTATTG
>JAJRRS010000155.1 GCA_024279275.1 Planctomycetota bacterium | reverse complement strand
GTTGCTGGCTGCGGCGCGGAACACCAGGCGTCCGATCCGTCCAAATCCGTTGATACCGACTTTGATACCCATCGCTTCGTATCTCCAAAAAGAGGCTGATTGTGGGGGTTAAACACGCTTTCGCGGTGGCCGAATGGGGTGGAAACCGGCATTACGGCGGGACGGTGACTTTAGCCCTAACCAGCCAACGGGTCAAGTCTTCGGATACCTTAGCCCCTTGGTTTTCAGGCCTTTACCCCACCCCGGATATCCCGAATACCCGAATTTTGTTATAGCATCATCCGGCGGATAGACTCACCGGCCAGACGCCACGGAGAGGTTCATTCATGCAACGCAGGCTCGTCATTCTTACACAGGGTTTCGCCCGAACGCTCAAGGCGAAGACCGCTGTGAGTTTGCTGCGGTATCGGCCGCAGCAGGTGGTCGCGGTGCTTGATGCCGATGAGGCTGGGCAGTCGGCGCAGGTGGTCTTCGGCGTCGGCGGTGACATCCCCGTGGTCGGGTCACTGGATCAGGTCAAGGGTGCGGATACGTTGCTGATCGGGATCGCGACAGCCGGCGGTGTCCTGCCCGAACCGCTGCGTGCATCCATCCTCGACGCGATCAACCGGGGGATGAATATCGAGTCGGGCCTGCACGCTTTTCTATGTGACGATCCGCAGATCGCGCACGCCGCATGCGAGGCAGGCATCACACTCAACGATGTCCGCAAAAACGACGAACGCGACGTCGCCCAACGTAAAGACATCAACGACACCTGCCTGCGCATCCAGACCGTCGGCAATGACTGCTCGGTTGGGAAGATGGTCGTCGCGATCGAGTTGGCTGATGCACTGCGCAAAGCTGGTCAGGATGCCGCTTTCGTTGCCACCGGGCAGACCGGGATCATGATCGAGGGGTCGGGTATCCCCATCGACTGTGTCGTCGCTGACTTCATCAACGGGGCATGTGAAAAACTCGTTTTCCAGAATCAACAGCACGACATCATGGTGATCGAGGGCCAGGCCAGCCTCGTCCAGCCGCGATATTCCTCGGTCACATTGGGCCTGCTGCACGGGTGCGTGCCTCACGGCCTGGTCATGTGCTACGAGATGGGGCGGGAAAATGTCTACGGCATGGAGCACCTGCCGATCCCGCCGATGAAAGACATCATCAACCTCTACCAACAGGCGGCGGACCATCTGCACCCGTGTAAAATCATCGGGGTGGCTATGAATACCAAGAACATCAGCGATGACGCGGCGGTGGAAGATGAACGCCAGCGTTTGCGCGACGCGTTTGGTCTGCCGGTCTGTGACGTCATCCGCCACGGCCCGGACGAATTGGAAAAAGCGGCACTCGACCTGCAAAAAGAACTACGCGACGACGGGGTACTTAAATGAAACTCACACTCCACGAAGCCAATATCCCGATCCGCTACCCCTGGACGACCAGTCACGGCACACGCACCCACCAGCGAAACCTTATCGTTGAGCTTTCCGACGCCGGGCTTAGCGGCTTCGGTGAAGGCGCATCCATCCCGTACTACGGCGTAACCTACGACACCATGAGCGAGGCGTTGGAAGCTGTGCGCCCGACTATTGAAATCGCGTCGTTCAGCGATCCCGTCGATTTCTGGGAGCGCATGCATCCGCTGTTGTCTGACCAGATGTTCGCTTTGTGTGCGTTGGACGAAGCCGCCACCGACCTCTGGGGCAAGCGTCTGGGTAGATCGGTCTACGATCTGTTGGATCTGGATATGAGTAAGGCTCCACTAAGCGACTACACCATCGGGATCGATACCATCGAGAAAATGGTCGCGAAGATGAAGGAGTTTGATGGTTGGCCAATCTACAAGATCAAGCTGGGGACGGATGACGACATCGCGATCGTCCGGGAGTTACGCAGGCACACCGAAGCTGTGTTCCGTGTGGATGCTAACGGTGGGTGGGATGCTGAGCAGACGATTGCAAACTCCCGTGAGCTTGCGGGGTTGGGCGTTGAGTTTATCGAGCAGCCGCTTGAAGCTGACAACTGGGACGGGATGAAGCGTGTTTTTGCGGAGTCGGTGCTGCCGGTGATCGCGGATGAGAGTTGCATCCTTGAGGCCGACGTCGAGAAGTGCCAGGGTTATTTTCATGGTGTGAATGTCAAGCTCACCAAGTGCGGCGGCCAGACTCCCGCACGCAGGATGCTCGCCCAGGCGAAAGACCTGGGGATGAAAACCATGGTCGGCTGCATGACCGAAACAAGCGTCGGGATCAGCGCGATCGCTCAACTCCTGCCGATGCTGGATTACGTCGATATGGATGGCGCGTTATTGTTGGCCGGGGATGTTGCCGACGGCGTGACGATCGAAAAAGGCAAGGTGTCATTTCCTGACGCCCCCGGTTCCCACGGCAACGGCATCACCTGGCGCGGTGTCGATCAAAAGTAATCACAAGGGTAATCACCCGCGGAACAATGTGCCGCGGCTTGTTGCGCCTGCTACTCCGGGTCAAACCGCAGGACCAGATCGTACAACTCCGCCCCCATGGCCTCGCCCACACCCAGGTCCTTAATCATCGCTAGTTTCAGTGTGTCGCAGGTGAATTTCGCGTCGAAGTTGGTTTCGATCGCTCGGCCCATGCCTTCGATCACACACAGGTCCACGTCCCTTGCGTAGACAGCATCCGCGAGTTCCGTGCTGATCCGTCGTAGATCGATCAGGGGGAATCGGTTGCCGCTGGATACCAACTCAAGCTCGCCAGCGCTAAGCGACTGGCTTATCAACGGGTCCATCTCGGCGATGCGGTTGACCAGTGGCACCAGTTCATCGTGGGTGACGTCGTTGAGGGTAGGGGTTTGGTTGGCGGTGAGGATCACGCGGGTGCCTCGGCGGAGCAACTCGCGGGCAAACGGGATCATCCCAAGCAGGACGTCAGGCCCGGCATTATCGACAAACATCACGGCACAGTTGTGCTTTGGGCCGTTGATCCAACGGTCGCGCCAGGCGTCCAGGTGATCGACGAACCAGGGACGGGCCTTGAGCTTGTTAAGGGTGTGGTGAAAGTCCAGCTTCCCGTCCTTGAACATCTCGATGGTCGAGACCGCGCCCAGGTCAAACACGTTGCCCGCAAAGATGCCGCGCATGATCCGGTCGACCCGGTCTTCTATGGCGAGCGCGTCGATCTCCGCGAGTACCGCAGGCAAAAGCGCCATGGCGGTTTCGTTTTCCTGCTGCTTGGCCAGGCGATAAGGATCCGGGATACCAGCGCGGCGGAGGCAGCCTTCGCGTGCCTGGCAAATCCGAAGGATGGTGAGTTTGCCAAACACATCGGGTTCGGACTCGATCTGATTGAGGTAGGCACCAAACCCAGCACGGGCGTTTGCTTCCTGGGCTTCGGCCACGTCACGGGGAACGCCACGGTCCAGCGCATCCGCCATCGCCAGTTCCAGCAGGCCGACGTAGTGTTCACGGAACAGATTCAGCCAGTAGGGGCGGCGTTCTTCGTCCTTGGTCAGGTCCAGCACGCACGGGAAATAAGTCACCGGCTGGTTGAGCAGGGGAAATACGGCGGTCGGCGGTGCGGCCTGCGGTCGTGTCACGGCGTCGAGTGTCATGGGCAGGGGTCTGGGGTCTAGGGTTCAGGGTCTGGGGTTCGGTATCAATGTTCCTTCGCAACGCCGCTCCTGAGCAACGCGAAGGGGCGGGTCTCTTCAATCATCAGCACTCATCCATCACAGAACATCTTTCTTTCTGTCTACGGGCTAATAGCTAGTGTACCCCGCCTAACGGTCTATAACTTATTCAGCGCCGCCCGCGCCCGCCTGACTTTGGCCAGGATGTCCTTGGCCGAGGCGGTCCAGATGAAGGGTTTGGGGTTGTCGTTGTGCGCGTTGATGTACTCGCCG
>JAJRRS010000154.1 GCA_024279275.1 Planctomycetota bacterium | reverse complement strand
GAGCAACCGCGTGCTCGAAGGCGAAGCCGACATCGACCATGCGTGCAAGGACAGTTGGAACCGGCTCACCCCCGAACGCCTGAAAACCATCACCGCCACCGACTGGCTTACGCACGAGTTTTAATCGGAATTGGTATTACAGCCCGCGAGGCCTGCGACATATAACACAGTAGCTACAAAACCGCACCACAGCGGAAAACTATCAGACGCACCCCAAGACATAGCGGCACCTGAACCGAATCAACCCGGCCACCCCCTACCCCACCACCACACTGATCGCCGCATCTTTATCAATCGCCGATTCGAGCTTCGGCACATCCGCTTTTAGCAGCTTGCACATCCTCGACCGCTCCTCACCGATATGTAGAGACAAGCTGAAAAACCGCCCGCCGGGCTTGGCGATGATCGTGGCGTCTTCCTCATCCAACCGAACCTGCCCGCGGTGATGATACTTGCAATACACCACGCGCTGATCCGTCACGATCACCCCGGCAAGCCCCTCATCCAGCCGACCAAAGTCAGCATCATTAAGATAAACCTGAAAAACCTCGTGCGGCCGCAGCTTACACCACGACTGGATACGCCCACGACACACCTCGCTAAGCTCCTGGAACCGATCCCCATGCAACAGCGACGTGTCACGCTCCAGCATCTCGTATTCCTCGCCACACACACCATTAACCCGCGAGAGCCACTCCAAAGCACAAACCGCATCGGGGATAACAACCTCAGCGGTGATCCCCCCGCTTGCCCTATCCCGTGTCATGCAGTGAATCGTTTTATTAGCGTAGCGCGTGCTGATGTAATACGGCATCGGATAGAGAAACGGGCTGGGCATCCCCTCGATCGTCCCCATCATCTGCATAATCTGCCTCGGCGAACTGTCCGCCAGGCTCTTAACATCATGGACACTGCTGATGTCTCCCGCCGAACTCTTCGCACCCCTGGCACGGTCAGCAAAAACCATCGGCCGAGCAATCAGCTTCGTCCGATCCGCAGCGCCGCTATAAGCACAACGGGTCGGCATCGAGGCCCGAAAACCCTCGTGCGACAGCCACTTCGAGTCAAACGCAAACCGCACACCCGCGCTCCCACACTTCAACACGACCAGGTGTGGACTCTTAGGATCGGTCCGCAGATTCCTGGGGTACTTCCCTGAATCATCCTCATCCGAAGCCGACCCCCGGGCAGGCCTGGTGACAGGACGCGGCTTAGGCTTTGGTGTCGCGGCCTCCGCCTCCGCCTTCCCCTGCGCGCTCATCTGCTGATCAAACGGCACACCCACGATCGTCTCCCCGGCGGCGGGTTCCTCTGGCTCATCCACCTCCTCGATCGCCGGCATGACCTGCGATGCATGATTCTCATCCGCCACCCGATCGCGATCTTCGATCACATCACCGACATCCTGATCGATCCAGCCCGAGACCGTGTCGTCCATCAGGTCAGTCCGCGTCGGGATAATAAAGCGATCACCACACGCCGGGCAACGCGCACGCCGACCGCTCGCACTGGGCGGAACATTCAAGGGCGTCTGACACGCGGGACAAGGTACGACGTGAGTATTCATCATGCTGTCGATCCACCACCCAAAAGAAGTGTATCCCTTCTCCTTAAGCCTATCCCACGCCCGCCCATGCGCCAAGGGTCTTTTTGATCCTGTTATGTACTATTGAAAATTGAATGCTTGTCTCAACGAGCCGTAGCCGTCAGGCTGCGGAATCCCACTGCTGTTCAACTCAATTACTCTTAACCAGATCATCCAATCGTCAAAAATAATACCGACAGCCACCGATCACATCTCACCCACCCGATCAACCAGCCACGCCGCAAATTCAGGCTTGGTCATCCGCCCCGGCTCCGCCCGACCCCCATCCGCCAACAACCACAACGGTGTGATGTGCTCCCCATCCATCGTCACCAGCGGGTTCGCCACCACCGCATCCACACCCTTGCGCTTCATCTTCGACACCGCACGAGATTCCAACTCCGCCAACTCCTCCAACGCAAACGCAACCACCTTCTGATCCGCACGCTTCGTCGATGCCACCGCCGCCACCAGGTCCGGCGTGGGTTGCAGCCGAAGCGTCAACTCAGTGTTCGGCTCCCGCTTGATCTTACCTTCCGCCACCCGCTCCATCCGGTAGTCCGCCACCGCCGCCGCCATCACCAGCACATCGCAATCAGGAAAATGTGCCTCGAGCATCTGCTTCAATTCAGCCGACGTCCCGAATCGATACACCCGCATCGTGTCGTGCAAAGACCCATGCACCATCACCGGCCCAAGCAACAGCGTCACTTCATGCCCTGCCGACACCCCAGCCTCCGCGATCGCAATCCCCATCTTCCCACTGGAACGATTACTAATAAACCGCACCGCATCAATCGGCTCCCGAGTAGGCCCAGCAGTAATAAGAATTCGCATGGCAGGGTTCGGGGTCTGGGGTCTACGGATCAGGGATCAGAGATCAGAGATCAGAGATCAGAGATCAGAGATCAGAGATCAGAAAATTATTCTTCACCAACGCCGGTTCTGAGCAAAGCGAAGAGCCGGGTATCGGGTATCGGGTATCGAACAAAAAACAACACGCTTGCTTTGGTTTTATTTCCTGCTTTCCAAATTTCCTGCTTCCCTGCTTCCCCCCACCTCCAACGCCTCCGGCCCAATCGTCGTGATCGTCATCTCACCCGGAGGATTTTCACTCAAAAACTCATTCAACGCCTCGTGCGTCACCGAGTCCACCCGATCCGCCAACTCATCCAACCCCCGCGGCCGACCAAGAATAAACTGATCTGTCGCGATCGAACTCGCTCTCGCACCCGTCGATTCGCCCTGCATCACCAAGCCCGATTTCATCCCAACCATCGCCCGCTGAAACTCGCTTTCATCGACACCCTTAGATAGCCGAACCAACTCGCCCACCATCACCTCCAGCGTTTCCTGCGCCCGCGCTGTCGTCGTCCCCGCATACCCAAACACACCGCCACGCTCACGACCAGCGGCATAGGTCGCGTACACCGAATAGCAAAGACCACGCTTCTCACGCACCTCCGTAAACAACCGCCCGGACATCCCCCCAGACAACGCCGCCACCGCCGCACGCTGCAACACACTACACGCATCAGGCTCCGGGACCGCCTTATACGCCAACGCGATATGCACCTGCGTCGTGTCCGCGTGGCTGTGGTGATATCCCTTCGGCCCATCACCGCTCGGCCTCACCTCCTCACGCGCTCCCCGCCAACCCGACAACTGCTCCACAACCACCCCGCGCAGCTTCGGCCAATCAAACTTACCCGAAAAACTAAGCACCGAACCCCCGGTCCCCCCGGTCCCCCCGGTCCCCCCGGCTCCCCCAGGCACACACGTCGCACCCCAGAATTCACGCAACGCCTCAGCCGTCACCGCGCCCACACCCTCTTCGCTGCCATAGGGCGACCGACCAAGCGGCGCAGGGTGGAACCGCTCACGCAGATCCAGCATCACCTTCTGCTGTGGCTCGTCTTTCAGAGACCGGATCGATTGCAACGCCAGGTCTCGGCTAGGTGCCAACGCCTCGTCTTCCAACGCCGGGTCAGTCACCATGTTCATTAATAAGGGAAGCGCCCGATCGATCTTCTCAGCGATCATCGTCGCGCTTAGACGGATATGATGCGTCTCGACATTCGTGCCGCGCTGCACACCCAACTGATCCAACGCATCACAATGCGCCCGTGCATCCAACCCCCCAGCCCCCCGAGCCATCACCTCCTCCAGCAACGCCGATGCCCCCTGCATCCCCTGCGGTTCGGTCGCGACCCCTGCGGGGATCAGCATCGTCATCGACAACGACTGGGCGGTGTCATGAGGCTCGGCGATCAGCCAAAGCCCATTAGGTAACTGCTCTTGATGGATAACACTCATGCCCGGATTGTAGCGGCTGTTCTCCCCACAGTCCGCGCACACCCGTTTATTGCCGTGTCAGGGCGACAACAACGACTTGCGATCGCTCTGCTGCTCTGCCGGCGAAGCTTCCGGGTCCGCTACGGTGGTGACGCTGGATTGCTTCCACCACGGAACCTCCTCTTGCGATCCGGCATCCGAGCTTTCAGCCTCCGCGATCTTGTCAGCCTCCAGCTCCAATGCCTCGATCAGCCCGATCGTACGCCTGTTCAGGCTCGCGTGCTGACCGGCCGTGACCGGGTTCGCGTTGTATGCCAACGGTGCGCGGTCAAAGTCGTAGTCGTTGGACAACTTCAAAAGCGATGTCCCATTCACACGGTTGTACAACTCAAGAGTCAACCGGTCGGTCCCCTGCTGAGGCACCCGTGCCCGGACCACACCCATCGCCGGGTTGTACCAGAACCCAGCCTCACCCATCCCGGTGGTTAACGGGTTCGGCGGCTGATCGTTGTAATCGTCCAACGGCGCGATATCCAGCCAAGGCCTCTTCCCAGACGCCAGTACGTTCTTCGGCAACCCATCAACAAACCACCCGGGCATGATCTGTGGCGGGTACATCCCCACCGAATCCTCCTTCGCCATCCACAACGCACTCTGGAAATCCAGCCTCTCCTGAAACTCCACCAACCCATCGCGCACCACCTGCAACTCCAGATCCTCACGCGAGGAACTGTTCCGGTAAGCCACCGTCCCGATGAGGATCATCAGAACCATGACCAAAATCATGCTGTCAATCAATAGCCGCATACACTGTCTCGGGGATTACTGATGCACAGAACATCGGTCTTCAACAACAACCCGTTAACTGAAATTACCGATAATACAGCACGAATCAACACTGCCGAGCCTTGCCAACCGCGTGACCACTACACGCTGCGCATCCGGGCAAACACACAAAGCCGTTCAGAACAGACCAAACCTCACAACCATCACCCGCCTAGGTGGCAAACACTTCAGCAACCTTCCCATCTTGACGATCTTAGGGTTTGAGACGCGCTGTAATATTGGCGCAATGTATACAGCTAAAAATACCAGGCCTCCCGGCAGAACCGCCTGAATGGGAACACCCTCTATGGGCACCGAAGACCATACCAAACACCCGATTAGCGGTGCCAACCCAGGCCAATCACGCAGCCAGGGCGACTCGGTCCTCAAGAAAGTCGGTCGACTGAATATCCAGCCCGGCCCGCTGATGGCGATCCTCGAGGCACCCGCAGACGACCCCGACAAAGTCACTCACGCCTTGGAACAATCACCCGCCTTAGGCGCGCGCGTGCTCAGCGTCACCAACTCCGCAGCCATCGGTGTCGTCGGCGAGATCAACGACATCCACCGCGCCGTCCTGCACATGGGCGCAGGCCGCGCACGTTCCATAGCCATGGCATTCGGCCTGCACATGCTCGCCGATGACGCCGGCATAGACCCCCAAGCCGCACACCGGCTATGGGTCAACAGCCTCGAAAAAGCACACCTCGCCAAGCTCGTCGCCCAGGCCGCCGACCCCAAGCAGGCGCACACCGCCTACACCCTCGGCCTCATCCAGGACGTCGGACTCTCCGCTCTCTGGGCCATCGACCCACAGTTCTACCAGGGACTCAACGCCGCCCAACTCACCAGCGAACCCCTCCACCAACTCGAACAAAAACACTTCGGCGCCGACCACGCCGTCGTCGGCAACCACCTCCTGGACAAGTGGAACGCCTCGCCCCTGCTCTGCGAACAGGTGCTAGGCCACCACCAACTCGTCCTCACTCAGACAGACGCCTCCGCCGCCGACCTCGGCAACCTCATCGCTGGCATGCTCCCACACGACGGCGAACCCATGACGCCCGACCGCATGGAATGGCTCGACGCAGCACACGGCCAGTTCCTCGCCTCCGCCCACGACTCCATCGAAGGGCTGATACAAGCCGCCATCCAAGCCGCCAGAGACATCCACGGCAGCGCACCCTCCGTCCGCATCGACGCCGCAGCACGAGCAAAAATGCTCGGCGAAATCGACAACGACACCGCCGGCATGGTCCGCAAACTCTGCGAAATGGAAAGCCTGCTAACCCAGAAACACGAACAAGTCAGCGCACTAAAATTCGAGGCCATGACCGACCCTCTGACACAGATCCTCAACCGCCGGGGCTTTAACCAGCTCGGCGAACGCCGACTCCGCACCGCCGTCGAACGCGGACTCCCCATCTGCGCCATCATGATCGACCTCGACGGATTCAAGCAAGTCAACGACACCTTCGGCCACGACGCAGGCGACCTCATCCTCACCGAAGTCGCCAAACTCCTACGAGGCAACATCGACTCCAGTGACCTGATCGGGCGACTCGGCGGAGACGAGTTCGCCATCCTGCAGATCAATGTCAATCAGGAAATCTCCAAACGCATCGTCAAGCGGGTCGCCGACGCCTGCCAGGGCCAAACCATCCAGCTCGACGCAGGCAAAACCACCGCGATCAGTTTCAGCATCGGTGCCACGACATGCGATAAACCGACCAGTAAAACCCTCATCGCAGACATGCTCTCCGCCGCCGACGAAGCGATGTACACCAGCAAACGCGCAGGACAAGGCGGGATCACCTTCACACACTTCCCCGGACAGAAAAACGCCTGCTGAGGCTGACAAAATCCCCTTCCGATATTAGGATATAGTGATAACCTAAGCCTCAAACCACTAACATCGGATTGGGGATAAACCAGACAGGACACACGGAGATGTCGCGGTGGATACGCCCAGAGAAACACATGACATCATCTCCTCGACCGACGAGTACGCCCAGCGATTCACCGGACCGGTCGGCACATGGTTATTAGACAAGCAGTGGCGCGCCGTTCACAAAATGCTGCAAACATGTCCCGGACGCAGCGTACTCGAGGTCGGCGGGGGACACGCACAACTCACCGGCAACCTACTGGAACAAGGCTACAACACCACCATACTCGGCAGCAACCCCGACTGCGCACGACGTGTCGCACCTTTCATACAGCCCGACCGATGCGCCTTCCACGTCGGCGACCTTCTAAACCTTCCCTACCAGGACAAATCGTTCGACACCGTCATCGCATTAAGACTCATGGCCCACCTCAAAGACTGGCCACGCTTCTTAAGCGAACTCACTCGCGTCGCACGCCACGCCGTCATCCTCGATTACCCATCACGGGTCAGCATCAATCGCGCCGAACGCCTCCTCTTCGGCCTGAAAAAAGCCTTCGAAGGCAACACCCGACATTACCAATGCTTCACCACCAAAATCATCGGCGACACCTGCACACCACTGAACTTCGCGCCCGATGGACGCCAGCGACAATTCTTCTGCCCCATGGTCGTACACCGTGCCTTGAAAATGCCCAAACTCTCCGCCGCAATCGAATCCGCCTGCCAAACCGTCGGCCTCACACCCATGCTAGGCTCCCCCGTCGTCCTGAAACTATCCCGTATCGATCAATCCACCACACCCCTGAGCACCATCACACATCACCACGAAGACGTCGCTTAACGTGTCGCATCACATCTTGCACCTCCCCGTTTAGCCGTGCCGGCCACGGCACGCCATCCACATAACGATCAACTCCGCCCGCAGACAACGTCTACTCTTAAAGAAAACCTCATGTGATAGCCCCGCATGAATATGCGGGGTTCCCCGTTTAATACACGATCCGTATCAGATCAACAACGCCGCAGGATTCTCAAGCATCCGCTTAAACGTACCCAGATACTCAGCACCCTGCGCCCCATCAATCGTACGATGATCCCCCGACAGCGTCACGCACATCTCACGCCCGATCACGATCGCACCATCACGCACCACCGCCTTCTCAATCGCGCCACCCACCGCCAATATCACAGCCTGCGGCGGATTAATAATCGCCGTGAACTGATCCACACCAAACATCCCCAGATTACTCAACGTAATCGTCCCATCCGCCATCTCCTCGGGACTCAGCCCCGTCTCACGCGCCTTCTTCGCTAGCCGACGCGTGTCCTCACTGATCTGCCTCAACCCCTTACTCTGTGCATCGCGGATCACCGGCACAACCAACCCGCCCCCGCGCTCCGCCGGCAGCGACACCGCAATCCCCACATTCACCGTCCCATGCTGAATAATCGTGTCCCCAGCCCAAGAGCTATTCGCCACCGGGTGACTCACACACGACAACGCCGTCGCACGAGTAATAAAATCATTCACCGACAGCTTCACACCCTGCGTTTCCAACTGCGCATTAAGTGTCTTACGCAATTCCAACAGCGGGTCCATATTAATCGACACCGTCACCTGAAAGTGTGGCACCGTCGTCTTGGATTCAACCAGCCGACGCGCAATCGTCTTCCGCATCCCCGACAGGCTGATCGTCTTGGATTCCAGACCCACCGCAACCACCGACACACTCGGCACCCCCGCCGCTTGCGGCTTCGCACTCTTATCCGTTTCGGTCGCCTGCGCCCCGCCCCCCTCAACCACCGCCAGCACATCCCGCTTAATCACCCGACCGTCCGGCCCAGTCCCCACAATCCCCGACAATTCAACCCCGTGCTCCTCCGCAATCTTCCGCGCCACCGGACTCACCCGCTGCCGCCCACCCCCGCCCCCGGATGCGCCACCGGATGCACCGGAAGCCGCCGAAGCCGTGGAACTTGTACCAGTCGATGGGGGGGCAGCCACCGCCACACCCCCGCCCCCGGATGCGTCCCCAGACGCTGCCGCCTCTGTGGTGCCAGCGGACGCACCCTGCATCGCCCCCGCCGCGTCCTCCAGCGACTCCCCATCCTCCGCCAGCATCAAAATCAAACTACCCACCGGCACCGTCTCACCCTCCTTAACCGCCAGCGCCGCCACACGACCATCATCAAACGCCTGCAACTCCATCGTCGCCTTGTCCGTCTCCACATCCGCCAAATGGTCCCCCGACGCCACCTCGTCTCCAGCCTTGACCCGCCACTTAACTAACGTCCCCTCTTCCATCGTGTCTGAAAGGCGCGGCATGGTGATTTCAATCGGCATCCGTCTAGACTCCTAAAGGCTGATCTACCTGTCTCAATCACCCCATCTTAAACACCATCCCCACCCGCGTCACCTCACACACATCAGACCCCCGTATCAATCTGCACCAAATCAGAGCCGCGTCGCCCCCGCCCCCCGTTCACATCACCCCGCAACACCCCGCCCCCCGCTACGTCCCTATCATAGAGTCGTACCCTTACCCCCCTGAGTGCCCCACACATGACCGACCACCCACCCCCAAACTTCCCTCCACCCGACCCCGCACGATCCCGCAAAATCTTCTGGATCAAGCTCCTCTCCCTCATGGCCATCTCACTCCTGGCCGTCTTCATCCTCTTCCGCGTCACCGCCCACCGCGCCCTGAACAACCGTATCACTGCCATCCGCGACGCCGGCTACCCAATCTCCCCCGACGAATTCAACGCCTGGTACCAAATGCCCGAGGGCAAAAACGCCGCCGACGTCTACCTCCGAGCCTTCGCCGCCTTCCCAATAGACCCTGACACAAAAGGTGTCCCCGTCGTAAGCACACTCCGCAAAAAATACACGCCGGGCCAACCCCTCGACCCGGACATGAAAACACGGATCGAAAACTACCTCGCCCTACACACCAAAACAATCTCGCTGCTCCAGGAAGCCGCGCAGATCCAAGGCAGCCGGTTCCCGATTGATTTTAGAGAGGACGTGTTCGTACTCCTGCCCCACCTCGGCCCGCTAAGACGCTCCGCCCGCATCCTCCAACTCCAATCCATCCTCGACGCCGACAACGGCGACTACGACCTCGCCGCCCAACGCTGTGTCACCATCCTCGCAATCGCACGCTCGCTGGAAAACGAGCCGATCCTCATCTCCTCACTGGTCTGTATCTCCATCCAAGCACTGGCATATAACCAGATCGAGATTCTGGTCACGACCGGCCGCGTGAGCGACGAACAACTACAGGCCCTGAGTAAAGCCATCGAACAGATCGACTTGGACCGGTTAATACTGCGCGCCATGGTCGGAGAACGCTGCAGCACTCACGGCATCTTCAAAGACACAGAAACACTCGCCGATATATTGCCAATCACTACTGTCCCAACGTTAGTCGAATAATACCAACTGGTTAGCGAATGAGTCGGTTTGAGTTATGCCGCCCGGGCGTGAAAACACCTGTATTAACGGGGTTTTCTCGAATAGCGAGACGCTCAAGACCTGTAGTATTGT
>JAJRRS010000010.1 GCA_024279275.1 Planctomycetota bacterium | reverse complement strand
TCAGCCCATCGATCAGCATCGGCCCATCGCTTTGTCGTTCCATCTCATCGCCTCCGTACGGGGTGGGTGTATCTGAACGCCACCATTTCAGCGCGATTCTTCCTTGATTACAGATGGAGGGGGTTATTCAGAGGCCCCGAACGCCTGATCGACCTGGCGCAGTGCGGCTTTATCGACCTGCGATCCAACGTCATCTTCAACGGCGCCCCCGGCACGGGCAAGACGCATCTGGCCATTGCCTTGGGACGTGAAGCTTGTCGACGAGGTTACCGTGTCAGGTTCTTCACCGCCTGCGGCCTAGCGAACCTGTACCGCGAGGCCCGGGAGGAACGGCAGATCCTGAGGCTGGAAAAGCAGATCCGCAAGCACGACCTGATCATTGTCGATGAGCTGGGTTACATCCCGCTGGACCGCCACGGGGCCGAGCACCTGTTCGGCTTCTTCAGCCAGTGCTACGAACAGGTGAGCCTGATCCTCACCACCAACCTGCCGTTCGCTGATTGGCCACAGATCTTTGCGGCAGACGAACGCATGACCGGTGCCCTGCTCGATCGCATCACGCACCATGTGCACATTGTGGCCATCGAAGGCGACAGCTTCCGGCTCAAGACCGCCAAGCCCTTAAAAGCCAGCAGGAAAGGAGGCCCACCCACCGAACCAAGCTAATCGATTTATCGGACGCCCACCCCCATGGGGGTGGTGGCATGGACAACACCTGACCAGGTGTTATTCTTTCACCCAAGGTGGTACCCGATTACTCGCGCATACCGGTACCCATTTACTTGCGCAGTTCCAGGGGGTCACGAAAAATCATCAATACCCTACTCCACGCCTATCAGCAGACGGCGTAAGTGCGAAAGTCGAGCTTCGTACCCGCCCATAAACCCACGGCCGACATACTCGCCGGTTGCATCGGTAGTTCCTTGTTCATTCGTCCACCACTGGTTGTAGACCAGCTCGCGGTAGGCCTTGGCGTGTGCTTTGGGTTGCCAGTCATGTGTGAACATCGCCGCATCGGGCCGCCAGTGCGCACCTTCCCAAAAGCCCCACATGATGAATCCATTAACCGATGGATGGCTGAATACGGCTGTCAAAAAATCACGCCTGTAGTCGGCCTGGAGCTGCTGGTCTGAACTGTTCAGGTCGTACTCGGTAATCTGGATCGGCAGACCGAACGCCGCGTACCGATCGAGGAGTTTGAGTACCGTGGTTGGCGGCGTGACGGTTTCGCCGAAGTGGCCTTGGATTCCGATCGCCTCCAGCGGTGCGCCGCGGTCCAGCAGGTCTTTGATAGTCTGCTGAAAGTGTGCCTGGTGCGGCGTGTCGGTTCGGCCGGCTGCGGCGAGGATGCCGAAGTCATTGAGGAAAAGGACCGCCTTGGGATGGATCCCTTTGGTAAGCGTAATCCACCAGGTCATCTCGTCTTCGCCCAGCACGTCCGTCAGGTCGTGATTATTAAATGGTTCGTTGACTACGTCCCACTCGTCTACCAACCCCCGATAGCGCGTCGCCATTTCGATTACTCGTCGTCGAACTGTTTCGCGCAGCGCTTCGGTATCCATGTCGGATTGTTCCAGTGCTTCCTGGATCGCGCTAGGTAAATACCGACGCCCGGGCCAGACCAGGTTGTGCCCCTTGATGTGCATCCCCTGATTACGTAACCAGCGGATTGCCTTGCCGGTCGTTTCCGGGCTGTATCGGTCGCCCCGATCCCCCGACCACGCGGGCCATTTCAAGGCGTTTTCAGGTGTAGCGTGATTGAACCACTTAATGAAAACATTGAAGGTGCCCGACAACATCACGCTGCTGCACCTGCCGCCGTACAGCCCCGAACTGAACGGCATTGAAAGGCTGTGGGCCTACCTCAAGAGCCATTACCTGAGCAATCGACTCTTCGCCGATCAGGACTCGCTGTGGGACGCATGCGTCCAGGCCTGGAATCACCTGGACCCAAACGACTGGCCAGCATCTGCCACACCGATTGGGTCGCGCGGAGAATAAAATGAAGGCGTATTAGTTAATTTTAGACCGAAATCAGCATCTCCAACTCCCCATATGATGCCCCTGTTAAGGGCATACGATCTTCCCATTATGAGCCCGACAGATCCCTAAATTAGAGACGGTTATATGTATCTCGGATCGCACACCGCTTTGATGTACTCCGTATGACGTAAACACCTGATATACAGCGGATACGTCAGTCGGGTGGCGTTCTGGAAATGTCGTTGTTTTGAAATCGTTCTGGGTTAATTCGGTGGTTGCTTTAGGTGATCTTCCTGGAGCGGAGCAGCAGAACTACCGAAGTTAACCCCAAACAGGCAAACGACGTTGGTTCGGGGATATTTGTAGATATTTCATTTGGCGGTGTGCCGGTGTTCCAGTTTCCGAGTACCTCGTTTAAGTCATCGATGCCTACGAAGCCGTCGCCACTTGGGTCTGCAAGCGGGTTGCCGGGTGGGACGTTCTGGTTCCAGTTGCTCAAGACAAGGTTCAGGTCGTCGATGCCGACGAAGCCGTCGTTGTTGAGGTCGCCGATGAGTGTGCTGGCGACCTCCCCGATAAGTTGCAGGGTGAGGACCTGGTTGGTTGCGCCGGCGATGTCTTCGTCGGAAAGGTTCAGGGTATAGGTTGCGTTGAACGAGCCGACGACGGAGGTGTCGAAGCTGGCCATGTATGCGTTAGATGATCCGGCTGCGAGGCTGGCGAATATGGCGAGGTTGTTGCCGAGGATGCCGGTGTCGCCGGAGCCGATGATCGAGTCGAGGTCGAGGTCGGCGGTGAAGTTGAGTGTCTCTTCGAGGTTGAAGATATCGAAAGCGCTGTTGACGGTGCCACCGGGGGCGAGGGTGCCGAAGTCGATGGTCAGGAGGTTTTGGTCGGAGCCGGAGACGAAGGAGGCGTCGGCCGGGTCCAGGATCAGTGTGCTGACACCTTGGAAGAAGGTGCCGCCTTGTACGCCCTGGCTGGTGCTGGAGGCGTTGATCTGCCCGTTGACCGGGCCGGTGGTGGAGGTATCCAGCATCAGGTTGAAGTCGTCACCCGCGCTAAGTGCGTTCACGATCCCGGCCCCACCGCCACTAAGCAAGCCAAGCGAGCTGATCGTGTAATCTAATTCATCGGCACCGGCGGCGACGGCCACAGGCGCGGCGTTGGTCACGTTGGCCAGGACGCTGACACTGGCCCCGTTGATCACCCTTGCGGGGACCGGGTCCACGGTGACCTGCATCTTGGCAGGGATTTGATAGTCCGCAACGACGGGGAGGTGGTCGCTGACGTGCGCTAGTGCATCGAGTTGGGCGTTGGTCAGAGGGTAGGTGTTGCTTCCGGCATTAACCGCCTGGTTGTAGGTCGTGCCGTTGTTACCAAATGCGTGGTAGGAACCGGGAATGTAGCTAAGCCCCTCGTTGTCCAAGAACTCGCTGGTGGAGAGAATAAAATCCAGGCGGTCGTCCATGCCGCCCTGGACAAGTCCGTCGCTGCCGTCGTGGGGGCTTTGGGTATGAACCGCGGCGAGGCCCGCGTTGTTGTGCCAGGTGCCGGGTGTATTGATCGGGTCAAACGCCTGGCCGTTGCCGGAGGCCAGCAGCGTCTGGTAGCTGGCTTCACTGCTTGACTGGATGTTGTAATCACCGCCGTAGAGGATGTGGGCGCCCTGCCCCAGTGCGTCGGCATTGGTGCGGATGGTGTTGGCCTCGAAGTCCCGCCGGGCTTCGTTTGTGGATCCGGTACTGGCTTTGTAGTGGCTGTTATAGATGTAGAAGTCGGCGGAGCTGTCATACCCGACCGGGCGGAACTGGTAGCGCATGGGTTGACGAGCGCCTTTATTCCCTGAGGGGCCGATCTCTCCAAATGCGAATTCGTCGATCAGGCTCACAGAGTTGGTGTTGTAAACCACGCCTTGGTGCAATTCGGTGGTCGCATTATTCAGGACGGTGCCGCGGGCGTAGGTCCCCGCTCCGTAGATGCCGTTGAGTACGTCCACGAATCCCTGCGTCGATGTCGTCACATCGTCCTGTTCCTGGAGGATCAAGATGTCGATCGGTCGGGCAAACCCGTTGGTCGCCTCGTCTCCGATCGCCTGGAGGACGATGCCCATCCCGGTGCGGGGGTTGATGTTGTTGCCTGAGATGCCGCTGGCGTTGGCGGTGTTGTAGGTCACCACGCGGAGCTGAGCCTGGGTCGGCCCGGCCGTAAACGACAATGTCAGAATCACAATAGACAGGTACGCTGTAAAACAAAATCGCATGTAATTGTCCTTCTCCCCGCCGTATTGGCCAGTAAACAATTATACCCCTAAACCAAGTAACAGACACAGATTAGCGGTCTTTTGAGGGGATTTTATAAGGTTTTTCAAGGCCAGGACGCGCTGGCGTGGTTATTCCGCGTCTTTCAGGGCTTTCCTGTCCGTGTCATGCTGCTTAGGCGAGTCTTGTGTGACCTCTGGTAGGTCCAGGGTGAATTGATGCCTGGCGTCGGTCAGCCAGGGCATTCGCCCGCGGGCTTGAGCAAAAGGCGAGTAGGTCTTGACGTGTACCGTCTTCCCGTCGGGGAGAAATTCCATCAGGCGGATGAACCCATTGCCGCCGTTCTCGGCAAACTGATAGTTCGCGACGAGTTCGTGGACGGCGTTGCCGTGTATGCCTGTGCTTACCTGTCTTGCTGTGGTAGCGACGCCGTCGTTGTTAAGGGGGTTTTCGGATTGGGCTGGGAAACGGTTGCCGGTGTCGTCACCCGAGTTATAGTGCCCGTTGAGCACCATGATGAAGTTGGCGTGGCGCGACACGAATTGCTGCCAGAGTTCTTCACCGTCGTGGACCGGGTCGGTGTCGGTGTTGATCGAAGCGAGTTTGTAGTTGTGCGGGTTGTGTTTGTTGTCTTGTGTCGTGTCGTTGATATCCGCGCGGTAAGGGATCGGAAGGTTGTCTTCACTGATAGGGGCGTGCGGGTCCGGGAGGTTGCCTTCACGGAGGTAAGCGTGCGTCAACAACACGATTGAGTGCCCACTGAATCGTGTCTGCTTGGCGATGGCGTTGGCCCAATCGACGACCTGCCGACGCGGCCCGAACTCGAGGGAGAAGACAAGCAGCTTGCGTGTGCCGGTGTCAATAAGGGAGTACGTGTTGTCGAGCCTGCCCGGCTCAAACACACCGGCGAGGATGCCGTCTTTATTTGGGTCGTTCAGGTTGTTGTCGATCGCCGAGAAGAAGCGGTTCATCATTGTTATACGATTGCGAGCCGAACCGCCTGGGCCGTAATCGTGATTCCCGGTGACTAAAACGTACGGCACATCGCCATCCAACACGCTGATAGCTTTCTTGGCAAGTGTCCATTCATACGCGGGAGTGCCATCGAATTCGCGGTCGTTGTTGTCAACGATATCTCCCTCAAACACGACCAGCCCGATATTGCGTGCGTCTTTGTTGGCGACGATCCAGTTACACATCTGGATAAAGATGCCGGGCAGGAGCGCGGGGTCTTTGGTGTCGATGTAGTTTTGCGTATCGGGTATGACCACCATCGTCCATGAACCAGGGGTAAAGGGCGTGGGGTCGTGCGCCGTGTCGATGGTGACTGGCGGCGGTACGAGGATGTCCTGAGCACGCAGCGCTACCGCAGGGATCATCGCGATACAAAGAATGATCGCAGCAGTTTTCGTGTTACATGGCGTCATGGATATCAGGCCTTGGGTTTGAGGCGCCACATGGTTGCCAGCATAACGATGGTTATCAGGGCACAGGCCAGGATGGTATACATCACGATCAGCCAGGCGGTGTGCAGGGAATAGATCTTACTGAAATGATCGACCATCCAGCCGAAGCCCTTGGCCTGCACGGTCCGGCCGATGTAACCGAACATGCCGATGAATCCCGCTGCGGTGCCGATGGCTTTTTTGGAGGTCAGGTCGAGCGCGGCGATGGTGATCAGGTTGATGACCGGGTAGATGAAGCAGCCGATGACGGCAAGCATGCACATGTCAAACCATAGATAGCCCGGCGGGGTGAGTGCGATCGCGGCGAAGGCGAGCACGATCGGAATCATGCACAACACACTGATCATGCCTCGGCGCCCGCCATACTTGTCGGACACCCAGCCGAAGAAGATCGTGGAGGGGATCCCACCGAACTCAATGACGAGGATCGCCAAGCCACCACCTGCGAGTGTGGCGTCTTTGACTTCACGCAGGTACATCGGGCCCCAGTCGAGCATGCTGTAGCGGACGATGTATGCGAAGAAGTTCGCAATTGCCAAGAGCCAGACGTATTTGTTGGTCAGGACGTAATCAAAGAGAAGCTCTTTGGTGCCGAGTTCTTTCTCGTTGACGCCGTGCTTTAGTTCTTCGTCGGTGTAGTCGTTTTTATACTCTTCGATCGGCGGCAGGCCGACGGATTGGGGTGTATCGCGAAGACGTATAAACAGATAGATCGATCCGAGCGCAGCGACGGCGCCTGGGAAGTAGAAGGCGGCCTGCCATCCGTACAGGCCAGCGACATAGGCGGCGAAGAACCCGGCTATCCCGCCGCCGAGGTTGTGCGAGGTGTTCCAGATACTGAAGAAGACGCCGCGTTCCCGCACGCTGTACCAATGCCCCATCGATCGGCCGCAGGGGGGCCAACCCATCCCTTGAACGAAGCCGTTGAGCGACCAGAGCGCCATGTGCATGTGAAGGTTGCCGATGCCGCCGAAGGCGAAGTTACAGATCGCCGTGAGCAGCAGGCCCAGGGCCATGAACTTGCGTGGGTCGCTGCGGTCGGAGATCGACCCCATGATAAATTTGCCGACCCCGTAGGAGATCGCGGTGGCCGCCAGGATGCTGCCGATCGATGAGTGATCGTAGCCGAGCGCACCTTCTATTTCCTTGGAGACCACGGATAGATTGTTGCGGACCAGGTAAAACCCGGCGTATCCCAGGAAAGTCGACTCTAATATCCGTCGACGATAGATCGGGTACTGCCGGTTGACCTCGTCCTCGGGGAGTCTCTCGATGTGGGGCGCGGGTGCCAGATACTTTCGGATACGCTTGATCATTCGTCTAGGTCGCCTGCGTTGGGGTCGGTCGAAAGGTTATCAAAGCGAAACTCTGCCATCGCTAACTGAAATGGTTGTGTCGGATCAGTCCAGGATCTGAGCCACATATTCCGAGGCGGCCTCCGGGACGTCGGTGATGATACCGTCGATCCCCATCAGGATCGCACCGCTGATATCTTCGGGGTCGTTGATGGTCCATGTGTGAACCTTCATGCCGTGGCGGTGTGCCGCGTCTACGAAAGTCTTTGGCAGGTGCATCCACTTCAAGGAGAATCCGCTGAACCCCATCGCTTTCATGTCTTCGAAGAACGAGTCGTCGCCGGTGTAGGCCGAGGGGGGCTTGCTGTGCAGCAGCACCATCGGTGCGTCGGGGAGGTAAGGCCTAAGCCCAGCCGCCTGGTCGGCTTTCCACGGCGCAACAATAATCTGGTCTTGTGATATACCCGTGCTGGCGAGAACATCGGCGATCTCGTCGCCCCTCACCGGGTCTTTAAGGTCGAGCATCATGATGGCTCGGCCTTTACACAACTCAAAAATCTCCTGGAGCGTCGGGATGGTTTCCCCAGCATACTTTGGGTTTTTCCAAAGCCCAGCGTCCAGAGTTTTTAACTCGGCGACCGTCTTGTCCTTGACGTAGCCCGAGCCGTTGGTGGTCCGGTCGAGTGTGTCGTCATGCAGGAGGACAATCACGCCGTCTTTGCTGCGGTGCAGGTCCATCTCGACGATCGGCGTCTGGACCTGGATGGCCTGCTCATAGGAAACCAGTGTGTTCTCCGGCGCGAAGCGGTTGTTGCCGCGATGGCCGACGACCTGAACCCGGTTTGATTCATCCGCTGCACCAAGAGCGGCGCGGTAGTGCGCCATGACTCGTTCTCCAGAGAGGGTGTGATCGTAGATAGCGACCTCGTCCAGCATGCCCTTGAAGTATCGGCGGTCAAACTGTCCCAGCCGACCGATCGCGGCACCTGCGGATTCGCCGCCCTGTGCGTTGTCGTGTTGTGTGCTGTAGCTTTGGGGTCCGCCCGAGGGCAGGCCGTTGATGTAGTACTGGATTGTTTTGGCCTGTGCGTCACGGACGGCGACGACGTGGTACCACTTATGGGGGTGAGTCACAGCCTGGGAATAGATGCGTACATTCACCCCGCTGCCGTACTCATGCCCCAAGGCGAGTTGTGGCCTTGGGTATTTTTCTGCCTTCTGCTCGCTGGTGTAGCGGAGCATCATTTCATACAGCACGTTGTCGCCGGGCTTTTCGCCGGACCTGGCCCAGCAGATGATGGAACGTGCTTCGGTGTCGTTGTGGGTTGCGTACTGCCACCACTCGATCGTCAGGTCACCGCGGAGCATCAGCGCCTTCGGCGAGCCGAGGTCGATGTAGCTTTTGTCTTCGGTGTCAGCGGTGAATCCTGCAGCGGATCCGAGCGCCGGGGTTGCGCTGGGGTTGCCGAGCGTGACGTTGTGATAGGCGCCGTTGACTTCATCCCCGGCGGCGCTGCTGACCGCGACGGTTGATTCGGCGTCATCCTCAAACCGCCAATACCCGACAGGCTGATCGGCAAGCACAGCCTGGGCGTACCCGTCTTGCGATGCCGCGGCGGGCATGGGGAACGACACGCACCCAGCCAAAACAAGGACCGCCGAACCCAACCACACCGAACCTGGCCGTCTATACCGTGTCGCGATATCCATGTTGTTTCCCTGAGGTTTAACCCTGATCTTGTTATGTGTTCTGCCGGTCTATCAGTCGGTAGTTAAAAAATGATGTCTGATCTGTTATGCAGAAAGTTACAACCCGGCTGCTTGTGAAGACAGATCACGCTTGACCGCCTCCCGGGCCGGTCTGACAACCGTAGGTATACCCGCGCCTGGATAGGTCAGTGCCGAGCGGTACCTGCCCAGCTCATCCTCTACCCGCTGCTGATTCCACCGGCGTATTTCCGCCATCCAACCGACGACATCCTGAGCGATCGTCGCCGCGTCTTTGTGATAATAAGCCCAACTCGAACGCCTGAGCATGACATCATCAAGATGGATCGCCCATTCGTTCTTGCAGTAGTGTTCGACCTGGTCGCGCGTAACTTTCGGCGGGATGATCCCGCTGCCACATAACTGTGTCTGGTCCAACAACGGCTGCTCGGCAGTCTGACACGCGCTAACGTCTTTGCCGATGTGTGCAACGATCTTGTCAACCGTCTGCTCGGCCATGAGCCGGTAGGTCGTCAGTTTACCGCCAGCAACATCGATCCAACCGGGTTCGGTCATCTTGATGCTGTGCGACCGTGACGTGTCCGACGGCGTGCCCGCCTCCTGGCCATTGGCGATCAGAGGACGCAATCCCGACCAACTGGCGATCACATCTTCGCCGATCAAACCCGCATCAGGGAAGACGCTGTTAGCAACTTCAAGGACATACCGGACATCTTCTTCATCACAGGTTGGTGTCCCGATCGGGCCGTTGTAATCGGTATCGGTCGTCCCCAGGATCATCCGATCGCCCCACGGGATCGCAAATAAAATACGCGAACCCTGCGCCATCACCACCGCGTCGGGCATCGGCAGACGCGCACGGTCGATGACCAGGTGAACCCCCTTGGTGAGGCGCAGCTTTGTTCGGCTGTGCTTCATGCGGTCGGCCCACGGCCCCGCTGCGTTAATGACCGTGCGTGCCCGAACCGTGACGTTCTGATTGTTAAGCGCGTCGTGTAACTGACATTCCCACAGCTTGCCGTTGAACGATGCATCCTCGTAACGAGTGTAGTTGCGAAGCTGTGCGCTGTGCGCCTTGGCGGAGCGGAGGGTATCCATCACAAGGCGGGCGTCGTTGGTGAACCCGTCGTAGTAGCGGACCGCGCCGGTCAGGCCGTCGGCGTTGATGCCCTTTAGCATCGCAGATACTTCTTGGGCGCTAAGCGTCTGGGACTTGCCGAAGTTTCGACCGCTGCACAACAGGTCGTATAGCTTGACCCCGATGCTCAGCTTCCATCGCTTCCATTGCGTCCCGCGGTAAGTAGGAAAAACGAACGGCAACGGCTCGGCGAGGTGAGGCGCGATGTCCTGAACAATTCGTTTTTCCAAACTCGCTTCACGGACCAACCCCACCCGGCCCTGCGCCAGGTAACGTAAGCCCCCGTGCAATAGCCGGCTGGATCGGCTACTGGTCCCGGAGGCGAAGTCGTGCTGCTCGATCAGGCCTACACTCAGCCCACGCATCGCGGCGTCACGGGCGGCACCGCTTCCGACGATGCCCCCCCCGATGATCAAGACATCCAGAACATCGCCGCCGGCAAAGCCCACAATACGATCCGATACCACCGCAGTCGTAATCATCAGGAACCCACCACTTCTCTTGCTTCCCGAAGCATGGCCCCGAACTTTCCGACGTGTTCAATAACCAGGTCGGGGGAATAGTCGGCCCCGTTGAGATCGGCGGCCTTGGTTTCCCCGGTGAGAACCAGGACACTCAACACCCCCGCGTTGTTGGCCATGGCGATGTCGGTGTACAGCCGGTCCCCCACCATGGCGACTTGTTCGCGTGTCAGCCCGTTACGCTCAAGCACGCCGTTGAGCATGGTGACGTTGGGCTTACCCAGAACAGCGTCGGGCTTGCGCCCGGTCGAGGCGGTGAGCAACTGACATATCGCGCCACAATCCGGGAGCACCAGCGGGCGATCTGTCGGGCATACCAGGTCCGGGTGGGTAGCGATGAATGGCTTGCCCTCCTTGATCCAGTACGCAGCACGAGACAATCGGCTGTATGTCAGATTGGTATCAAAACCGATTACGACCAGGTCCGGGCGTGTGGCGCTGATCGTAAAGCCCGCCTCCGCAAGCTCCTGCTCGAACCCCGGCGTCCCAAGTGCGAACACCCGACGTGCATCCGGATACGTCTGATGCAGGTATTCGATCGTCGCGTGGGTCGAGCTGTAGATCATGTCGATATCAGCTTTGATGCCCATCTCGCTCAGGTGCGAGACATATTGCTTGGCGCTGCGTGAAGAGTTATTCGTAAAGAACGTGTAGCCGATGCCCATCTGTGTAAGTGATTCAAGAAACCTGGGCGTGAACTTAAACAGCGTCCCCCCGAGATACAACGTCCCGTCGAGGTCCAAGGCCAGGTGACGGAGCTGCTGGAATCGCTCACGCAGGCCATCATCCGCGCGAGGCGGTTTGGTTTTTTGCTGATTGGTTCGTAGAGTATTTGGACTCATATTCAATCACACCTTTAACCCAAGGCACACGCCATGCATCACAAGGGCATCCGATCACTGCTGAATAAGCCGATTATCCCGTACATCACCGACTGGTCAATCCCCCATCCGGAGTTATTGGAACACGCCGACGTCCTGTTCTTAAGCGGTGGTGAGATCGCCGAACTACCCGGCGTGCTCAAGAAACTCGACAGCCGTTTAACCCGTGAATTACCGATCATGCTGCACATCGATCTGATCAGTGGCCTGACCAATGATGAGGCGGGGCTGCGATACGTTGCGAGTTTTGATCGGGTCATGGGCATCATCACTACCAAACATCACATGGTTAGAACGATCCGAAAATTAGGCCTGTCGTCGATCGTCAGGCTGTTCCTGCAGGACGGTCGGGCCGTCGAACGGGGCATGTCGATCATCGAACGATCCAAGCCCGACGCCGTGGAGATGCTCCCTGGGATCGCGACCACCTTGATCGCCGATCAGTTAAAGCAAATCTCAATCCCTTACATCGCCGGGGGCCTTATCCGCTGCGAGGAGACGGCCGATTGCATCCTCAAGTCCGGGTGCCAGGCGGTCAGCACCTCCAATACAAGCCTGTGGAAACTGAATCAGTAGCATCAACGCCACACTTTCACCGATCAACAGGCGCAGAACATCCACACGCCGGCAAACACACACGATCAATAGCGGTATCGCACATAGATGCCTTCACTCGTCTCGGTAAACGATGGCAGGTGCTCGGCATACACCGAACTTGCCACGCCTTTTGAGTATCCGTTGAGGTACGTTTCCAGGAGATCTGGGCCTGCCGCGACCCAGGAGGCATGCCCGTCCATGAAGTTCATGTTCAGGCCGGAATCTCCGTGGTTGTTTTCCGGGTCCGGGAAGTTATTTGTGCCGACCCCAGCGATCGTGTCGTCCGCATCCAGAACAAGAAATACCTCGCTGGTGTTGACCACGTTATTGATTGTTTTTAACTCGTTGGGGTAGTTGTTATTGGTAAAGATTGATTTCGTCTGGGGCGTTCCCCCGCGTTGGGTGTTGATGCTGCCAACCAGGGTGCCGTTGACGCGCCTGCCATCCGGGAAGATTCTTGGACCGGTCATCCAGGCGAAGATTTCGTAGCTGGTTCCACCGGTATCGTCGTCAGCACCGGAAGAGGTATCCACCCAATCGATCGGAACGTCTCGGTCATAAAACCCGTGTGAAGGGGATGGGCGTGCGACCCCGGCGGGCCACATCAGCCCCTGGCGCACGGTGTTCTGAGTGCTGGGACAGTTCGCGATTTCCAGTGTCTGAAGATAGCTGGGGTACAGGTGTGCCAGGCCGTCATCTTCCTTGGTAAAGGTAGGGATCAAGACTCCCCTCTTGTCATCCGTCCCGTGGGCAGCGGCGGCGAGTCCGATCTGGCGCATGTTCGACAGACAGGCAAGCTTCTGGGCGGTCCTGCGTGCGGAGCCTAGTGCTGGCAAGAGGATGCCGACAAGCAGCGCGATGATGGAAATCACCACCAGCAACTCGATCAGCGTAAACGCCCTTGTTTTTCCCGGGATCGTGGTCGACATGGTCAGTCCTTTACGGTTAGTGAGCGTCATTTTTTAAATTTGTGCTCGGGCGGCGGGTCTCCGAATCCGAAAACCCGACCGCCCTAACACGAGGAAGTTAAGGTTGACATTTAAGCATCGCTATCAGGCGTTGCGGCGACGAAGCAAGGCGAGGCCACCCAAGCCCAGCAGCGCCATCGAAGCAGGCTCGGGGATACTGGCGTTCCCACCGGCCGGCGGGGTGCCCGCGTTCCAGTTGCCCAAGACAATATTCAGGTCGGCAATACCCACAAACCCGTCGCCGTTGATGTCGCCAGCCAGCGGAGGAGGCAGGACGTTGGTCACACCTGGAGTCTCGTTTGCTAATCCAAGCTCGCTGAAGCCGCCGATCCAGTTGCCGGTGATATCCGCATCGCGGAACACATGCTGGAAACTCTCGCCGGAGCCAGCCTGAGCGGGGAAGTTGATCACAGGCAAGCCGAATTGGCTGGTGTAATTAAACTCACCACTGTTGGAAGTTTCATCCAGTGTCAGGCCGTCGATGATGGCGGTCCACGGGAGAACAGGATTAAGCAGGCCGTCACGGTCGCTGTCGATTAGATCACCATCCAGACCGGTGAATCCGCTGACCAGCAGGTGAGTCATCACATCGGAGTTCTCGAAGTTCAGGTTGGTAACCAAATCGGCACTTGCACCGGCTGCTCCGGCAAAGATAGCCTCAACAGCGAGGAAAATACCGTCGGCGGGAATAGTCAGGCCGTCAAGCGAGATGGCCACTTCGATAGCACCGGTATTGACCGAGCCACCGCCAAGACTCGGCGAGGTGTCGCCGATGACGATATAGGTCAGCCCGGTGAGCGATTCGCCTGGCGTACCCGCCAGCTCGAAAAACTCATCGGTGTCGGCCCCAAGGTGGTCGACCCGGAACTCGTTGATTACCACCGCCGAAACCGACTGGGCAGCCAGCATTGAGATGCAGGCAACCGACAAACCACTGAACCATTTGCTGTAAGTCTTCATAATGAACCCTTCCCTTCCTGTGAAAATAGTAGATCGAATACAGTCATTTTTACTCACGGGGCTTCGTCTGCCCGGAAACGCTCCGGGGCTGACCCTGCTTTATTTTCTCAAACAATTCTAAAAAATCTCAGACATTTTGTTCTGGGTCTAAATACAAAAACAGCCCCCACAACAGTTGTTGCGAGGGCTTTCTCTATAATCTCTTGCCCAGCAGCTACAAAAGTAACTTTAAGTATTCTGATTTTCGTCGATGCGGGGTGCCTGTTTTTTGGCTTGTTTTCCTGTTGTCGTGACCGATTCTTAAGTGCATAGCCGCGCAACATCAATGCCTCGGCTTGCGAATCCATCGTCAAGGATAATCGAGCCTACCTGTTTGTCAAGCATAATTTTCAGATTCCTCTTTTGCTGCAAGGGCGAGGCGTCGGAGCTTATGACACGCTCGTAACGTATCCGACTTTATGTAAAGCAGTTGCGAAACAAGTCAAGATGGGTTGGTCAGTTTGGTCTTGCTTTTGTATCTTCTATGACAAACCTGTGTCTGACTTTCCAGGAGCACGCTCTATTCGTTCCAAGCCTTGAGGCCCCCTGGGATCGCAACAGAAAATCTGATTGACAAGCGGGATTATCCTTGACAAGCCGGGGTCTTGGTTTATAAATGATAGTGTCTGGAACCTTGTGCGCCGCATGTGTGAGTGCGGGATGGGACCGAACAAGAGAGACGTTGGGAGAAATGACAAGCAGGAATGAGATTCGACATCAGCATCAGTAAATAATTCCGGTTACTTTTGAGGCTACAGGGCAAGAGATAAAGAGAAAGCCCCTGCAACAACTGTTGTAGGGGCTTTTCATTTGTATCGGTCGGTACTATTTGGAGCGGGTAAGAGGACAGAGCCGGTTCATGGCCCGGTATATCAACTACTTTTGGTCTTTGTGTCATGTGATTAGCTTGCGTTTAATTCCCATTCAGGTGAGTGCAAGGCCGGTCTTGACTGGGTTCACTTAGAGGAGAGATTGGGACAATTTAAGCAACATAATGCCCAGTACGTTCTGGGCAGACTGAGTATCGGAAGGCCGATTAATTACTCGGCGGATCAGAGTCTGTTTTTAACTAGGAGGGAAGAAGATGATGGATCGTTTACTGCGCTTTCAAGACAAACTTTTTTTGGCAGCGGCGGCGTTTGTTCTGCCGATTGCCATTGGGCAGGCACAGGGTGCCATCCTGATCAATGAGGTCTCGCTTAATAACGAGGGGGGTGATAACGGTGAAGAGTTCTTTGAATTGATCAGTGACACGGGCGGTGCCGAATCGATGGCTGGGCTGACGCTGCTGGTGATCGACGGCGACAGCACTTCTGCCGGTGTTATCGACAAGGCTTTTGACCTTAGCGGTTTCTCAACCGGGACCAACGGCCTGTTCCTGTGGCGCGACAGCGCTCTGGTGCTGTCCCCAGCTCCCGATCCCGCCACAACGTTGAACGTGGTCGATTTTGTTCCAGACATCGAGAATGGTTCTGCGTCTTTCGTCCTGGTTTCAGGCTTCACGGGGGCCACCGGTGACGATCTGGATACCGATAACAACGGCACGATCGATATCGCTCTGCCTTGGGCATCTGTGGTCGACGCCGTGGGTGTCAAGGACTCCGGGGCATCGGATGACATCTACGCTGGGCTACTGGGCGGCGTCGATTTCGGCAACATCTCGTTTGCAGCCGACTCCATCGTTCGCCTCAGTGGCTCGGGCATCTGGATCGGCGTTGATATCGATGAAGTGATCAGCGAAATCCCCGGCCCCTACACGTTGGATGATACTCAGGCGGTCTTTGCAGATGGCACGACGCTGACCCCATCGACCGACTTGACATTCAATACCCTCACGCCGGGGAATACGAATCCGGCTCTAATCCCCGAGCCTGCCAGCCTCGCGCTGCTGGCGATGGGTGGTTTGGCGATGCTGCGTCGCCGTTGATAGAAGTTTGGCATGAAGGCTTTGTGTCGGGAGGTAACGGTCCCGGCTTCATACAGAAAAGCCTTGCTTATTTAAGTACTCACGCCAGGTGTCGTCTAACGGCACCTGGCTTTTTTGTTACTGAAGACTAGTGCCGCGTCACCCCACAACTTTCGGATACAGCCGTTTGAGTTTGTTGCGGGCCTGATCGTTGGTGAATCGCCAGTCTACGCCGGTCTGTGAGGCGTTGCGGTCGAGGGTCCAGGCCTGGGCTTCGCG
>JAJRRS010000153.1 GCA_024279275.1 Planctomycetota bacterium | reverse complement strand
TTGGTCGCGGTCCGGTACACCCAGTTGTCCCGCCCGGTGACGCGGTTGATGGCGTAGAGCGACTGGTCGTGTGAGGGGATGTAGACGCCTGTGCGGGTTGAGGCAAGGGGAGCCGTGATGGGGCCAAAGGTTTTGCCACGGAAGAGCAGCTCGCCGTCGGTTGCCTGAAGCGCTGCGTAGATCCCGTTGCTGTCTGCGACGAAGATGTTCTGTTGTGATTGTGCGGGAGGGACGACGATGCCGCCGGTGAGTTTGTAGGACCACTTGGCATAGCCGGCGTCCAGGTCGTGTGCGAACACCGTGCCGTCGGCCCCGCCGAAGATGGCGTAGCGTCCGATCAGCACCGGCCCGGTCTCGACCACGGAGGCAAGTTCGGCGGTGGCGATCAGGTCGCCGTGGGTGATCCCGACGGTGAACAAAGTAGTGTCGTTGTTGAAGTAGACCCGCTCCTCATCGCGGACCGGCGGGTAGACCTGCTCGGTGGGTTCGCCGACCACGCGGCGCCAGATCACATCCCCGTCGCGCACGGAGATGGCGGACACCAGATTGCCCGGCGACTCGACGGTGAACAGCACGTCACCCAGCAGCGTCACCGAAGTCAACTCGGATCGCTTGGGCACGTTCAGAGGGGTGGACCAGTTAATGACATACCCAAGCCTCGCGGCATCGGCAGGCTCGATCAAGAGGCCCGATCGGCTTTGTCTGCGTGACCAGTCGCCGCAGCCCACAGCCGTCAACAACATCAAGACCAGCAGTGAACGAACCAGTGTGGTCATTTTCATACGCGGGTAACTCCAAGAAGCAGGGGGTCGTAGCCTGGTACCGTACTAGCCGGCCGATTCAGGTCGGGAGGCACCGGGGGCAACGGCTCTATTAAGGTCCATTTTAACCCCCAAGTATCGACGCCACAAGCGGCAAGGTCAAGCCGGAGGGGGTTTGGGAGGGTGGGAATTGTGTGGCCATCATTATCGAATAAACGGCCCTGCCCGTAGATTCGGGTTGGCTTTATCGATGATGAAAAGTTATTTACCTGTGGAGATGTCTCTCGCTGGGATAACAGCGATTAGGTCACTTGTGCAGAGCTTCACGCCGCCTGGGTCGCGTCGCCCTGCTCCATTTTCTGAATCCAGCTATCGACGATGTGGACGAGTTTGGGGAGTTCGGGTTTGGCGATCTGTGCGTTGGCGCCGCAGGCCTCGCCTTTGTGACGTGTGTCGTCGGTGATCAGGGAGCTGAACAGCAGGACAGGGATGTCTTGGAGGGCTTCGGTGGCGCGGACTTTTCGTGTCAAGGCCAGGCCGTCCATCTGTGGCATCTCGATGTCGGTGACCAGGATGTCAGGCTTGGTGCGTTCGCCTCGGACGGAGGCCTGGATCGCGTCCCAGCAGTCCTGGCCGTTGTTGAAGGCGGTGACATTGCTGTAGCCACTGTTGCTAAGCACGTTCTTCATGATATTACGGATGAACTTGGAGTCATCCGCGATAAAGACGTTGACGCTGCTGCGATCGACGCCTAGATCATTTTCGACGTGGGAGATGTGCAGGGTGTTCTGCATGGCGATGTGGTCGAAGATGGACTCGAAGTCGAGCATGAGGATCAGCTTGCCTTTGAGTTCGGTGATCCCGGTGACGGACATGTGGTCGCTGCCGGTCTCGTCGGGGACGCTGCGTATGTCCTTCCAGCTAATGCGGTGGATTTGCTCGACGCGCTCGACCTTGAAGGCGGCTTGTGAGCCGTTGAACTCGGTGACGATGATGCGGTGGTCGTCGGCCCCGGTGTTGTTGACCGGTTCGATGTCGAAGTAGCTGTGCATATCGACCAGTGGGAGGACGACGCCGCGGAGGTTGAACATGCCCATGACGTCTTCGGGTTGCCCGGGGCTGGCGGAGATGTTGACGGGGAGGATGACCTCGCGGACCTTGGCGACGTTGACGCCGTAGGACTGGTCGCCGAGTCCGAAGACCAGGACCTCCAGCTCGTTGGTGCCGGATTCCAGGAGGATGTCGTTGTTGCTGGGGTTCTTGGCGGTGGACATGGGGGGATTCCGGTGGGGCGGTGGCTTGTGGTTATATGCGGTCAGGTGCCCCTTAAATCGACTATTGGGGGACGGCGCTTAAGCGGGGTCTGGGTGAACGGGCATGGCTATAGGCGTGGTTTGGAGGGATATCGGGGGGGAGTGCGGGCTAACTCGTTGTGATCTACGGAGGCATCTACGGGGTATTTTTGGGGGATACTCAGGGGTGTATCCCAAGGGGTTTGACAGTGTTTCCGGGGCGTTCTAACCTCTGCCGCAGGCTCACAGAGCCTATTGACTGAAGATGGTGGCCATAGCTCAATTGGTAGAGCACCGCGTTGTGGTCGCGGGGGTTGCGGGTTCAAGTCCCGTTGGTCACCCTTTGCCTGTAAACAAGTCTCTTGGCCAGGGGTATCTTGGCCGGGGGTAACTGGGCCGGAGGCATTTTGGGGCCGGGGGTATCGGACCCTGCTGTGGGGTAGCCCAAAGACCTCAGCCCGAACATGGATGTCTGCTGATGCTTTTGGATCAAATGACGATGATCGGCCGGCGCATCCGCTGCGATGTGGAGGGCTTTGGTCGGTTCACAGCCTTCTGCCTGGCGACCGGCGGCTGGACCGTGCGCGGAGCGGGGGGGTATGGCCGAATGAAGCTGCTGATCCCCCAACTTTTTCAGGTCGGGACGCGCAGTATCCCGGTGGTGGCACTGGTCGGCGCGTTTGTCGGCGCGGTCCTGGGTGTGGAGATGTTTGCGCAGTTCCAGGAGTTTGGCCAGGAGACCCGGCTGGGCGGCGTCATTCATATATCCGTGGTCAAGCAGATCGGCCCGGTGCTTGCGGCGGTCATGATCGCCGGGCGGGTCGGGGGTGCGGTCAGTGCTGAGCTAGGCTCGATGCGCGTGACCGAACAACTCGATGCGCTGCGTGTGATGGGTAGCGACCCGATACGCCATCTGGTGGTCCCGCGTGTGCTGGCGTGCCTGATTATGGTTCCCGTGCTCACCGTGTTCAGCGACCTGTTGGGCATCGGCGGGAGTTGGCTGGTCGTTGTGCAGGGCTTCGGCGTCGATGCTCAGGAGTATTGGAAATTCTCCAGCGAGTTCGTCTCGAACTGGGACGTGCTCACCGGGCTGGTGAAGAGCGTGGTGTTTGGCCTGGGGATCGGGCTGATCAGTTGCTACAAGGGTTTTAACTGTGGCACCGGTGCCTCGGGGGTCGGGCGGGCGGCGACGGACTCGTTTGTCATCAGCTTCATCACCATCATCGTCGCCAACTTCTTCCTGGCGCAGTTCATGAACGACATGCACGGCGTCATCTACGGCTACGGCTAGAGGTTGAGTGATAGGGACGGGGATCAGGGGGCGGGGATCGGGGTTGCGCGCAGGTGGGCGACGTGCAATCGTCACCCATCAAACAAGATCAAGCAGCAGCTAAAGGCTAACAGCTAACAGCTTCCCAATCTTCACGGCAGGTCCGGCCGCCAGAGGTAATACACCCCGACAGGTGTTTCAAAGCCAGGCAGCGATCCGGTCAGATTCAACTGCATCAGGTTGATCTGCGTTCCCGGTGTCGATCCGCCTGTGGCAGGTGTGCGGGGCGTGTTTGCGTAGGGCGATCCGACATACTCAAGCTGGCGGTGGTATACGATCAGGTCGGCGTGTTCGATCCCCGCGAGTCGTGCCGCCAACTCACCGGCGTCATAGATATCACCGACCTGGTCCGCAAGGCCAAGCGCCGCCGCCTGCTCGCCGCTGACCACACGCCCATCTGCCAGGTCCGCGAACCGATCTTCGGGGATGCCCGGGCGAGCCTTGCGCACCAGGGCCGTGAACCGCGCGTAATAATCATCGACCAATCCCTGCAACACCTTGCGGTGGTCATCCGTCAACGTACTCAACGGCGAGCCAGCCTCTTTGTTCTTTCCGCTGGTCAACGCCTCGGTCTGGATGCCGATCTTTGCGAGCGCCGGTTTGATGCTGATCGTCTGCACGATCACGCCGATGCTCCCGACCACGGACGTGGGGTACGTCACGATCTGGTCGGCGGCACAGGCGACGTAGTACCCGCCGCTTGCGGTTACGTCCATCATCAGCGCGACGACCGGCTTGCCGGACCTCTCGCGGAATCGCAATACGTCCCGGTACATGATGTCGCTGGCGGTGACACCGCCGCCGGGCGTGTTCAGCCGGAGCACCACCGCCTTGACCCGCCGATCGTTAGCTGCCTCTTGCAGCTTTTCATGTAATTCGCTGACGGGGTTTTCCCCGCGCTGGATCAGGCCGGGCTTGGGTGCGTTTATTATCATGCCGGACACATCAATCACCGCGACCCGTGGGCTGAACCAGTGGCCGTCGCGCGAGACTACGGTGGACTTAAGTTTCTGATCGCCGGGCGAGACGCCGACGGCGAAGTGGATCGGCCCGCAGCCCGTGGCCGACAACACGCTCATGGTCAGCAGGCAACACCCGATCCATTTTATATCACGCAGATTCATCGCATGGCTCCTGTGTAATCGCCCTTCGCTACAAACAGCGGCACAATCCTACACCAACACCGGTTGTGGTGTGCCTGAAATGATGGCAAATGGCCGGGCGTGCGGGTACAATCCGGGTGTTGTGATCTGTCATCGTCTTCTTGTCTTGCGGGGTCTGACTATGAAACAATCGAATGGGCGTGCGGCGATCTTGCTCCTGGTGGTGCTGGTATGGCTGCCGAACCCGCATGTGCTGGCGAAGGAAGTTGCCGCCGGCGTTGTGGCGGACCAACCATCGGGCGAGGCCGATCCACCGAAGCAGGTCAAGGGTGAGGAACCGGCGGCACCTGAATCTCAAGAAGAGATTGCTGCGGCTGCCTATCAGGAACTGGCTGGCGCCTACCTCTTAAACGACTGGGATGCGTTGCCCGAATTGGGCAGGTCTGCGCGCAAGCATATGAGGTTTATGGATCGCCAGCAGCGGCTCGATATCAAGTACATCCAGATGCATGCCAAGGACTTTAGGCCCAAGTGGTGGAGCAAGTGTTCAAGCTCATCGAATGTCAGTTTCAAGGTCGGGCTGTGGGGGCGTCCGCTGATTGCGAACTACAAGCCCGACCGCGTGCTGGGCCAGCAGGCGGTCCTGGCTGAGCGGGCGCGGGGGAGTTCCAGAATCATCAGGCTGCACGCCGTGGTGAGTTGGAAGCCCAGCCTGGTGAACAGCAGCACGCCCGGCACCGGCAAACTCGCGGAACTGCACGGCATGAAGCAGGGCGACTTGGGCGAGGTGATCGTCTGGCACGAGCTAGGGCACTGCTTTATCACCAACCGCCTGCCGGTGGATCATGTAATCGAGTTGTACAACCAGCACGAGATGCTGTTCAGCCACCTCCAGGAGTTTTATGCCGACCTGACATCGCTGCACCACGCAAGCCCACGGGCACGCCGGGTCACGTTGATGCTTCGGCTTAGCGGCTTAGATCGGTACGATGATTCCGAGCAGCACGCCCGCGCCTCACACGCCATCGGCTCGCTGGTCTTGTTTGAGTTGCTCGCGAACCCCGACGACTGGCCCAGCTTCCACTTCCCGCCGGCCGTCCCCAAGCAACAGGTCGAGTTGAACACCATCATCTATCTATACGAACACATGGATCCCAAGTGGTCGGTCAAGGAAGCCCGTGCGTTGCGCGAGTTGGCGGGCAGGTTCATCAAGAAATCCGGCGAAAAAACCCTCCGCTCCCGTGGCATGATGCCGCTACCCAACAAGCATAAGTTCAGCCTGATGGCCGGGCAGGACCACAAGTATCAGGAAGCGCGTGATGCGTATGTCGCCGAGCGGCTTGAGGCCCTGATCGAATCCGGCCGGGCCGATACGCTTGAAGAAGGCGAAACCTACGACCCACCGGTTCGCCGCACCCTGAGTGACGGCGAAGAATACCGACGCGATGCCGAGGCGCTGCGGATTGATATACCGGGGTGAGGCCGTGGCGCCTTCCCGCAGGTCGGTCGTAGATGTCACCATGTTTAGCGGCGGGTCGTAGATCCGCGCGATGGCCCGTAGGTGAAAGACCGGCGATCTGCGATCGTCCGCTAAATTAGACATACATCAGTTGTTCACCCGCCAACAGGAGCTAGCGCCCCGCTCTGTGCCAGCAGAATCGTCAACGTCACGGTGATCGGTGAGAGCAGGGTTGAGTAGAAGACGCTGCGTGCGACGTAGGACGGGTGGTTGTCGAACTCCATGCATAAGAGCAGGCACGTCACGGCGGTGGGCATCGCGGTGCTGATTAAAAGCACCTGTGCGACCGGGCCGGTCCAGCCCAGCA
>JAJRRS010000152.1 GCA_024279275.1 Planctomycetota bacterium | reverse complement strand
CTACGACGCCAATGTAGACAACCGATACGACATCCTCTTCCGTAACACCAAGACCGGCAAGCAGCGCGTCTGGGTTATGAATGGGACCACCCGGATCTCTGAGAACAACTCCATCCAGACCCTGAGAAACCAGGACTGGCAGCTCCCCGGCCGAGCCTCCCAACTCGCCGCCAAGAAGAAGGCGCTGGCCAAGATTCAGCGGCAGGCAAACCGGGCCGCCAAGCTCAAGACCGCCTCACAGGCCAGCAGCACCGCCGCCGCCATCGCTGCGAGCGTTCAGGCATCGCAGTCCACCGCCTCACTACTCAGCGAAGCCGAGCCGATCTTCAGCATCGACCTGGGTGACGCCGATCAGGGATCAGATTTCACTCAGAATTAAACGGGTCATCGAATTTCATCAAGAACACATATGAAGCCCACTGATGCACCGTCCGCGGTGCTTCGGTGGGGTATAGGGGGATGGGTACTACACCAGTCTCCCTTTAATTTGCGTGCGCCCGTGAAACATATCACTAGGACTTACGGAACATCTTCTACCCCGCGTCCGTATCCGGGCGCTCGCCTTCGGCCTTAACCCCGCAGTATCGCCGACGAAGCGGGGGGGTCTCAAATAGCAACGCAGAACAGGCCGTCCACAGCGCAACGCCGCCGAGGATAACCGCCATCCGTTGCCACGGTTCACCCGCAGCCATCCGTTCCTCCGCCAACACGATCGCTGTCCAGACCCATTCCAAAGCTGCGATCACCAGCATGACTTGTACAGCACGCGCCACCCAACGCCGCCGTATCAATAAAACCAACGGCACCATCAACGAAACCACCAGCAGAGCCACGCTCCCGTCGCGAAGAAAGTGCGCCCCAAGAAGAAGAAAACTCAACACCGCCGGTATCAACAGCACTATCCACATGGCGATTACCTCGTTGTGTATGACCAGTCCTACAGCACAAACCGACTCAAATCTTTATCCTCCGCGATCGCCTGCACCTGTTCTTTCACAAAACGCTCGTCGATCGTCAATGTCGTCTCGCCCCGCGCCGCCATCTCCGGCGCATCAAAGTTGATCTGCTCGAATACCTTCTCGATGATCGTCATCAGCCTTCGTGCGCCGATATTCTCAAGCGTCGCGTTGGCCTTCGCTGCGATCTGCGCAACCGCCTGGATACCCGAATCCTCGAACACCACCTCGATCCCCTCGACCTCTAACAAAGCCTGCTGCTGCTTGGGTAGCGCATTGCCCGGCTCGGTGAGGATGCGCACGAACTCACTCTCCCCCAACGCCGACAATTCCACACGGATCGGGAAACGCCCCTGCAACTCAGGCATCAGGTCGCTGACCGAGGTTGAATGAAACGCACCCGCCGCGATGAACAGGATGTGGTCCGTCTTCACAACCCCCTGCCGAGTCGTCACGTTCGTACCCTCGACAATCGGCAACAAATCCCGCTGCACACCCTGACGCGAAATGTCCGGCGACCCGCCACCGCCACCGGAAGCGCCGCTACCACCCCCTGACACCGCGATCTTGTCGATCTCGTCAAGGAAAATAATCCCGCCTTCCTCCGTCCGCTCAATCGCCTCGGCGGCGACCTTGTCCTGGTCCAGCAGGTTTTCCGTTTCCTGTTCGATCAGGATCTGGCGGGCTTGCGCCACCGTGGTCTTGCGTCGGCTGTTCTGTGCGGGGATCATCCGCTCGAGCATGTCCGACATCTGCGGGTCCATCTGGTCGATCCCCATGTTTGCAAACATCACCGAGGCGTGTGGTTTATTGCTCACATTCAGTTCGACCTCGCGCTCGTCCAGCTTCCCGGCATCGAGTTGCTCACGCAATTTCTCTCGCACCTGCGCCTTGCGCTCCCCCGACGCCTCGGGACTCACATACCCGCCCGTAGCCGTCGGCTGCGTCACCGGCTCGCTGGACCCCGGCAGCAACAGATCGACCAACCGATCCGCCGCCGCTTCATTCGCTTTCTCTTGCACCTGTTCAGCGTGCTCCGCCCGAACCATCACCACCGCCTGATCCAGCAGGTCGCGGACCATCGACTCGACATCGCGCCCGTGATACCCCACCTCGGTGAACTTGCTGGCCTCGACCTTCACAAACGGCGCGTCGGCGAGTTTGGCAAGCCGGCGTGCGATCTCGGTCTTCCCCACCCCGGTCGGCCCACTCATGATGATATTCTTGGGATACACCTCCCCAGCCATCTCCCCGGTGAGCTGTCTGCGCCGCCAGCGGTTGCGGATCGCCACCGCCACCGCACGCTTGGCGTCCGCCTGTCCGATCACATACCGATCCAACGCTTCGACTATCTGTTTAGGTGTCAGGTGATTCATAGGCGTCCTATCCTAGCTTCTACCCAGCGAGATGCCGCCGGCCGATAAACTCAGCTCTATCTTAGCGCACTTATCCGCCTCGTATTTGTTTCTACCGACCCTACGCGACCCGTTCCCGGAGTAAAACCAGCACTCAGACCCCCAGCACGCGGGGCATTGTTATGCGGACCCACCCGGCACACCACCTGCGACATCTGCACCGGTTGTAACGGCCGGATAACTCAGGCAAGCCCCTAAACAGGCCCCCCTGTTTAGTCGATCTACAGCGTAGTTGTTGTCACGAAACCCGGTGCCACCAGGCGGCTTTTCAGAAAAACGAAGGCTGCTGGCGCGGGATTCCGCTGTGGGATTGGCTTTGGCCGCTGCTGGAGGGGCGATTAAGACGCATGGCACTGGGATTTACAAAACCCCGTTACTCACCGATCGCAATCGACTTCGGTACCGACACCCTCAAGGTGTTGCAGTTGTCCCTTGGCGACGCGCCCCAGTTGATCGCCGGCGCCTGTGCCGTGATCCCCGAGTCCGCACGCACCGATGCGTCCAGCCGACGGGCCTTCCTGGCAGGCACCTTGCGCGATCTGCTCAAGTCACAGCCGTTCAAGGGCAAACGCGCGATCTGTTCGATCCCCGCGTTCCAGACCCTGATACAGCACATTGAGTTGACCAAGGCTGAGCACGAAGACTTCGACGCACAGATCGGCCTGCATCTGATCCAACGATTCAACGTCGATCCGTCTCGGATGGTGGTACGCAACCACCGCGTCGGAAAGATCGTCCGTGACGGCACGACACGCCATCAGGTCGTATGTATCGCCGCACGCCGTGACGCCGTCATGAAATACATCGAGTTGGCAACACTGTGCAAACTCGAAGTCGTCGGCATGCACAGCGAGCCAATGGCGATCGTCCGCGCTCACCCGTTGCTAAGTGGCCAGGATACCGGACCCGGGGTTACCTGCTACATAGACATCGGTGCCGGCATGACCAAGCTGATCGTCCCGCACGATCGCGAACTCGCGTTTGCCAAAACCATCCACGCCGCAGGCGATCATCTCACCCGTGAGCTGGCCCAGATGCGCGGAATCAATTTCGACCAGGCTCGTTGTCTGCGGGCACAGCCGCTGGTTGCCGAGGCCGCCGTCGGTACACCAGATCACTCAAGCCCAATCGGCTCAGGGACCACCGACACAGCCACCGATGACAACGAGATCAGCGTGACCGTCGAGTCTCTGATCGACGAGCTTAAGCTCTCTATCCGGTACTACCACAGCATCTTCCCGGACAGGCCGATCCAGCAGCTCGTCTTCCTCGGCGGGGAATCACAGGACGTCAAGATGTGCCAAGTGATCGCACGCTCGGTCCGGATCGCCGCCAGGCTGGGCGACCCGTTCGCCGGTGTGGACACACTGGACCACCGCGGACGCTCCGGCGGCATCGAACTCTACAAACCCATGCCCGGTTGGGCCGTCCCCCTTGGGCTTTGCTTCAGCGAGGCAAACCTTTAACCAAAACCACACGAACAACACCCGGCCAAACAGGCCAACAAGGGCAACAAACGCCCTGAACGTGGAGTATTGATATGGCTAACAATGAGAGCTTCCTCCCAGAAGACTACCTGCAGAAGAAGATCGCTAGGCGAACCAACGCCATCTGCATCACACTCTTCGCGCTGGTGATGGCAGGCGTGATCGGGGCCTTCCTCGTCACCGACCGTCAGCGCGCAGAAGTCCGACGCGAGCAGGTGAAAATCAACGAACAGTTTCAGGACGCCGCCCTCCGCATCGAGCAGCTCGACCAGCTACAGGTCGATAAAAAACTCATGATGCAACGGCGTAGGGTCGCCGAGGTTCTCGTCGAGCGCGTCCCCCGCAGCGTGATCCTCGCCGAGCTGACCAACCGTATGCCCTCGACCCTCAGCCTCCTTGAGTTCGAGATGGAGACCAAGGTCCTCCGCAGCGCGCCCAGGCCCAAGACCGCCATACAACGCGAAGCACAGAAAAACCGCAAAAATCGCAATAAACTCAAGCAGCCCAACCAACCTGACATCAAGCCCACCGAACTGACACTGAACCTCATCGGGGTCGCACCAACCGACCTCGAAGTCTCGCAGTTCATGGCCATGCTCAACCAGCACGAGCTTTTCCAGAACATCTTCCTTCGCTACTCCGAGGGCACAAAAATCCAGGACCGTCAGATGCGTAAGTTTGAGATCGAGATGACCCTGAATCAGAACATCGCCCCGCACCGCCTGGACAACACCGCCACCGATCTCCCGATGGACCCCATGGGTGACACCATCCAGATCAACCAGCAAGGCAAGCGGGTCATGACCGAACCCACGGCCGTCCCGGCCTCGGCGCCGGCCAACGGAAAGGATAAGTAACCATGCAATTCGGATTACGAGAAGCAACTTTCGTCCTGCTGCTGCTGGCGATGCCCGTGGCCGCCTACTTCTTTGTCTTTGAGCCGCGTGCCACACAGATCGCCGAGGCTCGCTCAGAGATCGCCTCCAAGCAGACCAAGCTCAGGGAACTCGAAGCCGCCACCAAGAGCATCGAAGACCTCGGCGACGAAATCGACAAGCTGCGCGAAGCCATCGAACTCTTCGAGAAAAAACTACCCGCTCAGCGTGACGTCGAGGTCGTCCTACGCGACGTCTGGCGGCTCGCCGCTGAAAACAACCTCACGCCCAAGAGCGTACGCACCGACAAGATCGTCGAATCCGCACACTACGCCGAGCTACCGATCAAGATGACCATCATCGGCAACTTCAGCGGCTTCTACACCTTCCTCCAGGAACTCGAAAAACTCCCACGGATCACTCGCACCCCAAGCATGAAACTCAAGAAGCTCGACAAGGAAGAAGGTGAGATGCAGGCCGACATGGTCCTCAGCATCTTCTTCGAGGGCGATAAACGCCAAGCCAGCGCACGCTGAACATTCACGGAGACACGGCCATGACCGACTTCAACGACGACAATCAAAACGCACTGATCCCTCAGGACAACGACGAACCCATGTCCATGACCCTTAGCGGGGTCGGTCGTGGTGACGTGCTGCCCGAGGACGGCTTCGATGAAGAGGCCACCGCAACCAACGGCGGCCTGCTGTCGCACACCACACTCCTGATCGTCGCGGTCGCCATCGTAGCCGCCGGCTCGCTGTTCCTCATGCGCGCAAGCCAAGGCGAACTCTCTACCAGCGCAGAGGTTCAGGAAATCGAAACTAAGATCGCCAACGCGCTGAACAGGCTTAACAACCCCTCGCTGCTGCCGGAGGGTGACCCGCTCTCGGCCGAAAACCTCAGCACACTGCTGGCACCCACCGACGAGATCACCGCGATCTTCAAACACGATGTCCGTGACCAGCAGGTCCCCATCGAGCAGGTCAAGAAAAACCCGTTCTCGCTCGGCTTGGCGGATAGTTCACAAGACGGCAACGCTGGCCCAGACACTCAGCAAAGCGACCGCGCCCTTGCGAAACTCCATTCTGAAGCCAAGTCTCTGGACCTGCAATCCATCATGCTCGGCGCAAGGAATATCGCCGTGGTCAGCGGGGAGTTCTACAAACGCGGCGACAGCATCGGCAGCTTCACCGTTACCGAGATCGATAAGTTCACCGTCTACATGCACTGTGACGGCAAACCGTTTGAGTTGTCCCTGAAAGATCAGATCAACTAAAAAACTCTAGTCGTACACGCTTCGTCATGCCACGGCCCTCCCGGCCTGACACAGGACGATGGACTCACCACAAGGGCCTGCACATGACGACCGATGACCCCATAGATCACCCACAGAGCCCCGGGGAGTTAGGTTTTGTCGTCCCCCAGTCGGTGGCCTCGACCAACCTCTACACACCCGAAGACGGCACCGACGCCACCGGGCTTTCACAGAACCTGGGCCAGGCACTGATCAGTGCAGGCGCTATCACACCGGAACAACTGACCTCCGCACGCTCCGTGATCGAAAAATCACCCGGCAGACGGATGACGGATGTCCTTCTGGATATGGGTGTCGATGAAGTTGCTGTCCAGCAGGCCCGCGCGAAGGTAACAGGCGTTCCCTTCCAGAGAATCAACGAAGAATCGATCGAAGCAGACCGGCATATAAACCGCCTGGGCCTCGACTTCTGCCTCAGCCACGGCGTACTCCCCATCCGCATGTCAGGCCCACGCCTGCTTCTGGGCGTCACCGATCCGGACAACCTGCCCATCATCGATGAGATACGACACAAGCTTCAGCTACCCATCAAGACCGTTGTAGTTTGTCGCGCGGATATCACCCTCTACATCGAAGCCCGCAAGGAACAGGCCGACGATGACCAGGACGACAGCACCGTCGAAGATATTATCGCCGGCATCGAGGAAGACGACGTCGAGCTGGTCGAGAACAAAGAGGAAGACCTGGACCTCGAAAAAATGGCCGGTGAATCCCCGGTCATCCGCTTCGTCAACTACCTGATCTTCAACGCCGTCAAGGAAGGCGCATCTGATATTCACATCGAGCCGATGGAGAAGAAACTCCAGATCCGCTACCGCATCGACGGCATCATGTTCGACTCCATGAGTCCACCGCACCACATGAAGGCCGCCATCGTCTCGCGTATCAAGATCATGGCCAACCTCGATATCTCCGAACGCCGTCTCCCCCAGGACGGTCGCATCCGTGCCATGGTCCACGGCCGAAAACTCGACCTGCGCGTCTCCACCCTCCCCATGGTCCAGGGTGAAAAAGTCGTCATGCGTATCCTCGACACACGCTCCATCCAGGTCGGCCTGGACGAACTGGGCATGGACGAAGACACACTGCTGATGTGGAAGCACCAGATCGATCAGCCCCACGGCATCGTCCTGGTCACCGGACCCACCGGCTCAGGGAAAACCACCACCCTCTACGCTTCGCTTGGCAAGATGGACCGCAGTAAGCTCAACATCTCCACCACCGAAGACCCCGTCGAATACCACCTCAACGGCATCAACCAGACGCAGGTCCACGACAAGATCGGCATGACCTTCTCCGCCGCACTCCGCGCGCTGCTGCGCCAGGACCCCGACGTCCTGATGGTCGGCGAAATCCGTGATGCCGAAACCGCAAAAATCGCCATCCAGGCCTCACTCACAGGCCACCTGGTCCTCTCCACACTCCACACCAACGACGCTCCAAGCTCCGTCACCCGCCTGATCAACATCGGCGTCGAACCCTACCTCATCGGTAGCGCCGTCAACGCCACGCTCGCCCAACGCCTGGTCCGCAAGATCTGTGAAAACTGCAAAATCAAACTGCCACCCACCGGCGATGTCGCCTAACACCTGGCCATGCACGGCATCGCCATGGACGAAGTCTGTGCTGGCGAAGGCTGCGACAAGTGCCGCAACACCGGCTACTCAGGTCGACTCGGCCTCTACGAAATCCTCGTCCTCGACGACAACCTCCGCGACAGGATCGTCAGTAACCCCAACGTCACCGAGTTCCGAAGAATGTGCGTCGAACGCGGCATGGTCACACTACGCGAAGACGGCTTCAAGAAAGTCGGCCTGGGCCAAACCACCGTCGACGAAGTCCTACGCGTCACCGAAAGCACCATCTAAACACCGCGTCCGAGCGGACATCAAGATAGCTCTGGCAGAAGCCCGCTGATGCACCGCCCCGGTGCTTCGGCGGGGTATCCGCTGGTTCTTCACCGCATTCATACCAATCCCATTTAATCTTCATGCCCCTGCGAAGCCCACGTTCTGTAGAACGTGGGAACGGTGTCACGCATTACCGCACGAGTTATTTACGCGATTGGTATCAGTCAATTCGTAAAACAACGGTTCGACTTAACCACCGCCTGATCGACCCGGTGTTGTGCCACCTCCTGCGCGCCGGGTATCATGCCGCAGACTCGGAACATCAACCACTCTTGTTTACCGGAGTATGTCGATATGCAGGCCGCCAAAACCTTCTTGTTGTCCATCGTGATCGCCACCTACAGCCTGACGGTTGTAAATACCGCCCACGCCATCGAACCCCTCGACGCCAGCGCGTTAACCCAGACCCTCAACACCCTCCTGGACAACAGCTCCGCCGCCCGGCGCACCACCCTCACTCTCAAGGTCGTCGATCTTGAAACCGGCGAAGTCCTCTACGACCGCGGCGGCGACCGACTCCTCATCCCCGCATCCAACCTCAAAATCTACACCGCCGCCGCCGCACTCGACCTGCTCGGCCCGGACTACACATGGACAACGCAGGTTGGTGCCCAGGTGCCTATCCGGGATGGCGTAAGTTCCAGTGATCTGGTCATCGGGGGTACGGGTGATCCGATGCTGGATACTGAACAATTATCACAGATGGCAAACGAGTTGGTAAACAAACACAAGCTCACAAAGGTATACGGCGGTGTAAGTGTCGCAACATCGCCACGCTGGCAAAACGTGCCCATCAAAGGCCCCGGCTGGATGTGGGACGACGACCCCGACTACTACAACATGTCCATCCGATCGGTCATGCTGAACTTCAATACACTGGACGTGGTGGTCAGCCCCAGTGCTGGCGGTATTTCAGTGGTACTAGAACCTGCAACAAGTTGGCCCCCGGTTGTCGTCGTGACTCCGAATAACACTGATGACATGGGGATCAGAATTGAGCGTGAATCTTTCGAGGAGGCCATCCATGTCACCGGTGTACTAAAACCCGGGAGCGACCCGGTGCGTGAGACAATTACGATGCACGACCCCTTCCCATGGATCGCATCGGTGTTTAAGCAGATGTTGGAAGAACGAGGGGTTAAGTTTGTGACGGGTTGTGCACGCGATGAGTTATTAAGGCATACGCTGACTTCTCGTGAAGGCGAAAACCTCGCAGAAGCCCTTCGCCATTTCCTGAAAGTCAGCGAAAACGCCGTCGGCGAAATGGTGCTTCTAAAACTCGCGGAAACACAAACCGATGGCGATGTAAGTTGGCCCGCCGGCGCCAAAGTCATCACCGACTGGCTGACCAACACCGCCGGCCTGGAACCAGGCTCCTTCCGCCTCGTCGACGGGTCAGGCCTCTCCCGCTACAACCTCATCTCCGCAGACTCGTCCGTCAAGCTCCTGGCATTCATGAAAACCCACAAACACTTCGCCCCCTTCTTCGACGGCCTACCCATCTACAAAGTCCCACTCCTTGACAACGAAACGTGGAACAACAAACCAATCACCCACTACGACCCAAAACGCGTCTTCGCCAAAACCGGCGGCATGACCGGCGTCTCCACCATCTCCGGCTACATCAAAACCCTCGACAACCAATGGCTCGCCTTCTCCTTCCTCGCCAACGGCTACACCGGCTCCAGCAAACCCGTCAAAGAATTACGCAACGAAATCTGGACAGAGCTGATCCGCTACAGCCCCACAGATAGCCCGGGCAATTAAAATTAGCCATCCATCTTTTCTACGGCAGCAAATAGGATAGTAATAGCGACGGTTGGCCAGATTAAAGCAGAATGTCCCCTTTGAATTCCCCCAACGCACTCACGGCGACGATCTGCCCCCAGCCACAAAAACCGGCAACCGCCATGCCAAACAGGATTGGACCCGTCCTCCTTGGGGCGGGCTTTTTTGTGCGCTGGGCGGTGTTGGCTTCGCATGTTTGGTGGCGATGTTAACACGTTTTTGCCGTCTTATTAAACTGAGATTTTTCTATCATTACAGACCGTTGTGCTGTACGATCAGGGCGACTCGGGTCGGGTTGGCGTTCGGCCTGCGGGGAGGCGGGCACCCGGGTGGTTTCCTATCCAAGGCCTATCTGACGGGCCATATTAAGGGCGGACTATTACATGCTTATCACTTCTTCTCAGCGGATTGGCCGCGTCTGTGCTGTCGTGTGTTTGTTAACCCTGTGCGTGTCGGCCCCCGCCCAGACGACCACCCAAGTCATCGCCGTCAGCGGTGACGCGGCGCCGGATGGCAACGGCACCATTGGCTCCATCTTTCTCCTTGGGCCCGCGTTCAACGATGCCGGGCAGGCGGTGTTCTTCAGCGCCCTCACCGGCACTTCCGGCGGGTCCAGCGATGACACGGGCATCTTCCTCGGCAACGGGACCACGCTTAGCCAGATCGCTCGCGAAGGCCAGAGCGTACCCAACGGCAATGGCAGCTTCGCCAATTTCCTCTCTTCCAGCAAGATCCCCGCGCTCAACAACGCCGGGCAGGTGGCGTTCCTCACCTCCCTCACCGGCACTTCCGGCGGGTCCGGCGATGACACGGGCATCTTCCGCAGCGACGGCACCCCCGCAGGCCTCGCCCAGATCGTCCGCGAAGGCCAGGCCGCACCCGATGGCAACGGCAGCTTCAACTTTGCCTTGTTTACCCCCACGCTCAACGACGCCGGGCAGGTGGCGTTCCGCGGCGGCTTCGCCGGCACCGTCGGGGCCAAACTGGGCATCTTCCGCAGCGACGGTGCCACGCTCACCCGGATCGTCCGCGCAGGCGACCCCGCGATCACGGGCGGCGGTTTCAGCGGATTCAGCGCCGTGGTCACTCTGAACCAGAACGGCCAGGTGGCGTTCTCGGGCCGCACGGACGTCTTCGGCGCCGGGAAAGGCATCTTCCACGGCAACGGCATCACCACGCCCACTCAAATCGTCGAGAAGGACGATTTTGCGCTCGATGGCAACGGCGTCTTCTCCCAATTTCTAGCCCCCGCGTTCAACGATGCCCAGCAGACGGCGTTCATAGCCATATTCACCGGCACCAGTGGCGGCTCCAGCGACAATGAGGGTATCTTCCGAGGCGACGGCACCCCCGGCACCCCCGGCACCCCCGACACCCCCGGCAATCTCGTCCGAATCGTCCGTAAAGGCCAGGCGGCACCAGACGGCAATGGCACCTTCGACAGTTTTCGGTGGCAGGCTTTCAGCATCAACCCCGCGCTCAACGAGGCCGGGCAGGTGGCGTTCTTCGGCGCCTTCGTCGGCACCAGCGGCGGGTCCAGCGACAACGCGGGCATCTTCCGCAGCGATGGCTTGACGCTCACCCAGATCGTCCGCGAAGGCCAGGCCTCGCCCGATGGCAACGGCACCTTCTCTAGCTTGAACATGGGGGAGCCCGCGATCAACGACGCCGGGCAGGTGGCGTTCAAAAGCTCCCTCTCCGGCACCAGCGGCGCGACCTTCGATGACACGGGCATCTTCCTGTACGACGATATCCTCGGCCTGCGCCTGGTCGTCCGAGAGGGCGATGCCCTGCTGGGCAGCACCATCACCGACCTGTCCTTCAGCCACAGCGGCGTCTCCAACCGCGCCGAGCGCGGCGGCCTGAACAACCTCGGCCAGGTCGCCTATCATTTCCGCCTGCTTGACGGCCGATCGGGTGTGGCCAGCAGTGGCTTTACCAGTCTGACCGGCGACCTCGATGGCGACGGCTTCGTGGGCATCGCCGACCTGAACATCGTGTTGAGTAACTGGAATCAGAACGTCCCGCCCGCCAACCCGCTGGCGGACCCCAGCGGTGACGGCTTCGTCGGTATCGACGATCTCAACGCCGTTTTGGGCAACTGGAACGCGGGTACCCCGCCGAGCGTTACCGCTAACATTCCGGAACCCGCATCGCTGGTTTGCTTGGGGTTGTCCTCGTTGGGTCTGTTGACTCGACGGCAGGGTTCTTCGCCAATTCCGGCTTAGGCATCCGTCCATCTCAACGGCTACAAGACCGCACCGCTTCCTAGCGACCGGTGTTTGCTCGTGGACTGGTGGATCGCTTCAAATAAAAACCTCACACCCGGCGGATTCAATTCCGAAGCGCAACACCGGGTAAAGCGGACAACACCTCGGTCGGGAAATCAAAGGGGACATTCTACTTTAACGCAGAGCAGACCCTTTTCTATCCCGACTCGCCCGGCAAGCTCCTCGCATTCATGAAAACCCACCCACACTTCGCCCCTTTCTTCGACGGCCTACCCATCTACAAAGTTGAGATCCCCGACGACGCAACCTGGAACCACAAACCACTCACCGACTACAACCCCAAGCGCGTCTTCGCCAAAACCGGCGGCATGACCGGCGTCTCCACCATCTCCGGCTACATCAAAACCCTCGACAACCAATGGCTCGCCTTCTCCTTCCTCGCCAACGGCTACACCGGCTCCAACAAACCCGTCAAAGAACTTCGCCACGAAATCTGGGCAGAACTGGTCCGCTACCAGGCGGACAACTGAGCCGGGTGTGGTTCTGTCGTGGTATCACGCTGCCATACGAGTCTGAGATGAAGGTGTATCATTAAATGAGCTTATTCCCTTATCCTCGCACTCATGTCCCTGTCTACCTGCATTTTCTTGCGTAGCAAGGACTTTGTCTTATCTATACTTTGTCTTGACACGCCGCCACGAGGGGAGTAAGCTCATCCCTGCATATCGTGAGTAGTTGCCACAGTTCGAGTTTTGAGCCGTGGGCGGTTCGGGGGCGACGGCGTCTAGAGCAGAGCAACAAAAGGACGGGAGAAAGAAACCAAGACATCTCGGGGCCTCACGGCGGGTGTGGTCACTGCCAGGTCTTTATATGCGCGCCGAGATCAATTCTGCCGAGCACCTCGCGTTCTAACTGTTCACACCCGGCGGATCGCTATAGAAGATCGAAGATGCCGCGTACACCATCGCAGCAATAACAAAGGGAGAAAGGGATTGAAACCACAAAGCATATTCATGGCACTTGCCGTCGCATCCGTTTGGGCCGGAACGTCAGCGAAAAGGAGAATCGCATCGCGTTACGTTCATGATCAGATCGGAATTGTACTGTGTACCATGGGCTGAACATGGGTTCAGCATAATTCCATCTATATTATGCGTCACTTATTTTCAGTATTCGCGATTCCTCTTAATGAAGAATCGATTTTCTAACTCTATGGCATACTGCCATTAATACTACCCACTCTTTGGAGTACATTTCATGAAACGCATCAGTATCTTTACTGCTTTAGTATTTCTCATCACTTTCCAATCAGCGAACGGCGCGGGGACAATCACAGGGCCGGGCCAAATATCATTTTCCAGCGCTAGCGGTGTTGAATCGATTCCTTCCGGATCATTTGCCCAAACTGTCGATGGTATTTTAGACTTACCTGGCATGACCCCTGTGAACAATGGTGTTTCGATAGACTTTTTGCCAGTGAGTGTCACATACAACTTCAATCAAAACTATGATCTTGATTCATTCTTTCTACTGGGTGAACATGGCTCTAACTCACTTAATGCGGTCTCTTCTTTTCAGCTAGCATTCTTTAATGAGCCCGATGCTACTGGAAGTCAGATTGGCACTACATATTTCGATACACAAACCAACCCTACAACGCTAGTTGAGTACAACATCAGCACGCAGGGCTTCAACGGTATTCGCTCCTTTATTTTCACACCCCTAACAGCTTCTGATGGTACATCACGAGTTGAGTATTCTGAGATCCAATTTTCAGGAACGGCCCTCCCAGGCAATAACACTCTTATAACTGCAAACGGGCCCATCAACTTTGGAACAGCAATTGTCGGTGCAAACCTAAGTAATAGTGGTGTCTTATTGAGTAAGACAGGTACCCAGAGTACAACTGTGGGCATCAACACGACTAGTACTGATGTGACCGTTTCACCCAATGGATCCCAAGGTTTGGCAAGTGGTAGTGTCACCTTGCCTTTAACTATCGGAGTCAATACATCGACGGCAGGCAATAAGAGCGGCGACGTTGTGCTCGACAATCTGGCCTCCACCTCGGCCGGATCTGCTTTGGGCAGCGATGATCCCGATGACTTGATTTCTGTTTCTGCGACTATATTGGATCATGCCAATGCGTCGTTCAGTAGCGCAGCAGACCAGAACGTGCTGACAATTGACTTTGGCTCAATTGCCGCAAACATCGACTCATTGAGTGAGTCTTTTAGCCTTTCAAATCTCTTGGCGACTGCGGGCTTCACTGCTGGGCTGGACTTGGATAGTATCGCGCCTAGCGGCGATGTAGGTGTGTTGACTACAGATATGGCGACTTTTTCCAACTTGGCTGCTGGTTCAAGCCAGAATCTTTCTGCCTTCTTTGATACCAGCACACTTGGTACATTCGACGCTACATATTTACTAACTCTGTCTGATCAGGATTTAGTCGGAGCAGTGGGTGGTCAAGTCCTGACCCTAAATCTTACAGGATCGGTAGTCCCCGAGCCCGGGACACTATCGCTGTTAGCTTTGGGTGGCGTCGTGGCCCTGCTGCATCGTCGGCGGTTGGCGGCCTCAGGCGGTTGAGATAGAACGTAAGTAAGAATACAAACCTTCAAAATTAACATGGACGTTGCCACCACTTTGATTTGCTGTGGCAACGTCTAAGAAAAGGAGTTACGCGATGCGTTGTTTTAATGTTCAGATCGGGATCTTCCCGTGCGTGTTGGTTGTGGCCGTGGCGATGCCTGGCGCGGCGATGGCCGCCAATTTCCAGGGCTTGGGCGACCTGCCTGGTAACATTTTTTCTAGTAGAGCGGAAAGCGTCTCGGCGGACGGCTCGGTCGTCGTGGGGAAGGGCATTTCCGCATCCGGCGCTGAGGCGTTTCGCTGGACAGCGGCTGGCGGTATGGTCGGTCTGGACGACTTGGCAGGTGGCCAGTTCAATAGCTTTGCCAACGCCGTTTCATCCGACGGTTCGGTCGTCGTGGGGATAGGTAGTATTTCCGCAAACGGTTCCGAGGCGTTTCGCTGGACGGTCGGCGGTGGCATGATCGGCCTGGGCGATCCTCTCGACAACACCTTCTTTCAGAATGCGATTGCCACCTCGGCGGACGGCTCGGTCGTCGTGGGGCAAGGCATTAATGCATCCGGCTTCGAGGCATTTCGCTGGACGGTCGGCGGCGGCATGCTCAGCCTCGGCGACCTGTCCGGCGGCGGTTTCAATAGCACCGCGAACGGCATCTCGGCCGATGGCTCAGTCGTCGTGGGGCATGGCAGGTCCACCACATTCCCCAACGAGGAAGCATTTCGCTGGACGTTGGACGGCGGGATGGTTGGTCTGGGCGGTTTGCCCGGCGGCATCAACCTTAGCAGTGCGTCTGCCACGTCGGCGGACGGCGCGGTCGTCGTGGGGTTTAGCCAGACATCATCTGGCCCTGAAGCGTTTCGTTGGACGGCTGGCGGCGGGATGGTCGGCCTAGGCGATCTGCCCGGCGGCATCTTCTCTAGCGGCGCGTCTGCCACGTCGGCTGACGGTTCAGTCATCGTGGGACGCGGCGATACTGCATCCGGCCCTGAGGCGTTTTTGTGGACGGCCGGCGACGGCATGCGCTCGTTGCAGGATATACTGGCCACCGATTTCGGCCTCAATCTGACGGGTTGGCAATTGGAGCATGCCAGCGGTATCTCGGCCGACGGCCTGACTATCGTGGGCTTTGGCAACAACCCCGACGGTCTCCGCGAAGCCTTTATCGCAGTGATCCCCGAGCCGGGCACATTGTCGCTGCTCGCCTTTGGGGGTACAGCACTGCTGCGACGCAGGTGAAGAGGTGTTGCAACTCTGCCAGTGAGGTGAAACGGCTTCAATCTCGAAGCGTCACCCCAGGTCAGGCGGCTAGGCGGGCTTGAGTTGAAGGGGGCGCGGCAGCGGCAGTGTCGTTCACGTTCCGCCCCAACACCCTGTCATAAACCCCCATCACCTTCTGCATCCTGTTCTCAAAGCTGAACGCGTCGCGAACGCGTTGCTCGGCCTGATCGGTGTAGGAATGATGCAGGTCCGGCGTCGATAGCAGTGGGGCGATCTGATTGGCCCAGGTGTCTTCATCATCTTCAAGGATCACACCGCAGCCGCCGTGATCTAGCAGGTCGCTGACGCCGCCGACGTTGGTTGCGGCGACGGGGACGCCCATCGCCATCGCTTCCAGCACGACATTAGGCAGCCCCTCGGTACGGCTGGGTAGCAGCAGCGTGTCGAGCATCTCGTAGATCGGACGCGCATCGGTCTGCCAGCCCCACCAACGGATCGAACCCGCGACGCCTAGCTGCTTCGCCAAAGCCTCAAGCTCTTTTCGTTGCGGCCCGTCACCGATCAGATGCAATTCGGTCTGGGGGTGAGTCTTGATTAGGTTCGTCATCATACGGATCGCACGGTCCACACCTTTTTCAATGCTGAGTCGGCCGATCACACCGATCGCAAAACGATTCGCTGGCAAACCCATCGCTGACTTCGCCTGAGCCGGGGGCCGTGTTCGGGTGTATTCCGCGGCATCGATCGCGTTGGGGATATAGGTCAGCCGCTCAGGGTTCACGCCGTGATACGCGCAATGTTTTACCAACGGCGGACTCACCGCGATCACCTGGTCGTAGCCGAGCATCGCCAGGTTATCGACGTGGTAGTACAGCCGTGTACGCCATGTTTCTCGCGTGAAGCCGTGCGCGGTCGTGACCAGTTTCATCGGGTGATAACGTCGGATCAACCGACCCAGCACGTTAGTCTTGTAGTCGTGGCTGTGCCAGATATCAACCTTCAGGTCACGGCAAAGCACCGCCATCGCATCAACCGCGTGATGATCCAGTGCGTGCGCCTCAGCGATTTCATAAAGCGGGCAGCCCAGTTGTTTGGCACTTTCACGGATCACGCACATCCCCGGATCGCCTTGGGGATAAAGGTATGCCGCAGCCATCTTGTAACGTGTGGTGTCTGCAAACCGCGGGCTGCGCAGGATAGTTTTCTCAGGCCCGCCGCCGCATCCGGTCACCACCCGGGCGTGTAGTACAACGGCTGCCTGGTGATCTTTGCCGGGTTGGGGGACTGCGGATTTCCTGGGTGCAACCACCGCCAACGCCTCGGTCGGCTCTTCAACCACCGGCGTATCCAAGTCGGGTAGGGCAACAGGCAATTCGGGATGATCGGCCCACGCGGCATCCGGCGGCTTCTTGTCCGGGAACAGATCGCCTGCGGTGAGGTTGAGGTCTTGGGTGGGTTCGTAATCCATAACGGATGAAATTACCGCGGAAGGTTAAAGCATAAAGCCAGGGCAGTTGGCGCAGGCATTTTCCTTGGCCTGCTCATCGGTCAATCGTTTCTTAAAACTCCGCCGCGCCAGCCGGTAGCTCGGCCCGTTCCAGATCTTCCCAAATCCCTGCTCGAACACATCTCCCATGTCTTCCCCGGGATCAAACGAACCGCAACAGGTCACGACCTGCCCATCCCAATTAATCACGCTCTGCCGCCATGGCCAGGAGCAATCGAACAGCTTCTTGCCGTTGTAATCCCCGTCGGCGATCTCGCCCGTCTGTTTCATCTTCTTATACGGCTCAAGCACAAACTCCGGATCATCAGGCAGCCAGTCTTGCAGATGCGTCTTGACCTTTTTCTTAAGTAGATCATCCGCCAGCCCAAGCGTCTGGAGATTTTTGTCCTGGTTCTGGAACCGTGCGTTCATCGACGCGGTCGAGAAGATGGCCTTGCAGTTCAACTCGTCGGCGAGACGTTGGAAATCAGCCCGCTCGTGCTCGTTGTGTCTTGTTACCACAAAATTGAGTTGGACCATCGGCGTCTTGCTGCCCATCCGGTCGCGTGTCTTGATGATGTGGCGAACCTTTTCAACCGCATCACCAAAGTCCTTACCGGGCTGGTAGTGCTCGTAAGTCGCCTGGCTCGCCCCGTGCAGAGAGCAGGTCAGCGTGTCCAGCCCCGATTCAACCAGCATCTCAGCCTGACTCTTCTGCCCCGGCTTGGTCTTGATCTTAAACGCATGCAGGTTAGAGCTGATGTACGTCCAGATCCCCCGATCGTGGGCGTGACGGATCATCTTATAGATATCCGGCACGATCAACGGGTCGCCCCACATCGACAAATCAAGATCACGCAGGTGCCACTTCAACGAGTCAATCAACTTCTTGAGCTTGCCCAGATCCATCTTGCCTTTAGGCCGACCTTCAAGACCAATCCCCGTGGGGCAGAGCTGACATTGAGTGTTGCAAATATTGGTCGGCTCGATCTTCATCGAATACGGCCGACCGATCACACGCTCGGTCTTGAGCTTGAACTGGATATTCACCAACGCCATATTCGCCAACTTCAACAGCGTCAGATACCGCCGGTTACGCCAAACATGGAACACGCCCCGTGCGGTGAAGTCGACCAGTGACAACACCTTGTCAAGGACCAGGGTATGCGCACCGCTGGCCTTCCACCTGCCGGTGACGGCAACGGTTTGTGCCAGTGAGCGTTCGACGTGTGTGCTTATTGCGGTCATGGGTTCTTGTAAGAATCCTCAGGATTGACTGCCGCTATGTTAAGGCGGCACTTGATTCATCAGGCCGGCATCACACCCTTGTTTGTCTGGGGTCGCGGTACAGGCACCGTTTCTGCTTCCTCTTCCGTAAGATTACACAACTGATTCAGGTGCGCCTTCATCACGCGCGGCAGCACGCCAGCCATCACCAGTAGAAGCCACGGCGGCTCGAACATCTCAAGCGACAGGAACATCCCATCGAAAATGAAGATCACCAGGCTCGCCTGCGCCGCCAGGCAGATACGCGATGCGTGATCGATCTTACGTTTTACATCGTCGTCTGGATCATCTTCGATCGCGTCCCGGCACATCGTCCTGGCCTTGCGGAAGTTCCACAGGCCAAACCCAAGCATAAACAGGTACAGCGTCGCCGCGGGTATCCCGGTGTCGGCTGCGATCTGCAGGTACTGGTTATGAATGGTTCGGCCCTGGTAGTCGGCGCCGAAGTTACGCGTGTATTGATTGGAGTTTCGAATACCCTTACCCAGCACCGGGTTCTCCCAGGCGATCTGCCAAGCGGCGGACCAGGATGCCAGCCGCGACTGCGCCGAGGCGTCGGTCTTGAAGTTCGTCGTTGACATGAACCGCTCTTGAATCTGTGGCCCCGCCATCACTGACAGCACAAGCACCAGCCCGATCGCCGCCCCCGCAGACTGCCAACGCGGACGATGATGCACCAGCACCCAGATAATCCCCACCGCCGTAGCAAGCATCGCGCCACGGGAATACGTCATCATCACCGCGTGGATCATCACCAACCCCAGAAACGCCGCGCCTATAGCGCCGAAACGTCGCCACCCCTTCTCGGGTGATAACGCAAAGCAGTACGCGAACGGCACACCCATCGCAAGCAGCAGACCCGCGCCGTTGTTGTCAAGACCGCCGTACCCGTAGTGGAAAATATTCAAACGTCCACCCTGGAAGAAGTACAGAAAATTGATCTCCCACGCGATGTATCCCAGCATCAACAACATCATCAAAGCCAGAAGCTTCACCTGCCAGAAGTGTTCGATCACCATGCTGGCGATCACCGCGATTACCATGATTTTGGCGTACTCGATCGCCCATCCCTGCGCGATCTGTGGGTTGAACGCGGTGATCGTGCTGAACATCACCAGCAGTGCGTAGAGGATGATGAGCGTGACCATGCCGTTGAACGCGCTGCGCGTCACAAGCCGGCTCAGGTGCAACCAGAAGCTGAGCATGGTGATCACAGCCGCCAGAAACGACCAGCGTATGCTGCCGTCCAACGCCCAGTCCCACAGGTGTTGCGGACGAAGCACCGCGAGCGTGTAGTACAGAAGCACCCCCCAGAACGGCGTCTGCATCGCACCCACCGCACCCAGCACGGTCATCAACGATAATAATGTGACTTGTTTCATAGCATTGCCCTCGACTTTGCTCGAGTGCGTTCCGATCTCACTAAGGAGCGTGGTGAGCGAGTTGAGTCCGAACTTGATCATGGCTTGTTACTTGCTGAATTCACGCGGTTCAACACTTCAATCAACACACGTGGCGAGTTAAAATCGTATCCGGCGTGTCGCCGGCCCCAGTCATCCGATCAATGGCTACGCAGCCTTCTTCAATCCTTGTTCGACCTTATCTTCCTGACGCGTCATGCCTGTATGACCCGCAATCGGGATAGGCCCCGTGCCCGTGACTTGCTCGACACGCGGCGCAACCGCTGGCTCTTTAGCTACCAACAGGTTGTATTTAAGGATGCAACGCAACGCAGAGAAACCGTCCTTCCATGTGATCTTCTTACCCTCTGCGTAGGTCCGCCCGTCATAAGTCACAGGCACCTCGTACAGCCGGGCGTTGAGCTTCGCCACCTTTGCCGTCATCTCCGGCTCCAGCCCGAACCGCGACTCGGTGATGTCAAGACGATCCGCCAACTCCCGAGTGAACACCTTGTAACAACACTCCATGTCCGTCAGGTTCAGGTTCGAGAGCATGTTGCTCAGCGTCGTTAGCATCTTGTTCGCCACCGAATGCCAGAAGTACAGCACCCGTCGGCTGTCCCCGATAAAACGTGAACCAAACACAGCGTCCGCCTTGTTCTCAAGGATCGGCCTAAGTAGCTGCGGGTAGTCGCGCGGGTTGTATTCCAGATCCGCATCCTGAATCAACACAATGTCGCCTGTTGCCAACCTCATACCCGTGCGGACGCCGCCACCCTTGCCCTGGTTCTCTTCGTGGAAGTGGATGATGTAGTCTGGCCGCTCACGGATCAATCCCCGCAGGATGTCTCGTGTGCCGTCGGTCGAACCGTCGTCGACGATCACGATCTGACGCTCAAGCCCGCCGGGCAATTCCACCTGCTCCACACGCTCTAGCAACTGCGGCAGCAGATCGCGTTCGTTGTAAACCGGGATGATGATGCTCAGTACTTGGCCCATGTGCAAGCTCCGGGGGTTCCAGTTCAATTCTCAGGCCGATTCATACGCGGCCATACAACCCTTACAGTCGGCACATTCCATATACGCCTTAATGTCCTACCCCAGCACCCATACGACCGATAAATCGCCGCCGATTGACACAACGAACGCAACGGTCAACGTTGATAGCACGCACCGTAATCCGTCTAATCGCGATAACCGATCCAGCCGATACTTAATATGGACTACCGCCACGACACAGCCCGCCAGCGCTCAGCGTCCACCACGCACACGCAACGGCACAGGACCACAACGGATGCCTCAAGCCGATACCCATCCACTCCGCATCAGCCCCCGCTCACTTGCCGCCGATGCCTACGAAACCGACTCGTCCACCGGCGTCATTGAAGACTCTCTGGATATGATCGAAGACCTTGGGGCCTATAACCAGTGGGTCTACGACCTGCTTAAATCCCACGTCAAGGGCCGTGTCCTGGAAGTCGGTTGCGGCACAGGCAACATCACCAAGTTCCTGACCAAGTCCGCAGATGAAGTCGTCGGCATCGATCCCGTCGCAAGATTCATCGACCGCTTCCGTCAACGCTTCGCCGCCAGCAAGTCGGTGACCAGCCACCGCTGCACTCTCGAAGACCTCTCCGCGCCGACGCAAGATACCGACTGCTTCGACACCGCCGTGAGCTGCAATGTCCTTGAACACATCGAAGACCACGTCGGCGCACTCAAGCAGGTCGCGACCCACCTACGCCCCGGCGGCAAGGCCGTCATCTTCGTACCCGCCGGCCCAATCGCATTCGGCAAACTCGATCACGAACTTGGCCACTACCGCCGATACACCGTCGACTCCCTCCGCAACGCCATGCAGGACGCCGGACTGCAATGGATCGACGGCCGGTACAGTAATGCAGTCGGCCTGCTCGGCTGGTGGTTCAACAGCGTCATCCTCAAAAAAACCACTGTCCCCGGCGGCCAGGCCATCTGGTTCAACCGCCTCGTCCCAATCCTCAGCCGATTGGAAAAACTAATCAATCCACCGTTCGGCCAAAGTGTCATCGGCGTCGCACGCAAACCACTAACAGCCGCCCTCCCATCACAGCTACCAGCCAACTACCGACGCGCCGCTTAACACCGCCTCAACTACCACAAATCGCTCAACCCACGCTTGCGGTTTAGCGCCCCTCTTACCACCACACGCGCACAGAAATACAGAATTAACACAGGGACACACGCAAATAAACGTTAATGATTACATCCCGATGAGCAACGTACCTGCCGGCCGATCCCATCAGCGTTCATCAGCGTTCATCCCTGTTACTCATCTTTGTTCTTCTCTGTGTCTCTGCGCCTCTGTGGCGAACTCGCTTTCTTAACAGGTTCCCCCATGAACCCAACCACCCGACAATTCACTCTTGGCCTCATCCTGATCTTCCTGGTCGCCTTCACCGCACGCCTCGCCCTGACCCACCAATTCGTCGGCCTAAACTCACCCCCCGACGCCAACGCCAACTCCGACCAGATCGACTACGAGCTACTCGCCTATCACATGGTTACCGGCCAGGGCTACACAGTCGTCCCCGGCCCCCCCGGTTCACCCACCGCATCCCGCACGCCCGGCACCTCACTCACACTCGCACCCATCTACGCCGCATTCGGACGATCTTTCATCGCCGGTCGCGTCTGGTTCTGTGCACTATCCGCATTCACCTGCCTGCTCGTCGCCTGGCTGGGTGCCATCTGCTTCAATCGTACCGTCGGCCTCCTCGCTGGCATCGGCCTTGCGATCTACCCCGCACACGCCTACAACGCCATGCACTTCGTCAGCGAAACACCGTTTGGTTTCTGGCTGACCCTCGCACTGATCGCATCGATCTACGCACACAACCGACGGCAAGGCGGCGCAGCTATCAAATGGACCCTCGACGCCCTGGCAGGGACGTGCTGGGCAATGGCAATCTACACACGCCCGCAATTATTGCTGGCCGTCCCGATCGCCGGTGCGCTGGCATTGATCGCGTTTGCCCTACGCGACCGCGAACATCTAAAGCGCTTTGCCGTGCAGGTTGTTGTGCTATCGCTGGTGTTGTCACCCTGGATAATCCGTAACGCCGTTGTCATGGGTAAGCCCACCCTGTCCACCATCACCGGCTACGGCCTGTGGGGATCGCACAACGACCTGACCTTCAACAATCCCGCACACCAAGGCGGCTGGGTCAAGGCCAGTCTATTAATAGATGCCGACCACCCACTTACCGGGAGCGAAGTAGAACGAAACGACCAGGCCACCCGCTACGGCCTCGACGCTATCCGCGCCAACGCCGACAAAATGCCCGCCCTCATCGCAGCCAAACTCTGGCGTCTGGTCGCACCCATCAAGGACACCGACAACCGCCTGGTACAAATCGCCTTCGCCGCCGGATGGCTCGCCGTCGCACCACTGTTACTAATTGGCCTATTACTAAGCCTAAAACGCTCGCCCGCCACCGCCGGCCTGCTGCTATTACCGATCCTCGCAACACTCGCCAGCACCGTCATCTTCTACGGCAGCGACCGCTTCCGCGATGCCCTGGCACCCGTGTTGTTAGTCTTCGCCGCCGTGGGTTTTCAACAACTGATCCGCGCAGCAACCCGCCAACGAATAGCAGCCCCCGTTGCATCTATAGGTGGCCAAGCTGTCCAAGAAGTTCAGCAGGAAGATACCCGCGCCGCCTGACCCTGACAGAGGTGCGCCAAGCTGTCGCTGATAAACAGGACATCTTCTTCCGTCGTGAACGGCCCGAAACTCAACCGCGTCGTCCCCCCGAGTTGATCCGTCCCGATCGTCTTATGCGCCAACGGCGCACAGTGGATCCCCGACCGCGTAAGTAATCCAAAATCTTTTTCCAACACATCCGACAACGACTGCGGATCACCAAACCCATCAATGCGGATGCTGAATACCCCGACACGATCCTCCACACCTTGCGGCCCGTAAAGCCGCAGCCCCGGCATGCCATCGCCGAGTCGCTCGATCATCAACCGCATCAACCCGCGCTGATGCTGCCACAACTCATCGACGCCTTTATCAAGAATCCACTTCACCCCTTGCGACAACCCAACAATCCCCGGCGCATTATGACTGCCCGGCTCAAAACGATCCGGCATGAAAGTCGGCTGCGTATCCTGATCGCTGACCGAACCCGTCCCCCCCTCACGGCTGGTCGCCATCCGCTTCTCAACCCCAGGCCGGATGTACAACGCCCCCGTCCCCAACGGCCCAAGCAAACCCTTGTGCCCCGGGAACGCCAACAAATCAATCCCCATCGCACGCACATCAATCGGCACATGCCCCACGGTTTGCGCCGCATCGACTAATAACGCAACGCCCCGTTCGCGCGCGATCGCACCAACCTCCGCCACCGGTTGCAACGTACCCGTCACATTCGAGCCATGCACCACCGCGATCAACACCGTATTAGGTCGTATCGCTTTGCGTATGTCATCCGGATCAACCAACCCCGTCACCGGATCGCAACGCACTCGTGTCTGTTCCATATCCCCACGGCTAACCAACTCATTCATCGGCCGAAGCACCGAGTTGTGCTCCATCCACGTTGTAATGACGTGCGGCTTTGTGTTCGACGAATCACACCCATGCACCACACCCCGTATCGCCATGTTCAAGGCATCGCTGGCATTCAGCGTAAACACAACATGATTCGGATCTTCCCCGTGGATCAATTCATTAATACGCCCCCGACACTCATCAAAAAGAAGCCCGGCCTCCTTCGCCTCACCATACGCGCCCCGCCCCGGGCTTGCGCCCAACTCACAGGCATACCGCGTCACCCCTTCAAGCACCTCGGGCGGCTTGGGGAAACTGGTCGCCGCGTTATCCAGATAGCGTCGCTGCATCGGTGGGTCCATACGGATGTTTATCTGCGTCGATTCTAGGCATCACCCGCCCCGAGGCAAACCGGGGGCCAACCCCACCAGCCCCTTCCCAATCCACAACTCCCCATGAAGCGCCGCGACTTGTCGCGCCAGATCGCAGCAATCCACCACACCCCCATGAAATACACCCAACCCATCGCATTGACAGCAGCCCACCTCACCCTTAGCGTGCCTCACATGCACAAAACAGTATGCCTACCGGCGATCGCGGCGGCCCTCCTGATAGGTTGCGAATCCCAACCTCTGCCAGCCCCCGCAGCTTCTACCACACCCGCCCAAACCTCGGCTGCTCGACAAAACTCCGCCCCGGTCGCCTACATCAACGGCCAACCCGTCACCCGGTCCGACCTCCACACCCGACTCATCGAAGTGTCCGGCGGACAAGTTCTGTCCGAACTCATACTCGACAACATGATCCGCGACCGCCTCAAACAGCGAGGCCTCACACTCACGCCCGAACTGATTGACGCCGAAGAGTCGCACATGAGAAACACACTCTCCGCCGACCCCAACGAGGCGACGAGACTGCTCATCAAGATGTTCAGTGACCGAGGCCTCGGCAAGCTGGGGTTCCAGTCCATGCTCTTCCGCAACGCCGGCCTGCGCCTCCTTATTAAAGATCAGGTCCAGGTCCCCGAAACTCTTCTCCGCCAAGCCTACGAACTACGTCACGGCCAACGCTACCGCATTCGCATCATCGTCACCGACTCACTCCCCCAGGCAAGCGATCTACAAGCCCGATCTGTCGCAGGCGAATCATTTGCAGACCTCGCATCCTTAAACTCGACCGACGCCAGCGCCGCGCAAGGCGGCCTGCTCTCGCCGATCAGCCCCGTCGATAACACCTACCCCAAAGCCTTACGCCAGACATTGGCCTCCATGCAAACCGGCACCATCAGCGACCTGATCGCGGTGGACGATCATTTCATAATTATGAAGCTCGAAAAAATACTACCCGCCGATGCGATCCCCTTTGAGCAGGCCCGCGCGCAGCTTGAATACACAGTACAATTGGAGTTGGAAGGCCAACGCATGCAGCAGGCTGCGCGTTCCATGCTCGCAGACGCTAAAGTAGTGGTCTTGGAACCCGTGCTGAATAAGAGCTGGCTAAACCAGAAGGCAAAGATGCAGACCGAATGATCCGGGGGTAATCCGGGGGCGGGTGGACTATTGCGGGGGAAGATTTTCGGGGGGCGAGTTTAAGAAACACAAGTTATTCCAGAAGTCTTACAGACCCGCGCAGACTCCACACCCAGACCCTAGACCCCAAACCCCAGACCCCACCACATGGACATCCAACCCGCCACTCGCATCGAACGCCTCCCGCCCTACATCCTCGGCCAGCTCAAGCAGTTGATCTACGAACGGCGCAAAGCCGGAGCCGATGTGATCGACATGAACATGGGCAACCCGTCAGACCCCGCGCCCGACGCCGTGATCGACAAGATCCGTGAGGCTGTGCTTGACCCGCGCAACAGCCGATACTCCGTCTCCGCCGGCGTCTACAATCTCCGCCGTGAGATGGCTCTGAAATACAAGCGCAAATGGGGCGTCGAACTCGATCTCGACAACGAAGTCATCGCCACCATCGGCTCCAAAGAAGGCTTCAGCCACATGTGCCTCGGCCTCTTAGGCCCAGGTGACATCGCCGTCGTCGCAGACCCCGCGTTCCAGATCCACACCTACGCCGTCGTCCTCGCCGGCGCAAGCACGGTCTCGGTCCCATTAGGTAATGACGATGCGTTCCTTCAACGCATCGGCGACGTGCTGACGCACCTCACCCCCAAGCCCAAGGTCGTCATCCTCAACTACCCGCACAACCCCACGACCATGACCGTCGAACCCGCGTTCTTCCAGCGCGTCGTCGACCTTGCCGCCGAGCACCAAGTCATGGTCATGCACGACTTCGCCTACGGCGAAACATGCTTCGATAACTACCAAGCCCCAAGCTACCTCTCCGCCTACGGCGCGAAAGACTACGGCGTCGAGTTCTCAACCCTAAGCAAACCCTACAACATGGCCGGCTGGCGCATCGGCTTCTGCTGCGGCAACAGCCAGATGATCGACGCACTGAAAACCGTCAAAGGCTACTACGACTACGGCATATTCCAGGCCGTCCAGATCGCCGCCATCATCGCCATGCGCGAGGGCGATAAACACGTCGAAAAACAAGCCAAAATCTACCAATCCCGCCGCGACCTGCTCGTCCGTGGCCTGCAAAAACTAGGCTGGCAGATCGACTCCCCCCGCGCCACCATGTTCGTCTGGGCCAAAGTCAACCCCGAACTCTTAGCCAGATACAACGGTTCCACCAACGATTTCTGTTTAGCGATGGTAGACCAAGCCGAAGTAGCCATGACCCCCGGCGCCGCCTTCGGCGCATTAGGCGAAGGCTACGTCCGCATGGCGCTGGTCGAAAACGAACAACGCATACGTCAAGCGCTAAGACAACTCGAACGCGTCATCGGAACCGCTACTACGACAACATGACAAGCAAGATACATTCCACGTTAATTTGGCGGCATTCAATCAATGTAGAATGACCCCTTAGATTGTCCAATGTTATGATCCTCTGGCGTTAAATCGGAGGTTTTCTACCGAGCACTCCCGACCCTTTATCCGATCCCGGCGGGTTCACAATACGTTAGTCTGAATTGGAATTCTGTTTGCCATCCTTAGCGCTGATAAGAACCTTCAGACTGTCAGCAATAAGATTTAGCTCAGCCGACACTCTATACTTTAACGAAAATAGTAAAGCGAGAAAGCCGCCGATTGCACCGCCGACTAGCGCGGGTACGGGATTATCAAAGAAACTGTACTGACTATCCGCTAGTTCTGGTAGCTCTACTAAGTCTAATCCATCTTCTATCATAATAAGTTTAACATCTGGTGCCTTTGGAGCGGCAAAGATATATGTTGCCTTGAATATTGAGGCGTCCCCGTGATTGGCAACCGTGATTCTGTAGTGCCTTTGAACAGCCATGCGATAATCAAAATCAGACATTCGCTTTGCAGATGACGAAATATCCAGCCCAACTATTGCATTTCTAAAAGCAGCATCAAACCATACTGCAACATCGCCAGAAAATTCTTTAGATGATCGCAACTCGGATGCTATCTTATTCTGCGCGGACTGTAGCAGATGGATAGCACTTCCATAATCAGGAATCGTTGATTCATAAGCCGCCAGATTGCTTTTGACATTGAGATAGCCTTGTATATCTGTTTCCGATAGTGGAAGAAGACCCCAACCATCAGTGTCAAAGCTCTTGCGTGTAATATCATCTACGGAGAAATCAACTGTTAGTTCGATATCTGTAAAGCTATGATCCGACTTATTGAACAACTCTATAGTAACTAAACTTAAATTATCTACTTGCTGGCCATTAGCTGTAATCTCAAGATCAACGCCGCCAACTTTATCGGTTGGCATTATTGCATCATTCTTTGTAATGCGATATGACAGATGCCTGACGCGGGACAAATATTCTGTTGTCCATACGAATGCATATGCAGTTGCAAATACAAACACCAAGCCTACTGTAAGGGGTGCTAACCACACAGTGACAAAGCGTGTCCAGCGATTAGTAGACGGGGGCCGCTGGCTCGGGGTCTGTTTGGATGCTGGCGGTGTAGTCTCGGTAGATTCTGTCATAGATAGACCCCGTCTTGTGAAAGTGACAAGATATGATACCCGCAGCATACGCGATAGCACAAGGTAAGTAATCTACCGTCAGCTTGAGCTTCAACCCGTACACTGATCCCCTCGGGTTCTTTGGTCCAGTTGTTTTGAGAAGGACCGGAAAAAGGGCCGGGAGTCGTAGAATCATATACTGTATTCTTGTGTTGTCCCGTGCAGCGCCCCCAGGACCTGTTTAGCTCTCGCGGGCAGGCGCTGGGTTTTGTAGATGTGTCACGCGGCGCTGGCGTTTTCTTCGGGGGTGTCGTCGTTCGTTGTGTTTTCCTCGGCATCGTCCCCCATGTTTTTCCCATCGTCTTCCTCGGCTCCCTCATTCATCAACCGTTGCAACAGTGTCAGGTAGATTTTTTCCTGCTCGGGTTGGAACTTGTGGGGTTCGTTATCCGGATCGTTGTTGCTGTCGGCGGCGGCGGGTTCGGCGGGTGTGGGGGGGGTGCTTAGAGGTGTTGGGTTTTGTGCGATCTGTTTTGATGCGGCTACCGAATCCAGGATGGTTGGTTTGGGTTTGGGCGCGGGTGTTAAAGCGGATGCGGGTGATTGGGTTGGTTCGTCGATTGACTTGAGGCTGTTTTGTTCCACGAGTGCGCGGTTCTGATCGAGGAGGGCTTCGGCACGTTGGAGCATGTTCTGGATACGGGATTCGCTGGAGACGATGTTGGACTGCACGGCGTCGATTTTTTCTTCGAGTTTGCGGATGGCGGTGGTGAAGCTCTCGTCGATCTGGCCGATCCACTGGTCGTATTCGTGGAGGCTCTTGGCGACATCCTGGTTGACCTGTTCGCGGAGCTGGTCCTGGAGGGTCTTGATCTGGCCAAGCATATCGGTCTGGGTGGAGAGTCGTGCTTCGGCGGCCTTGAATAGCTGCATGCCGAGCTTGACGCGTTGCTCGGCCTGGGCCTGGACGCGCTTGAGGGCCTGGAGCTGCTGATCGGGTGTCAGGGGCTGACGGCTCAGGGAGCTTAGGCCTGTCAGGCTGTGGAGTCCGGGGGGGTTGGGGTCGTTGGTTATTGAGGATGCACGGCTCATATCTATACCTGTCCGGGGTGTCCTAAGTGGCTTGGAACTGCTTTAGGGTTATCGGTCAGATCGGGTTGGGGCTGCAAAATAGGGCGGGTGTGGGTATCCTCGTGGGATGAAACTAAGCGAGGTTATTGAGGCTTGTGAGGCGATTGCGCCGTTGAGGCTGGCGGAGGGTTGGGACCAGGTGGGGTTGCATGTGGGCGACCCCGGGGCGTCTGTGAGCCGAGCGATGGTGTGTATCGACCTGACCGAGGCGGTGTTGGAGGAGGCGGTTGACCAGAAGGTCCAGTTGGTGGTTGCGTATCACCCGCCGATCTTTAAGGCGTTGGATCGGCTGACGACGCTGGATGTGAAGCAACGGATCATTCTGCGTGCGGCGCGCAGGGGGATCGCCATTTACAGCCCGCACACTGCGCTGGACGCTGCGGAGGGTGGGGTGAATGACTGGCTGGCGTCGGGGTTGGGTGAGGGTGAGGTCCGTGTTATCAAACGCGCGGGTGCGGCGCATGGGAAGGGTTTTAAGTTGGTGACGTTTGTGCCGAGCGATGCGGTGGAGGTGGTGCGGTCTGCGCTTTGTGCAGCGGGTGCGGGGCGGTTGGGCGGCTACGATGCTTGCAGTTTTACCAGTGAAGGGAAGGGGACTTTTAGGGGTGACGCGACGACTTCGCCAGCGGTCGGTAAGGCGGGTCGGCTTGAGCGCGTTGCTGAACATCGTTTGGAGGTCCACGTCCCCGCCCCCCGGATTGAGGCGGTGGTGGCTGCGTTGCGGTTGGCTCATCCTTATGAGGAGCCGGCGTTTGATATTTATCCGTTGGCGTTGGAGACGGACCCGCGGACAGGGCAGGGGCGGGTGGTTGAGCTGGTGAAAGCGGTCTCGCTGACGACGTTGGTCAACCGGGTGAAGACTCATCTGGGGGTGAAGACATTGGAGGTGGCGAAGGCGGTTGGGGGAGCGGGTGGAGCTGGGGGAACCGGGGGAATCCGGGGGGCCGGTGGGGGCAAGGTTAAGCGGATCGGGTTGTGTGCGGGGGCTGGGGTTTCGCTGCTGCCTGAGGCGGGGGCGATTGATGTATTTTTGACGGGTGAGATGAGGCATCATGATGTTTTGGATGCGGTGAGTCGGGGGGTGTCGGTGGTGTTGGCGGGGCATACGCAGACGGAGAGGCCGTATTTGGGGACTTATAAGCGTCGGTTGGCGAAGCTGACTCCCGGCCCCGGGGGCGGGCGGGGGAGCCGGGGGGTTAGTTGGCGGGTGAGTCAGGCGGATCGGGCACCTTCGGTGATTCGGTAAGTGTGGAAGCCGTTGGTATTCAGGAATCCCCCGGCAGAGCCGGGGGCTGAGGGGGGGCAGCGGGAGGATTATGGTCGGGTTGGCGGGCATGGGGTGGGTTCGTTATAATGCGTGGCTCAACTTAACCGTCGCCCCAGGCTGTCCGATGCCGGACCTTGGGGCTGCCAAACCGAGACGGAGACGAAAACCATGGCAGATTTCCAGAGCTTCGGCGCGACACGCGTGAACGTGGTCGTAGAAACAAGCAACGGCACCAAGTTCGTTGATTACAGGCGTGCGGACGACCTTCGCCGACTGCTGACGCCCAATGGCAAGATCCAGGGCCGAAAGCGCACCGGGCTGAACGCTCGTGAGCAACGGCTTGCGGCGCAGGCGATCAAGCGTGCGCGTTATATGGGGCTGCTGCCTTACACCAGCGCGACGCTGTGATTTTGTAGCGGTCGTAGGTGAACCCTCACTGAATTGAAATAGAGCCCGGGTCATGTGTCTGCATGGTCTGGGTTTTTTGGTGCGCATGGTGGGAGCTTTAAGTCATAACACGGAGCGCACGGAGGCACAGAGACACAGAGGAATACGGGGAGGGGGAGGTATCCGCAGATTGCGCAGATGACACAGATTATGAAGAGGACGCGACAAGTCGCGGCGCTTTGTGTCGTGGTTTATCCGCCTTGTTTTTCTCCGTGACTCTGTGGCTCCGTGCGCTCTGTGTTTAAAGATCGGGTCATTCAATCATCATTCACACATCATAAATCAGAAATCCAAAGCCTCACGGGGTTCCGGCGGTAACGGCAGGCGCGGGATCATGGGGACCAGGTCAAGCCCGTGTCCTGTGAGTCCGTCATCTGGCCGGGGCGATCCGCTACCAAGTTTGTGATCGGGTATCCCCGGTCACAACAGCCCTCGAGTCCTGGTCCTTTTAATCTTTGGATTCTCAGGGTAGCTGACGATCGCCGTCGTGAGGTTGTCGGCAGACGCCCCCCGGCCCCCGGCCCCCGGAGTAGTAGTTCCAAGGATAAGTTGCGTCTCCACTCTTGGTGGAAACGTCGGGTTTGTGCGCATGGAAGTGGTTTGGGCGTGAGTCAGGCAAGAATAAGTCGTGCTGGCAGGGTTGGTAAGGAATTGTGTGTCGTGGTGGATTTTTGATTGGAAACTTGGCGCGCGTGTGCGCACGGTGTTGGCTTGTGGGATGAATCGTCAAGACGAGGAGTGCGCAGAGAAGACGGCGGAGGGGGAGGTGTCCGCAGATTTCGCAGATGACGTAGATTAAGAAGATGAACCGCCAAGATGGGGAGGACGCCGAGGGAGGCGAGCAAGAGAAGGCGGTGTCACGGAACGCACGGAGGCACAGAGGCACGGAGGGAGGCAAAGGCCAGGTCACTTTTCTGCTCCACGGTACGTTGCTGATAAAGTAGAATGTCCCCTTTGATCCCCGGAGTGCGCAGAGAAGACGGCGGAGGGGGAGGTGTCCGCAGATTGCGCAGATGACGCAGATTAAGAAGATGAACCGCCAAGATGGGGAGGACGCCGAGGGAGGCGAGCAAGAGAAGGCGGTGTCACGGAGCGCACGGAGGCACAGAGGGAGACCAAGGCCAGGTCATTATTCTGCTCCCCACTACGTTGCCGATAAAGTAGAACGTCCCCTTTTGCCCCACTGACGCAATAATCCAATATGATATTATACGACTCCCGACCCCTTAGATTGGCCAATATGATATTATACGACTCCCGACCCCTTAGATTGGCCTTAGATTGGCCAATATGATATTATACGACTCCCGACCCCTTAGATTGGCCCGACCCCTTAGATTGGCCCGATTTCGTGCTCGGGCACCGGTTCTTTTCCGCATTCAGGACACACACCTGACGGGGAGCCTCGCAAGTCGTAGCCGCAAGCGGTACATAGGCCCACAATTGGCTTGGCACGAAGCCACTGTACGGTGGCGGTGGTCGGCCAGATAGATAGAAACAGAAAAGGAACCCAAAGAGGAAGCATCATTGTCCATCCATAAGGACGATCATGCCAATAGAATGTCCACAAACGACTTGGGAGAAAACCCCCGCCGTGCCACTCAAATCTGTAGCCGGAAGCCACAGGCAGAAGTGAATCGATGTAAATAAACTCCAGAGAACCAACATTCACCGAAGCCATCCACGCGGTGCTAGAAGACATCGCTATGTCAGCCATGATATTTACAAAATACGATCCGACCCATAGCAGCCCACAAACAACCGCCAACATTGTCACCACGACCAAGGAAACACGGTAGACCGCCCCACGATTTTCCCGCATGATATTATTCATATTCACCTCATCCGTCATGCTCGTGTCGAGAATGGCGACATGATTCGTCATCTGATTTTAAGCCGTTATTCGTTTTCATGGGGATCACGGTATCCGACAGCGTTTCTCCCTCGTGGGCTTTATTTGGTGATGGTGCTATTCGGTGAGGGCGTTGGTGCTATCGGGTGATTCGAGGCTGAGTCGTCCTAGTTTGCCGCTGCGGATTTCTCTTAGGAGTAGTTCGCAGGCTCGGGAGGCGTCTACTTGGCCGCCGGCGACGAGGCAGCCGCGTTTTTTGCCGATGAGATTGAGGAGTTGGGTGGGTTCTAGTTGGGGGTCGTCTAGTTTGTAGCGGGTCTGGAGGGCGTCGGGGTATTGGGATTGCAGCCAACGGATGAGGGGGATGGCGATGTCGTTGTATTCGTAGGCGGTGTCTTTGATTGCGCCGCTGATGACGAGTTTTAGGCCGACGCCTTGGCCCTCGAACTTGGGCCAGAGGATGCCTGGGGTATCGACGAGGACGATGTCTTTGCCAAGCTTGACTTCTTGACGGCCCTTGGTGACGGCGGGTTCGTCTCCGACTCTTGCGATTCTTTTGCCGCGGAGTGCGTTGACGAGAGTGGATTTTCCGACGTTTGGGATGCCGACGATCATGACGCGGAGGGGTTTGCCGTGGCGGTTTTTCTTGAGGGCTAGTTTTTTGACGAGCTTGGGGAGGCGTTTGATGTCGTCTTTGTCGTTGAGGCAGACGGCGGCTGTTTTGACGTTGCGGTGGTCGTGTAGGTATTGCTGCCAGGCGGCGGTGACTTTGGGGTCGGCGAGGTCTGCTTTGGTGAGTAGGGTGATGCAGGGGACGTCGCCGTGGGCGCCGTGTTCGCCTTTGCCGGGGATGTTTCGGCGGAGTTCGTCAAGCAGGGGGTTGCTTGAGGAGAGGGGGAGGCGTGCGTCGAGGAGTTCTATGATGACGTCACAGGTGGGCATGAGCGCAGCGAGGGCGTGGCGCGTGTTGTTCATGTGGCCTGGGAACCAGTTGATGGTGGGCATGGGGGTATTGTAGGGGAAGGGGGGATGGGGGATGAGGAGGTGTAACAGGGATGAACGCTGATGAACGGTGATAAGAATGGAGAGAAATAGTCGGGGTGGGGATGGGGATTAATTCGGATGGGTTCGGATACAAACGGATGAAGAAGATGATGGCGGGATTCCAAGACGGGTAACAGGGATGAGCACAGATAAACACGGATAAGAATAGGACGGAGTTGTAGAGGTCGGAGGTGGGGTAGAAGGCATGTCTGATTTATGAGTGCTGATTGCTGATGTGAAGAGGGGAGGGGGCGCTAAACCGCAAGCGTGGGTTTTGGGATTTAAGCGTGGTGGGGGAAGTGTTGGGGGGAACCGCGGCAGCTTCGCGGCCTTGCGGCTTGGGGATTGGGTGGGGGTGTGAAAGGGTTTGGGTGGGGGTATGATTGGGGGATGAACTACTTTAAGACAAGCGCGTTGTTGGGGTTGGCTTTGGTGCTTTCGATGGGATCGGTGGGGTGGTGTCAGGATGCGGCCCCCGGAGTTGCTCCTGACAATGTGGCGGGGACGCAGCCGGCGGAGCAGTTGACGGCCCAGGCACAGATCGATGCGAGGGTTAAGGAACTGGAGGCGCAGCTTGAATTGCTCAAGGGGGAGCAGGAGGCTGAGGTACTCAAGGCGAAGCCCAGGCGTGTGGGGTTGACTCGTAAGCAGCGGCGGATATGTGATGAGGCGGGGATTGATCCGAAGGTGTTGGTGGGTTTGATTGCGAAGCCGTTGTATGAGTTTGATGAGGGTGAGGTGGATCTATATCTGCGGTATTTGTGTGTGTTTGAGCCTGAGTTGCCCAGGCGTGTGGCGCATCTGGCGCGGAAGAATATTGGTCAGCCTTATGAGTTGTATTTGTTGGGTGAGATGCCTTTTGAGCATTACGATCCGCAGCCGATTTATAGTCTGGGCAAGAGCGATTGTCTGGTGTATGCGGAGCATACTTATGCGATGGCGTTGACGGGGAATTGGGAAGATTTTATCCGGATGCTGCAGCGGATCCGTTATAAGGATGGGCGGATCGGGGTGGTGACGCGGAACCATTACACGGAGGCGGACTGGAACCCGAACAACGGTTGGCTGGTGCGTGATATTACGGCTGAGCTTGCGCGTGGTCGGACGGCGCGTTTTGAGCAGAAGGTGGATCGTGCGAAGTTTTTGCGTGGGCGGTACAAGCTGGAGACGGATATCCCGGTGCAGAAATACGTGCATGAGTTTATTCGGTTTGAGGATATTGAGATGGCGAAGGGGCGGTTACGGGATGGGGATTTTGTGAATATTGTGCGGGGGACCCCCGGTGAAACGCCCGGTAAGAAGAAGGTGGCTGGGCACGGGGGTCGGGGAGGCCGAAATGCGGGGGGTAGCGGGGGTGCGGCGGCGGGTTCGATGGAGGATATATTTGGTGGTAGCGCGTGGGTGGGGCACACGGGGCTGATCGTGTTGGGTGATGATGGTGAGGTGCATCTGATTCATTCGGCTAGGCCGGAGGTTCGGGAGGAGCCGATCGATGAATATATTGCGCGTTCGATAGCGAATAATGCTGAGCGTGATGCGGCGGGGAAGGCACGGCTGCTTGGGTTTAAGTTTTTGCGGTTGCAGAAGGATCCGTTGGGGAATCTGAGGGAGATTGATGGTGAGGATGCGCCGCGGGTGACTTTACCGAACGGCGCGAGCCTGGAGTAGGCTTTACGCTTTCGGCATCCCCCGGTCCCCCGGTCCCCCGGCATCCCCCGGCACCCCCCGGTGTGTCGGGGGAGGTATGCGGTTCAGCGGCGACGTAAGAGGGTCAAGCCCGCGCAGCAAAGGAGCGCGGCGGTTGCGGGTTCTGGGATGGTGGAGGTTGCTGGTGGTGGTGGGGAGCCTGCGTTCCAGTTGCTCAGTACGAAGTTAAGGTCGTCGATGCCGACGAAGCCGTCGGCTGAGGGGTCGGCCATCGGGTCGGCGGGCGGTGTGTTCATGTTCCATGCGGTTAGCACGATATTCAGGTCGTTGATGCCGACGAAGCCGTCGGCGTCGAGGTCGCCTTGGACGGGGTTGAATGTGGCTGAACCGAAGTTGGCATTGAACTGTGCGCACCAGACGGAGATGGCATTGTAGCTGTCAAAGGTTTCGCCAGCGGGTAGGTCGAAGAAGAGTGGTCCTTGTGTGCCGTCGAAGATGGTGCCGTTGAGCAGGGGGGAGATTTCCAGGCCTGTGGTGAAGGATGCGTTGGTTTCTTCTGGGGCCAGATAGAAGTAGACCAGGGGTCCGCCGCCGTCGTAGGTGAAGTTATCGACGCGGAAGGTGTCATTGTCGATGATGGTGACGGTGCCGCCGACGTTGTGGAAGTTTTCGATCAACTGTGCCTGGGCCCCGATGATGGCGGCGTGTGCGGCGGGGGGTGCGAGTGTCGCGAGGAGCGATACGGTCGAAAGTATGCTTAGTTGATATTTCATTCCACCCTCACGAATTGATATCTGACGTGCCGCCCCACAGGATGATAATAGTGGTAGATCGGGAAGAATCCAAGGGAAAAGTTCTTGTAAGCCGTAAAACACCTGATCCCGGGATAACGGTTGAGCTAGCGAAGTTGTAGGCGGCTAGTCGTGGGGGATTGAGTATGTGGAAATGGTTTTTAGCGAAGCCCCTCTGTAAATACCTGCGGGTGCGTGATTGGTAGGTTCGCAAGGCAAATCAAAAGATGAAATTTATTCTGAGATGGCAAGCTAAATTCACGGCAATCGCATAATTATGTTGCGAAAGCGGGCGGGATGATTGTAGGATAATGGTGTCATTATGGTCAGGGCGCGGCTTCAGAGATATCTGTAGCGCATTCATTTCGGCATCTCATATCAGTTGCTTCGGCGGTGCCCATCAAACTATTGGGAGTTAAGAGCATGATCTGTATGTGTAAGACGGCTGCGTGGGCGCGGGGGGTATTGGGTGTATCGGGGGCGGTGCCGCGTTTGGAGAGCGTGGGCATTGGGGGGCGTGTGGGTCGTGGGTTTACGTTGATCGAGTTGTTGGTGGTGATTTCGATTATTGCGTTGTTGGTGGGGATCTTGCTGCCTGCGTTGGGGGCGGCGCGTGAGTCTGCGCGTGGTCTTGTGTGTTTGACACATCAGAAGAACCTTTCGACGGCGTTCGTGGCGTATGGGACGGACAACGGTGAGTGGTGGCCGGGGTGGTCCAAGCGTGGTACGACGGACATCCGGAACGACTACACGGGTTCGTGGATTCCCTCGGGGGACTATCTGAATACAACGGAGGATCCGCCGAATATTGATCTCGCGGACGGGAGTTTGTTTCAGTACACGCCAGAGAAGAATGTCTTTGTGTGTCCGAGTGATCCCTGGGAGCATCGTGGGAGTAATCTTAGTTACACGATCAGCCATCACCTGTATCGGAAAGTGATCACGAGTGCGCCGCGAACATCGATGGAGCCTGCGTATGAGGCGGTTGTTGGGCCGAGCAGGAATCTATTGGTGCGTTATCCCAAGACGCCGCAGTTCCGTGAGCCGTCGAACCTGATTTTTCTGATGGATGAGGGTGGGACGCCGGATTCGACTTCTGACGGGTCACCACCGCGGGGGGTGAACGATGGGTACTTCATGGATTTCTGGAGCGATCTGCCGGGCGGGAACTCGGGGTTCGTCGATCGTGTTAAGTTTTATCACAGCAATCAGGCGGCGTATGGGTTTGCGGATGGTCACGGGGAGTTGCGACAAAAAGCGGATGAAGAGATTTACAAGTATGTGCGTGGCTTCACGATAGCGGGTTCGTCGCGGCGGTTTGAGTATGGGCGGATATGGGATCCTGCGGCGATGACGCCGACGATTATTGATGCGCCTTGATTCGGGCTTGGGGTGTGAAGGGGTGATTGTGGCGGTCAGGGTTTAGCGGTTATCTGAGGGTTTGGCCCGTTGGTCAACGCGCGGATCTGCGATCCGCCGCTAAACGGGGGGTGTGGTTTTGGTGGGGAGGTGTGAGTGTTGAGTTGAAGAGGGGATGGGGCGCTAAACCGCAAGCGTGGTTTTTTGGAGGGGGGAAGTGAGTGAGTGTGGGGGGGGGGGTTAGCGGAGGGTTTGGCCGAAGGTTACTGGGGCGACGAAGAAGGTTGGTGTGCGTATTTTGGAGCCGGTGGGGAAGTAGTATTCGGGGTTTCTAGAGGAATCGTTGTCGAAGGCTTCGGCGTGACCGTCGAGGAAGACGCCGTTCATTTTTTCGCTGTGTCTAAAGCCGGTGCGTTTGGAGGCTTCGACGAGATCGCCGTTGTTGTCGACGCGGTGTGGGCTGCCGTTACTTAGTCGTGTGGCGACGGCGGGGCTGCGGGTCATGAAGTTGCCGCCCTGGATGTTGCCTTTGGTGAGGGTGTCGAAGGTGATGACACCCTGTGTGTTGACGTAGCGAGAGCCGTCCATGGCCCACATCTTGATTGAAGGGGGTCCCATTGCGTCAAGTTTTGAGCCGGTGTTTTCGGGGAGTATCAGTGCGTTGGTGATGGGGAAGACGGGAGAAAAATCGCCGGGGTTGCTGCCGCCGTGGAAGCCGATGGATGAGGTGTAGCTACTCATGGGTAGGCTGGCGGGGTCGATGCCGATGTCGGGGCCGGCGTATTTGCCGTCGTAGAACTGGTCGTTGGCGGGGCACTTGAATTCGGTTTGGAAGATGTCGCGGTAGCGTGTGGTGGGGTTTTCGGAGAAGCCGATTGAGTTGCCGAGTGTGGGTGAGATCCAGTCCCAGCTTTGTACGGGTTCGTTGGGGCGGTTGGATTGGTAGGCGTTGTTTTTCCAGAGGTAGGCGCCGGAGGTGTTTGGGCCTGGCAGGAAGTTACGTTCGTCGGTGGTGTAGGAGGCGACGGCTTGGCCGAGCCCGCGTTCGTGTCCGAGGCAGACGGCTGCTTGTGCGGTTTTGCGTGCTGCGCCCAGTGCGGGGAGGAGGATGCCGACGAGTAGAGCGATGATGGAGATGACGACGAGCAGTTCGATGAGTGTGAAAGCGGTGGTGCGAAAGCAGGAAAACTGGGAATCAGGAAAAGCAGGAAATGGGGGTTGGGAAACGCGACAAGTTGCGGCGCTTCGTGGGTGGGGGGGTGGGGTATGCGTGAACATGTGTGTTTACACGGGCAAAATTAGCGGGGGGTGTATCGCTTGTCGTCTTGATTAAGTATAGCGTTGGTAGTCGGTTGTCACGCTGTAAATAGTTTGAATTGGGGAGAATTATGGGGGTGTGGGGGGACGCGCGGATCTACGATCCGCCGCTAAACGGGGAGGAGGGGCGGAAAAAAAGCCCCGCCGTTTGGGCGGGGCTTTGGGGTGGGTTTGTTTTGAGGGGTCGCTGGTTAGGCGGCTGCTAGTGATTGACGTTTGGTGCTGATGAGTTCGAGTAGTGCTTTGTGGGGGTCGGCGAACTTGGCGGTGCCTTCCTCCATGAGGGTCTGCTCGAGCGCGTCCTGGTCTACCTTGGCGTCGATGTCGTCGAGGACTTCCTGGGGGGGGAGTTGATCGACGGTGCGGGTGTAGGCGTTGCCCAGGAGTTGGATGGCGTCGTTGGTGGCGGGTGGGTTGGTCTGGATGTCGCTGCCGGCGAGAGCGCCGACGTATTTGTCGGCGGGGTCTTGCGGCTTCTTGGTGCCGGTGGATGCGAAGATGATTTCCTGGTCGAGCTTGAGTCCCTTGTCAGCCCAGAAGGCCTGGTTATTTTGCCAGAGTCGTTTGACGTTGACGATGCCGACTTCGCCTTGGGCTGCGTCGATAAGGTTGGGTACACGTTTTTCGGTGTAGACGTCAACGCGTGAGACGAAGATGCTGTAGACGCTCTTGAATCCGTCGAGGCCGTCCTTGCGTCGTTGGGCACCGCGCCAGACGGCGTCGCGTGCCAGTTCGTATTGACGTTTGGAAAAGATGAGCGTGACGTTGAGGGTAATGCCTGCGGCGGCGAGTTCTTCAACGGCGTCAAGTCCTGCGGCGGTGGCGGGGACTTTGATCATGCGGTTGGTGTGGCCGGCGGCCCATTTTTTGCCGAGAGCGATGTATTGTTTGACGCGTTGGTCGTGGGGTGGTCCCAGCTCGCCGTCTTCGAGAAGGGGGTCGAGTTCGAAGCTGACGTAGCCGTCGTTGCCTTGTGTCTGTTCCCAGACGGGTTGGAAGACGTCTTGAGCTTGTTTGACGAGGTGGTCGGTGGTGAGCCAGGCGACTTCTTCGTCGGTGTGACCTGCTTGGAAGAAGCTGCCGAGTATGGCGTCGAATCGGCCGGTGTTGATGAGGTTGGAGATGATGATGGGGTTGGAGGTTGCGCCGGTTGCGCCAAGCTCGCGGTTCTTGGTCGTGAGTTCGGGGTCGATGGAATCAAGCCAGAGCTTGGTGCCTGAGTCGATCAGTGAACGTAGTGGTGTGGTCATCGTCGTCGTTCCTTTCGTGGTGGATCATTCCCGGCTGTGTGTGCGGGCGATTTAATATTAGGATCGCGAAGCCGCAAGCGGCTGGGTTGGAGCGGTTGATTTAAGTCAGAGTGTTGTGGGTTTAGTTTCCGTGTTTTTCCTGGACGAGTGCGGTTGCGGAGGCGTGTTCGGTTTTTAATTTGGCGTAGCGTTGGTTTGCGTTATCAAGCCAGGCGAGTAGTTGGTCTTTGGTGAGTGCGCCTGAGGATATGCTGATCTGTTTGCCGTCGGGGGTCAAGGTCAGGAGGGTGGGTATAGCGGTGACGTTGTAGCGATCGGCGATGTGCTGGTCGGGTAGGCCTTGGGATGTGAGGTCGATTTTGACGGGTACGAAGGCTGCTTCGATGGTGTTGGCGAGGAGCTTATCTGAGAAGACCCATGTTTTCATTTGTTTGCAGGGTCCGCACCAGTCGGCGGTGAAGAAGACGAGCAGGGGCTTGTTGTTTTCATCTGCTTCGATGGTGGCCTGGTTGTAGGAATGTCGCCAGGCGATTTTGTCGTGTCTGCCGTTGCTTCGTGCGTAACTTGCGTAGGCGACGCCGGTTGCCAAGAGGGTGACCAGGAGGATAAAGCGCCAGGGCCACGGTTTTTTGGTGGCTGGTGGGTTGGTATTGGCGGGTTGTGGGTGGTCGTTATGTGGGTTCATAAGGTCAAAGCCCTGGATGCCCTTGTTCAAAGGTATCGTCTGTTGCGTCCAGAGGGTTAACAGTTGGGGGGACGGGAATGTTCCCGTGATGGGGGTTATCGGGCGGGGGGAGGGGTGGATTTATGATGTGTGATTTCGCTTCGCGGACCTTCGGTTGCTGATTGCTGATTTGGGGAGTGGGAGGGGAGACCCCGGCCAAGGCCCGGAGGGCCATGACCGGGCTTTGCGGGGGAATTGATTGATGATGTGAGGAGGGGGATGGGGCGCTAAGCCGCAGGCGTGGGATGGGGGGGATCAGTTTGAGGCGAGGGTGACCAGGAGGATGACCAGGAGGAGGACGACGGCGAACCAGCCGATGGCTGCGATCCAGAAGAGGGGGGATTCGATGAGGGGTTCGGGCTGGGGGAGAGCGACGATGTCCAGTGGGCCGGCGGATTGGTCGAGTGCGGAGAGTTCTGAGAGGTCGAACATTTTGCGTGCGAACGGGGGTGCTTCGCCTTTGGCGACGGCTTTGAGGTCCTGGAGGAGGTCGCTGGCGGTGGCGTAGCGTTGTTTGCGATTTTTCGCCATGCAGACCTCGATAATTTCGGCGAGGCCTTTGGTGAGGTCGTGGTTGATGTGGTCTACGGGGGTGAGGTCTTGGTTGAGGTGTTTGCGCATGACGGCTGAGGGGTTTGAGCCGTCGAAGGGGACGCGTCCTGTGACCATGTGGTGGAGTGTGCAACCGAGGCTGTAGATGTCGGCGCGTCTGTCGACATCGACTTCGCCTTTGATTTGTTCGGGTGAGATGTAGTAGGGGGTTCCGAAGGCTTTGCCGGCTTCTGCTTCGGCTGCTTCGCGGTCGGAGATGGCGCGAGCGAGGCCCATGTCGGCGAGCTTGGCGGTGTCGTCGTTGGTGAGCATGATGTTTTTAGGCTTGACATCGCGGTGGATGAAGCCTGCGTTGTGTGCGTGTTCGAGGGCTTTGGCGATGTCGATGGCGATCTTGAGAGCGTCTTTTTCGGCGTAGGGGCCTTTGTCCTGTATGTCTTCGAAGACGCTTCTGCCTTCGACGTATTCCATGACGAAGTAGTAGGTTTCGCCGGCCTGGCCGACGTCGATGGCGGCGACGATGTTGGGGTGGTTGAGTTTGGCGGCGGCTTTGCCTTCGTCGAAGAATCGTCTGACGAAGTCTTCGTTGTTGGTGTGTTTGCGGGGCAGGACCTTGACGGCGACCATGCGGTCGAGGCTGAGTTGTCTGGCTTTGTAGACGGTGGCCATGGCACCTGCGCCGAGCCGTTCGAGGATCTGGTAGCCGGGGATTTGGCGTTTGCCGCTTTGCTCTTCGACTTCGGGGCGTATGCGGTCGATCTGCTTCTGGGTGACGATGCCTTCGTCGATCATCACCTGTGCGAGGCTGCGTTGATTTGGGGTTTCCTGTTCGTCTGCGACGCTGGACTCCAGGGAGACTTCGCGTTGGACCTGGATGCAGGATTGGATGTCGTCGCTGGTGGCGAGTCCTCGTTCGACGAGTAGTTTGCCCAGGAGGGTGTCGGAGCCTGTTTCGTTTGATTGATTCATCGTTAGACAGGCGGTGTGGTGGTTAGACGATCCGGGGCCAGGCGGCCGTCCCCTCAAGGATGGCCTAGCTATATGAACAGTAGAATCGGGCGCAAACCCTGTCAACTAAAAACGTAGTGTCGGGCGGGGTTCGTGGGGATTTTTAGGGAGATCGGCGAGCATGGGCGGCTGGGTGCCGCTACAATCGTGTGTGGGTCCACTTTTTTTATGTCAGGAATGGCTGGATGTCTGTACTCACATCGCAGGACAGCACGGTGCGTCAACGGCTGGACGCCGACCTGGTGGAGGTTGGGCGGTTGTTTGCGGAGGAACTAAAGAGTGATCTGGCTTGTGTGAATGAGTTGGCGGAGCACGCGCAGCGATACCACGGGAAGATGCTTAGGCCGATGCTTGTGCTGGCGACGGCGATGGCGGTTGAGCCGGGGCGTGAGCGGACCGGGCGAGAGCATCTGACGGCGGCGGCGGTGGTGGAGATGGTTCACATGGCGACGCTGGTGCATGACGATGTGCTTGACGATGCGCGGATGCGCCGGCAGGGTGCGACGATCAATCATCTTCAGGGGAACGAGGCGGCGGTGATGCTGGGGGATTATCTGATTAGTCATGCGTATCATTTGTGTTCTTCGCTGGGTAGTTCGGCGGTGAGCCGGATGGTGGCGCACGCGACGAATACGGTGTGCGAGGGTGAGTTGTTGCAGCTATCGAACCGCCACGCGTTGGGGCTTACGGAGCAGACGTATTTCGAGATTATCAAGCGTAAGACGGCGAGCCTGTGCGGGGTGTGCTGCGGGGTTTCGGCGGAGTTGAGTGGGTGCGAGAAGAAGGTGGCGGATGCGTTGTATGGCTACGGGGAGACGCTGGGGATCGCGTTTCAGATTATTGATGATGTGCTGGACCTGGCGGGGGATCAGGCGACGGTGGGCAAGACACTTGGGCAGGACTTGGCGAAGGGCAAGCTGACGTTGCCATTGATTCATGCGATCGGTGCGTGTGAGGGTGGGGGGCGCGAGGCGTTGCTGGGGCTGTTGAAGTCGCAGGCACAGGCGGGGGTGTCGGCAGAGCAAGCGCGTGATAATGCGGGGCGCGTGCGTGAGGTGTTGACGGCTGGGAAGTCGCTGGATTACGCCCGAGAAAAGGCGGCTTCGCTGGTGCAGCGGGCGAAGTTGGGGTTGATTGAGAATCTGGAGGAGACGGCGGCGCGGGCATATCTGCTTGGGCTGGCGGATTCGGTGGTGATGCGAAAGTTGTAGGTAGGGGGCGTTTCGTAAACGCGCGAAGATTAGCCTGGGTCCGTATTAGACACGGCTGGTGAAGCGGCCTCAGCCGGGTGAGGGGGGATGGGGCGGGGTTATGGGGTTATATGGGTCTTTTTATTGCGGTTTGTCGGGTGTTGATTCGTGGGTGGGGTGGGGTAAACTAATGGGTTGGTTGGGGTTGGCTCGATACTAATTTGGCAGTGGTATTGGATGTCGTTATTACCTGGACCCAGGTGTGCTGTATATATGGATGAGACTCGACCGCGTATTTTAATTCTTGCTGGGAAGGTGACGCAGGATTTTCCTGTGACGCAGGAGCTTAGCCAGATATTCCATGTCGATGTGTTCGACGAGATGGAAAAGGCGATGGCGGCGTTGCGGACGCATTCGTACCACGCGGTGTTTGCGGATGTGGGGGATTTTTTGCCCTTGGAGCGTGCGCTGGTCGGCGATAAGTCGAGCCTGGTGCTGAACACGATCGGTGAGGGCGTGTGTATTGTTGATCCGGATGGTCGGACGACGTGGTCGAACCGGAAGATGCGTAGTTTTACGCCTGCGGTGAGTGAGCATGTGCGTCAGGTGTGTTTGCAGGCGTTGTCTGTTTTCGCGACCCAGTCCGGGCCGATCACGGATGTGTCCAGCCCGCGAAGTAAGAAGTACACGTTCCAGGTTGAGGATTATTACTTTGAGATGATCTGTTCGCCGGTGGTGACGGACGATGGGAAAGTGCAGCAGGTGGTGGCGGTGGTGTGGGATGCGACGAGCGGGCGGCGCTTGCAGGGGAAGATCGATGCGATTGATGCGGCGGGGCGTGAGCTGTCGCGGATCGAGACGGAGGTGGTTTCCAAGCTCTCGCCGACGGAACGGCTGCGTCTGCTTGAAGAGAAGATCATCAAGTACTCCAAGAAGCTGATGCGGTTCGACCACTTCGCGGTGAGGCTGTTGGATAAGCGGAGCAGCAAGCTGGAGGTGGTGATTGCGGAGGGGTTGCCGAGTGAGGCGTTGGAGATTGATTTATATGCCCAGCCGGAGGGCAACGGGATCTGCGGGTATGTGGCGGCGACGGGGCGGAGCTACATCTGCCACGACACGGAGAAAGACCCGCGTTATGTGCTGGGTTTGGGGCATTGCAAGAGTTCGTTGACGGTGCCGTTGAAGCTGTTCGACAAGGTGGTGGGTGTTTACAACATCGAGTCGGAGACGGTTGTGGAATTTAACGAGGACGATCGGCAGTTTGCGGAGATATTCGGGCGGTATGTGGGGATGGCGTTGAATATTCTGGATCTGCTGGTGACGGAGCGTTGCGCGACCAGCGGGCAGATCACGGATAGCGTGGTGCAGGAGATGGCTCAGCCTATGGCGGACATCGTGACCGAGGCTCGGACGCTGATGGAGGAATACATCGGCGACGACACGATGCGCGGTCGGCTGAATCGGATCGTGGATCATGTGGAGAAGATCCGGGACTCGATGAAGCATGTGGCGGCTGGGCCTAACGTGGTGCTGGGCGCGAAGGAGCATGTGTCGGTGGGGCCTGACCCGTTATTGAAGGGGAAGCGTGTGTTGGTGGCGGACGATGAGCCGAACATTCGCAAGTCGATCGGCGACATCCTGGTTAAGGCGGGGTGTGTGGTCGAGGTGTGTAAGGATGGGTATGAGAGTTGCACGCTGTTGGAGCAGGATGCGTTTGACCTGGTGATTTCTGATATCAAGATGCCTTACCGCAATGGGTATGAGGTGTTTGCGGCGGCGCGTCGTCAGCGGGATGATATGCCTGTGATCCTGATGACGGGTTTTGGTTATGACCCGCACCACTCGATCGTCCGTGCGAGTCAGGATGGGTTGTCGAGCGTGATGTTCAAGCCTTTTAAGGTGGATCAACTGATGGAAGAGGTTTATAAGGCGTTGGGTATTGCGGTGGTTGAGCCGACGCCTGAGGCTGACAAGACGGGGAAGCCTAAGGGCGGGTGATGCTTTGGAGGCGACCCCGGCCAAGGCCCGTTGGGCCATGACCGGGCTTTGGGGAAAGGGGATTGCCGGGCTTTGGGGGAAGGGGGTGGGGGGACTACTCACGGCCTAATTCAGAATCCGTATGATCTATTAATATGCCAGTGCAAACCAATCGACCTCGTACCGCACGGGGTGCCGCCGCGTCTTCGCTGGCTGGTGCCGCCAAGCGTTTCCCCGACCTTCCGGCTGTGATATTGAATACCTCGGGGCTAAGCCCGCAGGATTCTGCGCTGGCGCTGGCGATCCAGCGGACGGCGCTGCAGCGGTGGATCACGCTTGAATTCCTGTTGAATAAGGCGTTGGAGAAGCCCTTGGCGTCGATGGAGGCGAGCATGCAGGGGGTGCTGCTGACGGGTGCGGCGCAGCTTGTATTTATGGATCGTTTGCCGGCGCATGCGGTGGTGGATGAGCAGGTGACGATTGCGCGGCAGCACATCCGGTCGGGGGCGTCGGCGTTGGTGAACGCGGTGCTGCGGAAGATTTCGCAGATGGTGCAGGGGTTTGAGCCGGGGGTGACGTGGGAGCCTGCGCGTGATTTGTTGCCGGTGGATGGGGGGTGTGTGAGGTTGAACGAGGGGTTGCTGCCGGAGACGGACAGGACGACGCGGCATCTGGGGGTGGCGACGAGTCATCCGAAATATCTGATTAACCGCTGGATTACAGCGTTTGGTGAGGATCGCGCGACGGAATACTGCCTGCACGGTGTGGTATCTGCGCCGGTGATTGTGGCGGTGGAGGCGGGGTTTGAGCGAGAGGTGACGGAGCTGTATCAGCCGCACGACCAGGGTGGGTTTGTGGTTTGGCGTGGGGGTCATGGTGCGTTGGGTGATTTCATCCGGGCGGATTCTTCAAGGCGTGTGCAGGATCCCGGGTCGGCGAAGCCGATGGAGAGTACGGGTGATTTGAGTGTGTCGCTTGCCTTGGATTTTTGTGCGGGTCGGGGGACGAAGACGCGGCAGCTAGCGGCGATGCACCCGGGGGCGAAGATCGGTGCGACGGATGTGGATGATACGCGGCGGGCGGCGTTACGGGGTTCGATCCAGGGGCTTGAGAATGTGCGGGTGGTTGGGCCGGAGAGTGAGCCTAAGGATGAGCTGGATTTGTTGGTGTTGGATGTGCCGTGCTCGAATACGGGGGTGCTGGCGCGTCGGCCTGAGGCGCGGTATCGGTTTGATACCCGGACGCTGGGTTCGCTGGTGACATTGCAGAGGCAGATCATGCGGCGGAGCGCCAAGTGGGTCGGGCCAGGCGGGGTGATTTTGTATAGCACATGTAGTCTTGAAGAGGAGGAGAACGGTGCGCAGGCTCGGTGGTTAGCGGGGGTGGTGAAGGGGGAGGTTATTCATGAGCAGCAGGTTTGGCCGACGGGGCGGGTGACGGATTATCAGGATGGGGGGTATCACGCGCTGGTGCGGGTGGGGGGGTAGGGGGGAGAGTACTGATTGATGAGTGCTGATTTATGATGTGAAGAGGGGAGGGGGAGAAAGCTGGAAATAAGAAGGGGTGGGGAGTGGGAAGCGGGGGGAGTGGGGGGTATGATGTGGGTGGTTGTGGATGGTTTAAGTGGATGCATATCGGGTCGTGCAGGAGCTTCTTAAAATGACAGTTCGTATGGAATTATCGCGGATATTGATCCGTGAGACGGATGACATGCACATCGTGGAATTACGTGAGGTCGATGGCGAGCGGGTATTTCCGATCGTGATCGGGCTGACGGAGGCTGCGGCGATCGAGCGGCGGTTGATGGGTCAGGAGCCGCCGAGGCCTTTGACGCACGAGCTGTTGGCGGAGGTGATCGCGGGGCTGGGGGCAAAACTCGAGAAAATCGTGATTACGGACCTTAAAAAGAGTACATTTTTTGCGAGGCTGCACCTTCGACATAACGGGGAGTTGATTGATATCGACTCTCGGCCGAGCGACGCGATCGCGTTGGGTGTGGCTCAGGACGTGCCGATCTTTGTGGCGGAGCATGTGTTGGAAGAGGCTTGCCGAGATCTTTAGGTGTTGTGGGGGCAGGGTTTGTGGGGGGATTGGGTCTGGGGTCTGGGGTTTGGGGTTTGGGGTTGGGAAGGGTGGGGTTTTGGGGATTGGGGCGTAGGCTTTAACCGAATTGACAACTTTACTGGGATGGTTACACTACTCGGCTCACCTCGTCGCGGCGTTCGCGATGGATATTTGTGCGTAAGTCACGCAAGAGTAGAGGCTAGCAGTCGATGGCAGCAACGAAGATCCGAATCAGGATGGAAGCTTACGATCACCAGGCGTTGGATGCCTCGGCCCGTGAGATCGTAGACCACGCCAAGCGTACCAACGCGAAGGTTGCGGGTCCGATTCCGCTGCCGACGCGGATCGAGCGGTACACGGTGCTGCGTAGTCCGCATGTGGATAAGAAGAGTCGTGATCAGTTTGAGATCCGGACACACAAGCGGATCATCGACATCATCGATCCCAACGCCCGGACAGTTGAGGCGTTGAACCGCTTGGTTGTCCCGGCGGGTGTATTTGTGAAGATCAAGGCGTAGCCTGCGAGGCGCGTGTGTTGGCGGGCAAGTCCCGCCTGTTTGTTAGATAGAACTGGAACGATCAAAACAGGGGCGTGATCCTCTGGCGAAAAGAGCCACGATCCGCAACCGCAAGATGGTTTGCCCCCTTGGAGACGACGACGATGCCCGCAGCGATACTAGGTAGAAAAATCGGGATGACCCGGCTGTACGACGACGACGGGAACAACATCCCTGTGACCGTTATTCAGGCTGGGCCTTGCTTCGTGAGCCAACTCAAGACGACTGAGGCTGACGGCTACGAGTCGGTGCAGATCGCTTTTGAGGATATTAAAGGGCGAAACTCGACGTTCCCGGTGATCGGTCACGACGCCAAGGCGGGGCTGACCCCCAAGCGGCGTCACCGCGAGGTACGTCTGGCGGACGGCGAGGCGGCTTCGTATGAGCTTGGGCAAGAGCTGACCGTCGAAGTATTTAACGAAATCAAGTTCGTCGATGTCACCGGCACCAGCAAGGGCAAGGGCACGGCTGGGGTGATGAAACGATATGGCTTTAAGGGTCAACTGGCGACGCACGGCGTGGAGCGTAAGCACCGTTCGCCTGGTTCAATCAGTGGCCGTAGCTCGAACCTGGGTACGGGTAAGCCTAAGAAGGGTATCCGGATGGGCGGGCGGATGGGCAATGAGCGGGTAACTGTTCGGAGTCTGCCGATCGTCGGGATAGATAAAGAAAAGAACCTCTTGCTGGTTAAAGGCCCGGTGCCTGGAGCGAACAAGGGTTTGTTGATGATCCGTGAGGCGGTACGCCTCTACAAGGGAAAGGCAAAGCTCGCCAAGGCGTAGAAAGTCTGGTGGGAGCCGAGAGTTAGCTGATAGCTAACGGCTTCTAAAAGAAACTACCACGCCACAACAATTCGGTTTAACAGCCGAGTCGTGGGGCATCCCAACCAGGCCCAGTTGTGGGCCAATGCCCTGGCGGCGAAACACACGCATCCCGTAGCGGGACCGTAGGTGACTTTAAGATGATCGATATCACAGTACACAATCAGGCCGGCGAAGAAGTCGGGACGATCCAGATCGACGAGCAGAAGCTCGGCGGTGAGGTTCGGCCCATACTTTTGAAGCAGGCGTATGTCCGTTACCACGCGAACCGCCGTCAAGGCTCGGCCCGGACGAAGAGCCGTGCGGATACGGCCTATTCGACCCGCAAGCTGTATAAGCAGAAGGGCACGGGTAATGCTCGTCGCGGTGCTGCTGGCACGAACATCATGCGGCACGGCGGGCACGGGTTTGCCAAGCGTCCGCATTCCTGGCGACAGGACATGCCCGTGAAGATGCGCCGCCTGGCCAATCGCAATGCCGTCTTGGCGAAAGCGATCGACGGCGAGATCAAGATCGTCGACAAGCTCGACTACGACAAACCCAACACTAAAAACTTCAGCAGCCTCCTGGTCTCGCTGAAAATCGACCGGACCTGCCTGGTCGCCCTCCCCTCTGTCGCCGGTCACGAAGCCGCTTCGGCCCGGAACCTCGAACACGTTCACGTCACCCAGATCGACCGCCTTAACGCGTTCGATCTGTTGAACCATCGTTATTTGCTGGTGGACAAGGAGGCCTTTGTGGCTTACATGGGCAGGGTGACTAGCGATGAGCTGGGCAAGGCCAAGCAGGAAGGGTCTAAATAATGGAACCTACCACCGTCATTAAAAAGCCGTTGATTACCGAGAAGAGCGCTTGGGAAACCGAGTCCCGCAACCGGTACAGCTTCGAGGTTGATATGCGTGCCCGCAAGCCGCAGATCAAGGCGGCGATTGAGAAGATTTACGGCGTGAAGGTCGCGAAGGTCTGCACGCAGATCCGCAAGGGCCAGTACTTCCGCACGAAGTTTGGGCCGGCCAAGACGTCGAATTGGAAACGTGCCACCGTGCTGCTTGCCGGTGACGACAGGATTGATTTGTTCTAAACAGCGGTACATAGCCCGACCATTTTGGTCGGGTCGTAAAAACCCGACCCAAATAGTCGGGCTATATGAGAATCGGTTCCAGCCAGGATGGCTGGGATATATGAGATGGAATTCCGGCCAAGATGGCTGGGTAATGTGAGATAAGACATGGCCATTCGAATATATAAAAAGACAACCAACGGTCGGCGTAATGCTTCGGTGAACCTCTACTCGGAGGTGACCAAGAAGCGTCCGGAGAAGTCGTTGCTTGTGAAGAAGACCAAGAACGGTGGGCGCAACCACCATGGCAAGATCACCGTGCAGAGTCGCGGCGGCGGTGCCAAGCAGCGTTACCGCAGGATCGACTTCAAGCGGAACGTGGACGACGTGCAGGCGACGGTCATCGGGATTGAGTACGACCCGAACCGGACCTGCAACATCGCGTTGCTTGAGTATGAAGGCGGCGATCGCCGTTACATCATCGCTCCGTTGAAGCTGACCGATGGCGACACGGTCATTTCGAGCAATGAGAGGGTTGAGCCTAAGGCCGGCAACAACATGCCGTTGCGTTGGATCCCCGCCGGTCTGAATCTGCATAACATCGAACTGGTAGCCGGCCGCGGCGGTCAGATCTGCCGATCGGCTGGCAGCTACGCCAGGCTGACTAATAAGGAAGGCGAGTGGGCGACCCTGGTTTTCCCATCGGGTGAGATCCGTCGTGTTTCGCTTGATTGCCGGGCCACGATTGGGCAGGTCGGGAACACCGACCACAACCGCGTGGTGATTGGTAAGGCGGGTCGTGCCCGTCATATGGGTCGTCGGCCGCACGTTCGTGGTGTGGCGAAGAACCACCACGATCACCCGTTGGGTGGTGGTGATGGTCGCAGTAAGGGCAACCGTGCCCCCGCGTCCAAGACGGGTGTTCAATCCAAGGGTGGGCGGACACGTCAGCGTGGCAAGGCTTCGAACAAGTTGATTATCCGCCGCCGCGTATCCAAGCGATACGGGCAGTTGAAGTTGCAATAAGAGGGCCGTTAGCTGCTGGGCGTTAGCTGGTAGCGGATAAGAACGGACGGACATTAGAACGGAACAAGCTAAGGGCTGAGAGCGAATAGCTAAAGGCAAGAACGTATGGCACGATCACTGAAAAAAGGCCCGTTTGTTAACATCAAGCTCTACCGCAAGGTTGAGAAGTTGACTCAGATGGGCAGGCACGATCCGATCAAAACCTGGGCTCGATCCTGCACGATCGTCCCCGAGTTTGTCGGGCACACGTTCATGGTGCACAACGGCAAGCTGTTCCACACGGTGTTCGTGACTGAGGACATGGTCGGGCACAAGCTCGGCGAGTTCAGCCCGACGCGGATATTCAGGGCACACACCACGGGCACCAAGGCCCAGCGTTCGGGTGTGAGGTAAAAAGAAGCCGTTGGCTATTAGCTTTTAGCTACTAGCCGGAATGAAGACGGATGGCGGAAACGAAGACACAAGCTAAAGGCTAACAGCTAAAGGCTAAAGGCTAAGAACCATGGGATACACGAACATACATCGAGGCGCACGGATCAGCCCGACCAAGGCGAGGCCGGTCGCGCAGATGATCAGCGGCAAGAGCGTCTTTGAAGCGATGAACATGCTGACGCTGTCCAAGAAGCGTGCGGCGGTGATGCTCAAGAACTGCCTGCAGGCGGCACGCTCCAACGCACAAGAGGCGCAGGGGATGTCGGACCGCGAGGCGTTGGCGATGATCGTCACCGAGGTGCGGGTTGACAGTGGCCCGACGATGAAGCGATTTCAACCCAAGGACCGTGGCCGGGCGCACCCGATCCTTAAGCGATCCAGCCACATTACCGTGACCGTGGACCAGGCCGGCAAACGAAAATAACTCACGCGGGGCGTGTAGCCCGGCGACAGAAACAGGTTTCAATATGGGACAGAAAGTTCATCCATTCGGCTTCCGCGTCGGCATCACCGAGGCTCACAAGAGCCGGTGGTACGCGCCCAAGGCGTTATACGCCGAGCTGTTGGTCGAGGACCAGAAGATCCGCAAGTTTTGCGACTACCGGTTCAACCGCAAGGCTCCTTACGCTGCTGTGAGTGATATCCACATCGAGCGCACGCGTGAAGAGTTGAAGATCATCGTCAAGACCGCACGCCCTGGTCTGGTGATTGGTCCCAAGGGTTCGGAGATCGACGCTCTGACGGCTGAGCTTCAACGTCTGACCGGTCGTAATGTCTCGATCAATTGCCTCGAGGTTCACCACGCGGACCTGGATGCGAAGCTGGTCGGCGAGTCGATCGCGGAGCAGTTGGCGAAGCGTGCGGGTTTCCGGCGTGTGATGAAGATGAAGGCCGAGGCCGCGATGAGCGCCGGAGCGAAGGGTTGCAAGATCCAGTTGTCCGGGCGTCTAGGTGGTCACGAGATGAGCCGTACTGAAAATGTTCGGTTGGGTGCGATCCCGTTGGCGACGCTTCAGGCGAATATTGATTATGCCTTGACCGAGGCGCATACGACCTACGGGATCATTGGTGTGAAGGTTTGGGTGTTCCACGGCCTGTACAGCGAAGTGATCGAGGGCGAGATCGAGTCCAAGGCCGCGGGTGCCAGGCCTCGTGCACGTGGTCGTCACTAAGCAAGAGTAAGAAGAAAAGCACGGCGTTAGCCGTGGACGGAGATAAGACCGATGCCTCTGATGCCAAAACGAGTGAAGTTCCGCAAACAACAGCGGGGCAAGGTGCGCGGTAACGCCCAGCGTGGCAACTATGTTGCTTACGGCGAGTTTGGTTTGCAGTTGCTTGAGGGTGGCTGGCTGACTGCTCGGCAGATCGAGGCTGGGCGTATCGCTGCGAGGCAGTACTGCAGCCGTGAGGGCCGGTTGTTTGTGCGGGTGTTCCCGGACAAGCCGATCAGCAAGAAGCCGCTGGAAACGCGTATGGGAAAAGGCAAGGCGGAGCCTGAATACTGGGTTGCGCGTGTGAAGCCTGGGACGATTATTTACGAGATTGCCGGTGTGCCGCGGGATGCGGCCCGTCAGGCGTTTGCCCGTGTGGCATACAAGATGCCGTTTAAGTGTCGTTTCGTGGAGAAGCGTCACGCCTAAAACACCGCCGTGGTCCTGATGGCCGCGGACATTGAGACAGCTATGAAAGCCAGCGAAACACACAAGTACAAAGACGAAGAGTTGAAGGTCGAGGTCGAGCGTCTGCGCAAGAGCCATTTTGAGCTGCGTACGCAGGCTGTGACCGAGAAGCTGGAGAACCCCAAGCAGTTGGGGAATATCCGCAGAGACATCGCACGGCTGCTCACCGAGCAGCGTGCCCGCCAGTTACGGGAGTCCACGAAGTGACCGAACAAGCCAGCAACGCTAAGCAGCGAATACTCACCGGCACGAAGATCGGGGTTGTTGTCAGCGACAAGCGTGACAAGACCTGCACCGTGGCAGTGGACTACCAGCAGAAGCACAAGAAGTACGGCAAGTACCTTCACCGCCAAGCGAAGTTCCAGGTCCACGACCCGGAGAACGAGTGCGGGATGGGGGACCGTGTTGAGATCACCGGTTGCCGACCGATCAGCAAGACCAAGAACTGGCGGCTTGTGAAGGTTGTCGAAAAGGCACTGGCGCCGCTCGAGGCACATGGCGGATCCAAGGCCTGATAAACGGGCCGGCCCTTAGGGGTCAATGCAAGGAATTGAGACATGCTCCAGGCAGAATCAAGAGTCGACGTCGCGGACAACACCGGTGCGAAGATCGCGTATGTGATCCGTGTGCTGGGCGGGTCCACCGGCCGAGGCAAGTACACGCGTAAGACCGCGGGCGTCGGCGACAGGGTCGTCTGCTCGGTCAAGAAGTCCCTGCCCGGCAGCGACCTGAAGACCGGCACGATCGTCAAGGCGGTGGTTGTCAGAACACGCAACCCGATCCGTCGTAAGGACGGCAGCTATGTGCGGTTTGACCGTAGTGCGGTAGTCCTGATCGATGACGACGGGAACCCCCGTGGCACACGCATCTTCGGTGCGGTCGCCCGGGAGCTGCGTGAGAAGAACTTTATGAAGATTGTTTCCCTCGCGTCGGAGGTGGTGTAATAACCACGCTGGCTAAGGGCTAAGAGCTAACGGATAAAGGCTGAATTAAATGGCACGACATGTAAGAAAAGGCGACAACGTCATCGTCACCAGCGGTTCGAGTAAGGGCAAGCAGGGCAAGATCCTGCGTGTGCTGACGGAGAAGAACCAGGTGCTGGTTGAGGGTGCGAATGTTCGTGCCAGGAACGTCAAGCCCAGTCAGAATAATCCCCAGGGCGGGGTGGTGAGCAAGGAGATGCCGATTCATATCTCCAACGTATCGCCCGTCGCTGCAGGCAAGCCGACACGTGTGCGGTTTGTGAATAAGGAAGACGGCTCGAAGATCCGAGTGGCTGCGAGCACGGGCGAGCAGTTGGGGCCGGCACTGAAGAAGGCACGGAAGTAAGAAGAGGTTGGCTAATAGTCTTTTGCTATTAGCTTGAAGAAGACAGAAACACAGATATCAGGCTAACGGCTAAGAGCTAACAGCTAAAGGCTAAAACCATGACCCCGCGGTTAAAAAAACAATACAACGAGCAGATCACCACGAAGCTCAAGGAGCAATTCGGGATTCAAAACCCGATGGCTATTGCGACGCTGGACAAGATCATCCTCAACGTCGGCATGGGTAAGCAGCTTGAAGGTACGAAGCTGAACCCCAAGGCCCGCGAGCAGGTGCTATCGGACCTGGAGTTGATCTCCGGTCAGAAGCCGATCGTCAAGAAGGCCAAGAAGGCGGTCGCGAACTTCAAGCTGCGTATCGGTTACGAGGTCGGTGCGATGGTCACGCTGCGAGGCGACCGTATGTGGGAATTCCTGGACCGCCTGATCACGGTGGCGATCCCCCGGATCAAGGACTTCCGCGGCCTGAGGGATAAGTTCGACGGGCGTGGGAACTACTCGTTTGGTGTGGACGAGCAGGGGATCTTCCCCGAGGTCGATATGACCCGTGCTCAATTCATCCACGGCATGAATATCAACCTGGTCTTCAAGCGAAGCACGGATGATATCTCGCGGGCGGCACTGCTTGAGATGGGCTTCCCGTTGATCAAGCCCGACGAGAAGAAGAACTAACACACGAAAAGATGAACGTAAGCAACGGTCACTAACACCGAGACAGGTAAGAGAACACCATGGCATCGAAGTCAACCATCGTCAGGATGGCGAGGATCAAGAAGACGATTGAGAAGTACGCCGACCTTAGGCGGAAGCTCAAGGCTGAGGGCGATTACGCGGGCCTGCAGAAGCTGCCTCGTGATGCAAGCCCGACACGCTATCGCAACCTTTGTGCCCTGACGGGGCGGTCGCGTTCGGTGTACCGCAAGTTCGGTATCTCCCGGATCAAGCTGCGTGAGCTGGCGTTGGAAGGCAAAGTCCCCGGAATGCGTAAGGCGTCGTGGTAAGAGGAGCCATTAGCTGTTAGCGGTTAGCCGTTAAAGAGCAGACTGGCACGAGATTGAATAAGAGTGAAACTCACAGGTAAGGTTCAAACGTAATGTCTCTATCAGACCCCATCGCAGACATGATTACCCGGATCCGCAACGCGGCCCGTAACAAAGCCAAGCGCGTCGATTGCCGTAACAGCAAGATCTGCACCGGCATCGCCCAGGTTCTTCAGGACGAGGGTTACGTCGCTGGTTACAGCATCATCGACGACGGCCGGCAGGGGATCCTGCGTGTCGATCTTCGTTACGGCCCCAACGGCGAGCAGTTGATCCATGTGCTTAAACGTGAGAGCAAGCCGGGGTGTCGTGTGTATACCAAGGCCGATCTGCTGCCCAGGCCTCTGGGTGGTCTGGGGATCGCGATTGTCAGCACGTCCAGCGGCGTGATGTCGGACCGCAAGGCCCGGGAGCAGCACGTCGGCGGCGAACTGTTATGTACCGTGGAGTAAACCCGGGTTAGGCCCAGGAAAAACCTGTGGAGAAGGGCGCCCCCGGTTAACCCCCGTTTGCCCCCAACCACGGAATAAGGATTTGAACGATGTCCCGTATCGGAAAAAAACCAGTCGCGCTCGCTGGCACCAAGGTGTCGGTCAGTGGCAACCAGGTCACTGTTGAGGCCGGCAGCAATCGGCTTAGCATCACCCACCGCCCCGAGGTTTCCGTCAAGGTCGAAGGCGACCAGGTCGTCATCGAACGTGTCTCGGATTCCCGCACCGCCAAGGCGATGCACGGGCTGACCCGTTCGCTGATCGCGAACATGATCGAGGGCGTGACCAAGGGCTTTGAGAAGAACCTTGAGATCAACGGCGTGGGCTGGACCGCGAAGCTGCAGGGCAACAAGGTCAACCTGAAGGTCGGCTACGCTGACACCCGGGTGGTGGAAGTGCCTGCGGGGATCAAGGTTGATATCCAGCAGAACAAGTTGAAGATCAGCGGCGCGGATAAACAGATGGTCGGGCAGGTGGCTGCTGAGATCAGAGCGCACCGCAAGCCCGAGCCTTACAACGGGCGTGGGATCAAGTACGCAGAGGAACACATTATCCGCAAGCAGGGCAAGGCCTTTGCCAGCGGCGGGTAAGCCCCCGGAGATTAAACCCCGGAGATTACCCCGGAGATTAGACCCCCGGAGAATGGCCACGGGATTTTGGCCCCACTGGATTGACCCTCGGATAAGGTTCCGGGATTTGGAAACGAAACGATGGATAAACACAAACTCAAGGCTGTGCGTCGAAGCCGCCGCAAGACCGGTATTCGCAAGCGTGTGACGGGTACTCCCGATCGCCCTCGCCTGACGGTGTTTCGCAGCCTGAACCACATTTACGCGCAGATCATCGACGACTTGGATGGCAAGACACTGGCGTCGGCCAGCACCATCAAGGCGGACGGTGGCGGGAACATCGCCGCTGCGGTCGAGGTCGGCAAGCAGATTGCTCAGAAGGCGAAGGATGCTGGGATCAGCCAAGTGTCTTTTGACCGCAACGGTTTTCGATATCACGGCAGGGTGAAGGCCCTGGCCGATGCCGCTCGCGAGGGCGGCCTTGGGCTGTAACCAGGCTCATCTCCGTGTGCCTTCGGCCACGGGTTACGTTTAGAGGAACAACATGCCGGAATTACTTGAAGACAGCACACAAGCATTGGAATCTACCACGGTCGGAATTTTCCGAACGGCGACGGTGGTTAAGGGTGGTCGTCGATTCAGCTTCGCGGCTCTGGTCGTTGTAGGCGATCGTCGCGGGAGCGTTGGGATCGGCTACGGCAAGGGTCGGGGCGTGCCGGTCGCTATTGAGAAGGCTCAGAAGGCGGCGCGTAAGAACCTGGTCAAGATCGAGCTAAAGGACGGTACGCTGCCGCACCAGATCGAGGGGCGTTTTGGCGCTTCGATGATTCGGTTGATCCCGGCTTCACCTGGTACGGGTGTTATCGCAGGCGGCACAGCCCGCGCTGTGCTGGAGATGGTTGGCGTGCAGGATTGCCTGACCAAGGCGTATGGCTCTACGAATAAGAAGAACCTCAGCAAGGCGGTGCTCGACGGGCTGACGCGGCTGCGGACCAAGGAACAGGTCGCCAGCTACCGTGGTGTTGAGATCGAATCCACGGAAGTGGAAGAGATGATCGCACTGGGTAAGCGGTACACGACCGCGACAAGTTCTGGACCGAAGCAGGCGGCTGCACCTGTGAAGGATGAAAACGAGGGTGGTCGTGGCGGCAAGCGTGGCGGTCGCAAGGGTGGCCGACGTAGCGAGAGCACACCAGGGGGCAAGGGTGTGACCGCGACCGTTACCCAGATCAAGCCAAAGCCTAAGCCCAAGCCTAAGGCGGTTGAGGCCGAGGCTGCGGCGGAAGCGAAAGACGGCGCACCGGTTGAAGATAAGCCCGTGACAGAGGCTGTGGTTGATGCCCCCGTGACAACAACCCCGGAAGTAACCCCGGAAGTAACCCCGGAAGCAACACCGGAAGTCAAGGCTCCGGAGGCGACAGCTCCCGAAGCCGCTGGCTCGGAAGACAAAGCCCCAGAAGCTGAAAAGACCCAAGAGTAATAAGCGACACCCCGGCGTAACCTCGCCGAGTGATTAGGAGTGTCTGAGCGATGATGATTCATGAAGTCACCGTAAAGGTGGGCAAACATAAGAAGCGTAAGCGTGTCGGTCGTGGTCCAGGCTCCGGCTCGGGCAAGACCTGTGGGCGTGGGCACAACGGTGCCGGCTCCCGCTCGGGTGCGACCGGTTCGATCCGCGCCAGCCGAGAAGGCGGTCAGACGCCGTTGTTCAGGCGTGTCGCCAAGCGTGGTTTTTCCAACGTGCTGTTTAAGAAGCAGTGTTCGGTGGTAAACATCAGCGCTTTGGACGCCCGGTTTGACGACGGGGCTGAGGTGAACGCCCAGATGTTGGTGAAGGTCGGGTTGATCCGCGACGACAAGCTGCCTGTGAAGGTGCTTGGCAAGGGTGAGATCACCAAGAAGCTATCGATCACTGCGGCGTCGTTCTCGAAGTCTGCAGAAGAAAAGATCAATAAAGCTGGTGGCTCTGCGACTATCGCTAAGTGAGATAGGTTTTTTGAGGCTGCGGATAACGGACTGTGGATGTATCCACGGCTTTATGTAGGGTAAACATGCTCCAAGCGTTTCTGAACATCTTCCGGATCTCTGAGCTACGCAACAAGATATTCTTCACGCTTGGGATGCTGTGCATCTACAGGATTGGGTACTTTATCCCGCTGGCGGGTATCAGCCAGGTGGCGATGAAGTCCTGGGCGGAGAAGCAGAGCGGCGGGGCGACGGGGAATATCCTTGATTATGTGAGTATTTTCACGGGTGGTTCGTTGACGCAGTCCACGGTGTTTGGGCTGGGGATCATGCCGTATATTTCGGCGGCGATTATTTTTCAGTTGCTTGGGACGGTGTACGAGCCGCTCAAGGCGTTGAATAAAGAAGGCCCTGCCGGCCGGCAGAAGGTGCAGGAATACACGCGGTACGCAACGGTTTTGCTCTGCCTGGTCCAGTCGGTTGTTTACCTGAAGTTTTTCCAGTCCGGCGAGACGTCGGTTGTTTACCCGAAATATCAGAACACATTCCTGTTCTGGGCGTGCGGTGTGACGGCTTTGACCAGCGGGACGGTGTTCCTGATGTGGCTTGGCGAGCAGATCGACAAGTACGGGATCGGCAACGGTATCTCGTTGATTATTACGGCGGGTATTGTTGCGGGGATGCCCAACGCGATCGGTGACATCATTAGTGGGTTCGAGGTCAACAGCCCGGACGCGAAATACACGCCGATGACGGTGATTTTCCTGGTGGTGGCGTTTGTGACGGTGGTTGCCGGGTCGATCGTGATCACGCAGGGGCAGCGTCGTATCCCGATCCAGCAGGCCAAGCACACGCGCGGTCGGCGGGTTTATGGCGGGCAGCGAAGTTACCTGCCGTTGCGTGTGAATCACGGCGGTGTGATGCCGATCATCTTCGCGAGTTCGTTGATGATCATCCCGTCGATGTTGATTAGTTATCTGGACTCGTCGATGACGGATCTGCCGAGCGAGGATACGTCGGGGTTGTACAACTTTATGTACGGCACGGTGAATTTCCTGAATGTGAATTTTGGGTTCAACGGCTACCTGTACACGGTGGTGTATATCGGGCTGATCTACTTCTTCGCGTACTTCTGGACGACGGTGCAGTTCCAGCCCAAGGAGATGGCGACCCAGCTTCGGGACCACGGCAGCTTCATCCCGGGGCTGCGTCCGGGTCCCAGGACGGCGGACTACCTGGAAACCGTGATGGAGCGGATCACCTATGTCGGGGCAGGGTTCCTGGCGTTGATCGCGGTGGTGCCTTCAATCGTGAACGGGGCATTTGGAATCGACTTCAAGGTGACGCAATACCTTGGTGGTACGGGGCTTCTGATCGTGGTCAGCGTGATGTTGGACTTTGTTCAGCGGATCGAGGCGAGTCTTTTGATGCGGAATTACCAGGGGTTCCTGTCGTCGGGCGGGGGTAAGGGGCCGAAGATTCGCGGACCTCGGGGTACGGCATAAACCCCGTGGCGGAAGATATTTGTCAGGCCTTGGGAGCCGTGATACGATAAGCGACTCACTGCGGCTTGGGGTAGAACGAACGATTTTGAGCGAACCGGTTCCAAGCCAAAGTGACAAAAATAAAGCGGAAGACGCGAGAAGAGATTGAGAAGATGCGGATCGCTGGGCGTATCGTCCAGAAGGTCCATCGGCGTTGCCGTGAGATATGTAAGCCGGGGGTGACAACCCGGGAGATCGACGACGCGGGTGCTTCGGTGATAGCCGAGGCCGGTGGCAAGGGGTTGTTCAAGGGCTACCCCGGGCCGACGCCGTTTCCTGCGAACCTGTGCATCAGTGTGAACGAGCAGGTCGTTCACGGGATCGCGGGCGATCGGGTGATTAAGGACGGCGACATCGTCGGTGTCGATTGCGGTGTCGAGTTTGACGGGTGGTGCGGTGACGCGGCGACGACGATCCTGGTAGGGGATGTTGAGCCGGCGACCCGCAAGCTGTGTGAAGTGACCGAGCGGGTGCTCGGGATAGCGATAGAAAATATTCGGCCTGGCAAGAAGTGGAGCCAGGTCGCCAGGTTGATGCAGGGTTACGCGGAGTCGCAGGGCATGAGTGTCGTGCGGCAGTTCGTGGGCCACGGGATCGGGTCGAAGATGCACGAACCCCCGCAGGTGCCGAACTTCGTTAGCCGAGAGCTGCTCGGGAACGATATCGAGCTTCGGGAGGGCGTCGTGCTGGCGATCGAGCCGATGTGCAACTTGGGTTCGTACGAGGTGCGGACCCTACGCGACGGTTGGACCGTTGTGACGGTGGACCGCAAGCCGTCGGCTCACTACGAGCACACGGTGGCGGTGACCAAAGACGGTGCGGATGTGTTGACGGATGGACGGTAAAATAAAAGGGTTCGCTAAGGCGGGCTGGCCGGTAAGTAACCGGGATAGCAACGAACAAGCAAAAGAGAGTCAGTGGCTAAAGAAGATAAACTCCAGTTTGAAGGCGAAGTGATCGACGCACTGCCCAACGCGATGTTCAGGGTGAAGCTCGAAAACGATCACGAGATGATCGCCCACATCTCCGGGAAGATGCGTAAGTTTTATATCCGCATCCTCCCCGGGGACCGCGTGACGGTGGAGCTGAGTCCGTATGACCTGACCAAGGGCCGAATTACATACCGGCACTGACCCCCGGCCCCCAGATAACACCCCGGCCCCCGGATAACCCCCCCGGATAACACCGGGTCGATACATAGAGAATTGAAATACTCCCCTGGAACCGCTGGGGGAATTGGAATAGGAAGGCACGATCATGAAAGTACGAAGCAGCGTCAAACGAATATGTGAGAATTGCAAAGTCGTCCGGCGTAAAGGCGTCGTGCGTGTGATCTGCACCAACCCCAAGCACAAGCAACGGCAGGGATGAGCGGAGATCGGGCTTTGGTCCGATGTTCATTAAGGCTATAATGGCCCGCCCTGACCCGTATAGCGACCCTGATCCCTAGTAGACAAGAACCCAGCCCCCAACCTCGGAACGAACCATGCCCCGTATCTCTGGTGTAGACATCCCGGACAACAAGCCCATCCGTATCGCACTGCGTTACATCTACGGCATCGGTCCGAAGATCGCGGAAGACATCGTCAAGGAGGCCAGCCTGGATGGTCAGGCCCGTGCCAATACCCTGACGGAAGATCAACTCGCGCAGGTCGGCGGGATCATCGAAGAGAAGCTGGTGATCGAGGGTGCCCTGCGTCGTCAGGTTACCCAGAACATCAATCGGCTTCGTGATATCCGCTCGTACCGTGGCGACCGCCACCGCCGTGGGTTGCCCGTGCGTGGTCAGCGGACCCAGACCAACGCCCGTACCCGTAAGGGCCGTAAGCGTACCGTTGCCGGCAAGAAGTCGGTCAAGGGTATGAAGTAGCACCCTGTGCGACTCACGGCCTTGCCGTGGATTGCGCAGCATCGTTTAACCGTCGCCGCTTGGCGACGCATCACGACGACTCAAGATGGCGAACCCTTCACCCGAAGGCAGCCTCAATTAAGAATAAGTGTTGGGCGCGTGCCCGCACAAGACATCCGAAGCCAGTTGCCCGCCCGCCTGAAATCGGGAAAGCCGGCAACGCCACGAACTTCGAGGAAAAGACATGGCCAAGAAGACCAAGAAGATCCGCAAGAACGTCAACCGGGGCATCGCCCACATCAAGGCGTCATTCAACAACACCCTGATCACGATCACCGACGTGAACGGTGAGACCCTCTGCCAGGCGTCGGCCGGCAGCGCCGGTTTCAAGGGATCACGCAAGAGTACCCCGTTCGCGGCGACCCGTGCGGCCGAAGAGGCTGCGGCGGCTGCGAAGAAGTTTGGTATCCGGGAGGTTGAGGTCAGGATCCGCGGTGCAGGGTCGGGCCGTGAGTCGGCGGTCACCGGGCTGCAGGCCAACGGCATCAAGATCACGGCCGTCGAAGACCACACTCCGATCCCGCACAACGGATGTCGGCCCCGCAAGCGTCGCCGCGTGTGACCCCCGGGTTGGCACCCCCGGTTAATGACCCCGCCCCGTTGGGGTTGGAACCGACCGGCGTGTTGTGTATTCAATCAGTTTACTTCCGCCCAGGAAACAGAAGCCGTCGCCCCGTCCAGCAGCGGGCCGGCATGCGATAAGCCTTGGGCGTTTCCCTCACTAAGGGCTGCTGGGATGATTTGGAGATTATCATGAGAATCAGATGGCGTGGATTAGAGCTTCCCCACCGTGTTATTGCCGACTCAGAGAACACCGAGACGTACGGCAGGTTCACTGTCGAGCCGTTTGAGCGTGGCTTCGGCACGACGGTCGGGAACAGCATCCGGCGCATCCTGCTGTCGAGCCTTGAAGGCGCGGCGATCTCGGCAATCAAGATCAAGGGCGCTCAGCACGAGTTCACCAGCCTCGACGGCGTGCAGGAAGATGCGACCGACATCCTCCTGAACATCAAGAATATCGTTGTCTCGCTGGACTCGGAAGAGTCCAAGACCATGCGGCTCCAGGCGGAAGGCCCCGGCGAAGTCACCTGTGATCTGATCGAGGCTGACACCTCCATCACGATCCATACCAAGGATCTGATCCTGGCGACGCTGACCAAGCAGGTCGATTTCGACATCGAGTTCCACGTCGAGAAGGGTCGTGGGTATGTCCCGGCCAGTGAATATTATGTGAGCACCGGCGAGCAAGAGATCGGGCTGATCCCGGTTGATGCGATCTTCTCGCCAGTCACCCGCGTGCGTTACAAGGTGGAAGACACCCGGGTCGGTCAGAAGACCAACTACGATAAGTTGACGCTGGAGATCTGGACCAACGGCACGGTCACGCCGGAGATGGCGCTGGTCGAGGCTGCCAAGATCCTCCGCAAGCACCTCAACCCGTTCGTGCAGTATTTCGAGCTGGGTGAAGCAACCGCCAGCGAGACCGCTGCCGCTGCCGCCCGTGTCGATGAGGAGCAGATCCGCAAGTTCAAGATGAACCTCAACGATCTGGACCTGTCGGTGCGTGCGAACAACTGCCTGGAGACGGCGGAGATCGCGACCGTGGCGGAATTGGTCGTACACACCGAGGCGGACCTCTTGAAGGTCCGCAGCTTCGGCAAGACATCGCTGCGTGAAGTGAAGCGTAAGCTGACGGATATGGGCCTGAGCCTGGGCATGGAACTGCCCGCGGAGGTTCAGGCTGCTGGTAGCAGCGCACCGTAAGTCAATCACACCGGGCTTGTCCCGGTTGGTTTTTGGGGCCATCACGCCCCGGTCCCGCGTGGGATCTAATTGCCTCGCCGCGTATTTATACGTCAGGCGGGAGTGGCATCGCCGGACGGCGTCTCACCCGTTCGGCAGTCAATAAAGGAGTTTAGCGATGAGACATAGAGTTTATGGCCGTAAGCTGGGTCGCCATACCAATCACCGGATCGCACTGTGGCGCAACATGGCTATTGCCCTGTTCACCCACGGCCAGATCACTACGACGATTCCCAAAGCGAAGAGTCTAAAGCCCTTCGTTGAGAAGTTGATCAGTGCCGCGAAGAAGGGCGACCTCGCCAGCAGGCGTCGCGTCATCAAGATGATCGGCGACCAGATCATGATCAAGGGCGAAGACGACCCCGCGATCAAGCGTAACAAGTACGGCGAAGTTGTCAGCGGGCCTAAGGTCGTCAAGACCCTGTTCGACGAGATCGCTCCTAAGTATGCCGACCGCACCGGTGGGTACACGCGTATCATCAAGCTGACCAAGCACCGTATCGGCGATGGTTCGTCGTTGTGCGTACTGCAACTGGTCGGCGGGGATGACGAGGGTGGGCCACAGGTTTCCGGCCGGTACTCGCGTCGGCGTGACAAGGCGAACAGGCGTATGGAACGTGCTGCTTCGCTGCGTAAGGGTGGAGCGGCCACAGCGGTTGCCGAGCCTGAGGCACCGGCCAAGGAGGCCGCCACGGCACCTGTCGAGGAGGCACAGGCCGAAGGACAGCCCGAAGCCAGCGAAGAAAAGTCGGAATAAGCACGTCTGCGAAGGTGTGAGATAAATTAAGATCGTTAAGGCCGACCCGTGATGGGTCGGCCTTTTTTACAGATGGGGGCGGGTGTTTGTGAATCATCACACGCGGCAAGGCGGGGGTCGGTACAATCCGATCCATGCGAATTCTTTTGACGAATGATGATGGTATCGAGGCACCTGGGTTGGCGGCGCTTTATGAGGCGATCGAGGGGCTGGGCGAGGTGCATGTGGTTGCGCCGTTGAAGGTGCAGTCGGCGACGAGCCATGCGGTGACGTTTCATCGACCGATCCGTGTGGCGAGCTATTGCGGGTTTGGCCCCCCCCGGGTTGGGGATGGGGCCGGGGTGGTTGCGACGAGTGTGGATGCGAGGCCGGCGGATTGTGTGAAGCTGGCGATTGCGCACCTGGTGCCTGAGCCGATTGATCTGGTAATTAGTGGGATCAATGCGGGGGCGAATGTCGGGGTGAATGTGATTTATTCCGGGACGGTGGGTGCGGCGCGTGAGGCGGCGTTTATGGGGTTGCCTGCGATTGCGGTGAGTCAACACATCGGGGACTGGGACGACATCCGATGGGAGGCGTCGGCGAAGCACGCGGGTGAAGCGATCCGCCGGGTGTTGGATGGGCCGATGACGCCTCACACGGTGATGAATATCAATATCCCGGTACTGGATGATGGGGCCGAACCCAAGGGTATGACGGCGGCACCGATTTCAACGAGTTCGATGGTGGATAAGTACGAGATTACGCCGGCGGATGACGGGTCGTTTCACTACCAGACGTGCAATGCGATGACGTTCCGCAAGCGTGAGCCGGGCACGGACGTGGCGGCGCTGTTTGACGGTTATATTACGCTGACGCCGTTGGAACACGACGTGACGGATACGGAGCAGTTGCCGCGTTGGTGTGAGCATATCGGATGAGATTGGCGGGTCGGATTTGGCTGGCCCTTGTGACGGAGGCTGTGGATGAGCTTTGATCCTGACATCGAGATGGACGCGACGCAACAGCTTGCGCAGGTGATTGACACAGGTATTGCTGAGCACCTGGCGGCTTTTTTGCAACTGTTGCCGCCGGAGGACACGACGTACACGATCAGCCATCTGGATGAGGATCGTCGGACGCGGATGTTGTCGCTGTTGTCAGCGGAGCACTCGGACCTTGCGGCCGACCTGATGGAGCACTTCGTCGATGAACACGCGGCGGACATGATCGAGCAGCTCGAGCCTAGCGAGGCTGCGGCGATCGTGGATGAGATGGACAGCGACGAGCAGACGGACGTGCTGGCGGAGTTGGACGATGAAGATGCTCAGGCGATTCTTGAAGAGATGGATCCGGAAGAGGCGGCGGACGCCCGGCACCGGTTGCAATACGACGAAGACACGGCTGGGGGGCTGATGATTACCGAGTATCTGGCGTATCGGGAAGACCAGGATGTGGATGCGGTGATCGCTGACCTGCGTGCGAATGCGGATGAGTATGACGAATACGAGGTGCGGTTTGCTTACCTGATCGATGCGGCGAAGAAGTTTATTGGTTTGGTCACGATGCGTAGCCTGGTGATGGCGCCGGCTGGGCGGAAGCTGATTGATCTGAAGATCAAGAAGCCTAAGAGCGTGGCGGTGGATGCGGCGTTGGAGGATTTGGAGGGGCTGTTTGATCGCGTGGACTTTTCCGCGGTCCCGGTGGTGGATGTCGACGGTCGGCTGGTCGGGGTGGTGCAGCGTGCGGCGGTGCAGGAAGCATTGAGCGATTCGGCGAACGAAGATCTGTTGATGGTTGCGGGTATTATTACCGGCGAAGAGTTCCGTTCGATGCCGATGATCTCGCGGCTACTTAGGCGGCTGGTATTCTTGCTTCCGATCATGGTGTTGTTGCTATTCTCGGCGAGTGTGATTCATTTGTTCCTGGAGACGGTAGCGCAGCATCCGGAGTTGGCGATGTTCTTGCCGGTGGTGGCGGGGCTTTGTGGCAGTGGCGGGAATCAGGCGGTGGGCGTGTCGCTGCGTGAAGTGTCGTTGGGGCTGATTATGCCCGGCGACTTCATGCAGGTATTTATCAAGGAGGCGGTGCTGTCGCTGGTGGCGGGTGCGGTGCTTGGGGTGCTGCTGCTGGTGATTATTTGGGTCTGGCAGCAGGATTTTTACCTGGGGCTGGTGGTTGGCGGGTCGGTGCCGATTGTAATCTTTATCGCCAAGACAGTGGGGGGGACGGTGCCGTTGGTGCTGCGGTCGCTGGGCCTGGACCCGGCGATGGCGTCGGGGCCGGTGGTGACGACGGTGGTGGATCTGTTTAGTTTTTCGATTGTGCTGTTCTTTGCGACGTTGTTGTTGTAGGGGGGATGGGGTGGCGGGGTGGTGTTGGCAAGTGTCGCCATACATCAAAAAACAAAATATAGATTCCGGTGTCTGTTTATATTGTCTATCACTACTGTCCCAACGTTAGTCGAATAATACCAACTGGTTAGCGAATGAGTCGGTTTGAGTTATGCCGCCCGGGCGTGAAAACACCTGTATTAACGGGGTTTTCTCGAATAGCGAGACGCTCAAGACCTGTAG
>JAJRRS010000151.1 GCA_024279275.1 Planctomycetota bacterium | reverse complement strand
GCCTCCATGGTCATCCCCTCCAACGATTCATTCATCAGCAACGGCAACCCCCTTGCATACCAGGTCTTCAACGCGATGGGTGACATCAACGACGTCACCGGCGTCTTCACCATCCAGATCTTCGGCAGCAACATCTGGGACGCCGGCACAGAAGTCAATGACACTCTCGGAGCAGCCTTCTCCACCGCCGGCGGTACCGCCACAGACCAAAACGGCGTCATCGCATTGGGCCCGGACCTCAGCTATCTTTCCGGCGTGGGTACCCCTGCTGGCACCACGATCCAGGACCTGATACTCCCCGGCGAACTGCTCGCCACCATCACCGTCAGCATCGTCCCCGAACCAGCCAGCGCATCACTCGCCGCACTAGGCAGCCTCGCCCTGCTCCGACGTCGTCGCTGACTCACCGCCAATATGTTTTTGTTTTCTCTTCAGGGCCTGCTCAACGTGAGCAGGCTCTTTTTCTATCCACAAAAATTACCGCCCCCTACCTCCCCAAAAGCCCGGTCATGGCCGAAAGGCCTTGGCCGGGGTCTCCCCCCCGCTCATGCCCAAATACTAAAAACTAACCGCTAACGGCCTCTCCCCTTCACGCCGCCCGCGTCAACGACAACCCCGGCGTATCATCAGCATCCCCATCTCCGCGACTCACCCCCGCCTCACTCGGACTATCTGCGAGCCTCAGCTCCTGCACACGCGCCCGATCCGCATCCAACGCCGCGGCTAATGACTCATGCGCCCGACGAACACGCGCCAAACTCGACCACTCCGTATCCATCTCCCCATGTAAATCCAACAACTCCTGCTTCTGGTCATCCACCTCACCGCGCGCACGTTCCAAGTGCAAACGCTCCGTCTCCAACGCCTGCTGCGTCTGCTCGACCGTTGCCTTTTCTTTCTCAAACATCACCTGCGCACGCTTGAGCGCATCCATGTCAAGGTCCAGGTGCGTCCGATCGTGGTCGATCAACTTCGCCGACTCATCCAACTCACGCTCACGGACCGCGATCCCCGCAAGCCGACTCTGCACATCATCATTGGCCTGACGCTGCCACTGCCGCAAACTCTCACAGCGCTGCTGCAACTCATCCAACAACGTCGCAGCGTTCGGCAAACTGGCAGGCACCGAGATCGGCTCGGGCTGGGATGCGATCGACGCGGGGGTCGAAGCCGCCGGCTCAGAAACAACCGCCTCGCCCTGCGCTCCTCGGGTCGCACCCGGTTTAGGCTTTGTCTTACCCCCGGGCTTGGTGGTTGCACCCCCGCCTTTCCCGACGCTCTTACGCTGCTTCCGCTTGGCCATGACCTTCTCCCTGGTAAATAAGAAAATGTGAACGCCCCTATATACATCGTATATTCCCATCCCCGGATTCAGGTCTGATTACACCGGGCAGTCAACCCCACACACCCCGACGCCCCGTTAAATCACCCCCACCGGCCAACGTTACAGTCCCAAGCCCGATACGCCGATAACCAACCATAGATACCCGTAATTAATCAACCCCGACCCGGCATGACTATGCGAGGGAGGCCAACATGGACGCACCCGACATCCAATTCAAGCACCAAGGCAATCTCGCGATCGTCGCCGTCGACAAGCCCATGCTCACCAGCCTCCAGGCCGACCGCCTGCTCTCAAGCCTCCGAGCCTACCGCGAACAAACCGGCTGCAACCGCTTCGTCATCGACATGGCAGGCGTAGACTTCATCGACTCCGCCTGCATCGGATCCCTGGTCACCTTCCTCATGGAAATCGACAAGACAGGCGGCAAACTCATCCTCGCCGCCTGCCAACCGACCGTCGAAGAACTCCTGAAAATCACCGGCCTCACCACACACATCCCACTGATCGCCTCCGTCGATCAACTCCAAGATGACAACGATCAAGCAGACCACACCGAAAGCGACGCGGCCTAGCCATGCCGACACGGAGACGAGTTATGCGGCTCAGACAGACCGTCATCCCATGCATCCTGCTCGCGTTCATCGTCTTGGCCGGCGGCTGTGGCGACACCAGCATCGATGAATCCAAACTCTACAAAGGCATGGACCGATCCAGCATCATCGCACGCTTCGGCTCTCCCGACGCACGCAAGTCTCACGGCGACGTCGAACGCTTTACCTACAAAGACGGCGACAACTACCAGTACCTCCTCCTACTGATCGATGACAAACTCACAGCCTGGCACCACGACCGCATCTTCAAGGCCAACCGCTTCTCCAACGTCCGCGGCCGGGACCACAACAACCCGTAAAACCGCCCCCGATCAACCCTGCCCAAAATCTCCTACGAAGCGCCGCGACTTGTCGCGCCAGATGAACACATAGCTCAACGATCAACAGCGAGAATCAATCGCGTCACCCCCCCCTAAACCCATCCCTCCTATTCGCGTCCATTTGCGTTCATTTGCAGCTATTTCCTTCCCATCGATCCATCTAAGTAAGCCCGATAAACCCACGCCATCGCCCCGCAGGACATCCGCCCCCTCAACCGCCGACCTACAGAACTAGCAACACCCCGAACACACCGCTCTACAGCGAGTGGGTTCGCACGCAATCTGTAACACAGGAGGCCCCCATGCCTGCCAGAACAATGACCTATGGATCATGGAAACGTTGGCTCGGCGACGCCGTCGCTCTACGCCAGACACCAGCCCTGCTCGCCCTCACACCCGCACAGGTCGGCAAACTCGTCAAACGAAACAGCCTCACCGTCCACACCTTCCGCATACAAAATGGACCCCCCATCCGCATGGTCCGACGCACCGACCTGGACATGGTCAAGAAAAGCCTCACCCCACCTAAACTCGAAGACCTCGCCGCCGCCATGCAGATCATGGTCGCTCAGAGTTAAACGCCTGCCCAAGCATGTCCCCGTTTAGCGGGCGATCGCAGATCGCCGTGCCATTCCGCGCAAATCCACCACACCACCCAACTCATCCCCACCCCATCTATCTCTCACCCCTCCGCGAAGCCCACGTTCTCCAGAACGTGGGTCCGTCACCACGCATTGCGCACAAGTTTCTTTGGAATGAGTATCCCAACACTCCCCCCTACGAAGCGCCGCGACTTGTCGCGCCCAACTCCACACGCAACTTACAATCTCCACCGAAGCCCACGTTCTTAGAACGTGGCCGGGCGACACAGATCATCAAACGAAAAACATACGAGATTGATATACCATATCCCCAATGACACGAACCCCCTTCGCCACCCTCCTGCTGGCTCTTGCGTTCTGCACCGGATGCCACCACGCCGGCACCATCCCCCCCGGTTGGCACAGCCAACCCATCGCCTCAACTGGCGATCAAACAAACCCACTTTCTAACCCAATTCACCCCGAATCGAGCAACGGCACCAACACAACCCCCCAACTACAGATCTTCATCTGCTACGGCAAAGTCCTCTCCAACCACACCGCACTACGACTCACCACACCCCACAAACAAACCCTCATGTGGGACCCCGGCGGAACCTACCTCCAACACGACCCCACCCGCGCCCGACGCCACGACGTCATCACACAAAATGCGCCCACCGTTGATCAGTGGTGGCAATACCGCCGCGACGGCTGCCGAGAACCGATCATGGAAGTCTTCCAATGGTCACTCAACACCGACCAGGCCAACCGCCTGCACGCCATACTCCTGAACTACCACGACCCCAACGACCCATCCCAATTATTCGAACCCGACGCCGGTGGCCTCCAGTGCAGCACAAGAGTCAGCGAGTTCCTCATGCGCTTCACCAACGACCGCCCAAACGTACCTACAAAAATGTTCTGGCCTCACAAACTCGCCGAACACCTCTGGACACAAAACCCCGACTCCGTCACAGTCTTCCGCAGCGACGGGAATAACCAACTCTACCGGCGCTACTCCAAATCGATTTTATCTGAGTAATACAACATGTACTTGTTAGATTAAAAATGTTGGCGAACTCTTAACCTATGCATCACGGTCTTTCATAGCCGCGGGCCTACGGCCCGCGTGGCCTGTCACCTGTCAATCAGCCGCAAACCAAGATGTCCTATTCAATCACCCCCTACTCCCCCTCCCCCACATCCACCTCATCCCAATCTATATCACGCACCGCGTTCTTATACTCATCCAATGCAAGCCGCGCACGCTCCAGGTCTTCCGCCCACACCATCACGCGCACCTCCCCCACTGACTCCGCACGGAAGCCCGCCGTCAGCCCGCCCTCCGCAACCGCCTCGATCCCACTGTCTTTCAACACGCTGACAATCATCGCCGCCTGCCCCTCGCTGGGTGTAGAAGTCAACGGTTCAAGGTGATCTTTTTTCGATCGCATGGCCGACCTTTCCTTTTCACAAACTTAACTCTTTATAAAACATCCCCAAAGCCCACTGATACACCGCCCCGGTGCTTCGGTGGGGTATCTGACAGGCTGATATCAAAGCGATAACTACCTGGCCCGACCCCACACAATCATAGCGAACACACCGCTCAAACCGCCCTCACGTCAGCAGAAATGCCCCCCACGACCGCTTACCCGCTATGCTTTTAGGTGACTACCCTTTCCCCCAATTGAGCCAAACCCACACTTGATTGGCTGTAACTAATTACACCAACGGTAGATACCATCTACCCAAACAGCCTATAATTCCCCTGAAATCCCCCCGCTTCTCGGCCGATAAAGGTAATATGAATACGCCCACCCACTTCGATCCCAACGCCTCATTCTCCGGCTCACAGCCCGGCCAACCCACCACTCCCGACCAGCCCACCGGCCCATTAAATCAACAGCACTACGACGTCATGCGTGAAGCAAAAACCAAACGCTCCAAGATCGACTTCGCCATCGGCGTCGCCTCCTTCAACGGCTGGAGCATCGGCATCTTCGCCGCCATCTCCGCCCTCTTCCTCCCACTCTCATTCACCCTCCAAAGCCTGTTCATCACCCTCGGCCTGGGCGCCGTCGCATACCACGAATTCAAGGGACGCAAACTGCTGCGCGCATTAGACCTCCGCGCACCAAAACTACTCGGCCTAAACCAGATCGCGCTGGGCGCCGTTATCGTCGCATACTGCGCCTGGAGCCTCATCGCCGAACTCGCCGGACCCGGCACCTACGCACAGACCATCCAGGAACACCCCGAATTGGCGGATGTACTCGGCGAAACCGACGGCCTGGTCCGCCTCATCGTCGTCCTCGTCTACGGCTCCGTCATCGCACTCACCATCCCCTATCAGGCTCTCATGGCCTGGTACTACCTCAGCCGAACCAAGCACATCCAGACCTACATCAGCCAGACCCCTCAATGGGTCACCGACCTCGAACGCGCCGCCGCTTAATGCTTGATTCTCACCCCCCAACCCAACGCCGAGTCTGAGCGCAGCGAAGGCTCGGATATCCCGCCCCAAACCCCAGGCAAATCACTTTTATCACAGAGCCGGGTGTATCCAAACCACAACGTCATCTACAATGCAGACGAACGAAACGGATCAGGGAGCGGTTGATGATCGGATGTAAAGATTGTGGCGGAGTCTTGCACGGGACACTGGGCATCACGCGCTCCCTGCTGGGCGTCCGGATACTCTCGCAAGGCGCTATCAAACAACGCCTGGAAATCTGCCGCACCTGTGACCAATCCACCCCCTGCAAACACAACAAAAGACAAGTATGCAGATGCAACGCATGCGGATGCTGGATCAAGCACAAAACCCGCCTCCGTGGGGAATCCTGCCCAGAGAACAAGTGGTAATTACCTATCTGATAATGAAATGCTAACACAGCTTTTCTTACTTCATTTAATTATTTAATCTCGCATTTTCGAACCGCTCCAACCTGTACCTGCTACATCTGGCAAGACCGGCATATTTATTCATCCGCCAGGCAATCTCTGCCGATGGCTAACCTGTAAGACATCTTAACTTACCCAGTATTAGTTATTTCTTTCTTATCAAAGGTGGTAGTGCCATGCCGATCAAGGGGTCCACAATCTTCGTCCGCTTTCCTAATGAGAGTAAGAACAGGATCTTGCATCCTGTCACCGTCACACAGACCGGGGGTTCCAATAACCTGACCGTCCTGCCAGAAGACCCAAACCTGGCCCTGGAAACCGAGCAGGAGATCCTGATCTACTTTGAGAAGAAACGTAAGTTCATGCAGCAGCCCGCCAAGGTCGAAGCGCTGCTTGAAGGCGAAGAAGGCACCGTCGCCGCCCTCAAAACCCTAGGCGACCCCATCCCCGCAGAAAGCCGACAGTGCTACCGCGTCAGCACCGTGCTCAGCAAACTCACCTCCACATTCGACAACGTCGAGGATTGTTCCCTGCGAGATGTGAGCGTCACAGGCTTCGCCGTGATCACCAGTAAACACTATAAAACAGGCCAGATCATCGACGCCGAACTACGCTTCGAAGGCAAACGATACATCGGCCAGACCAGCGTCCAAAGCGTCACCGAAATGCCCGAAGGACTGTTCCGCTACGGCGTCAACTGCGTCAAAGCCGCCGCATCACCCACATCACTCTCCAAGGGGGTCCAGCAGATCAGCATGTCCGTCCAACGACAGCAGCTCAACCGACTCGCTGGCGGTGCCTAAAGCCCTACCCCGACACCCACAAACCATCCCACCGATCCGGTTATCGGCCTACACGCGCTTAATCCCCCTGCGTGATAGGCCGATTAACATCTCGTAGGAGACTACGAAAACCATACGACCGATTCACACTCGGACACTACCGGACCGGCCGCTGCATACCATGGATGAAATCAACCTCCTCTACGTCGATAAAAGCAAGATCGCTCAACGGCTGCTAAACAACGGCCTCGAGCAGATCGCTAACATCACCACCGCCAGCTCCCTCGCCGAAGCTCGCGAGGCACTCGCCTCTCAGGAATTCAACTTCTTCATCCTCGACTACGAACTGCCCGACGGCGACGGCCTGCAATTCGCCACCGAACTACGCGCACGCCCCGATCACGCCCATACACCCATCATCCTCTACACCGCCTCACTTAACAACGAGCTGGAATACCGCGCGATGCGCGCAGGCATCAACGAAGGCCTAGCCAAACCCATCGATATGCTCGACATGATGCAACACGTCGCAGGCCAGGCAGAAGTCCCCAGCATCAAAAACATCCGCCGACAACTACTACAGTTGTCCTGCTTCAGTTGGAACGCCGACGGCCAACACCACGAGTATTCCCCAGACCTGGGCCTGCTGATAACCGGCGACGACAAACAAACCATCCGTGAACAGATGCACGCCGCCCTGGAAGAAAAAATCCTCGCCAAGGACGACCCCAGCCGATACCCCGCCGACATCGAGGTCTACAAGCACGTCATCGACCTCCCCCCTGCCGAAAAAGACGCCGCCTGAAGCGATCCCAGTTTCACTGTAAATAGATTTGTTTTGCAGCGACTTAAACCTCACCCTGCGCGCATTGTTTAGCCGTCGCGGCCACGCGACGCCCCCTGTCACATAACCCACTAATCACCCCTCGTCATCCAACTCCCACAACCCCATCGCCGGCGTGTATCGCTCCGACTCACCACCAAACGCGAAACGCTCTGCACCACGCCAGTTCGCAATCGCCAGACCACGCGCATGATCCGTCCCTGATACAACTACCGCATCATTCTGCGTTTCAACAGGCTCCGATACCGACAACGCCGTCGACTCTTCCTGGCTACTGCTCACAGCCGCGACCGGTGGCGTCCCCGCGTTCCAATTCCCAAGCACCACGTTCAAGTCATTGATACCCACAAAACCATCACCATCCGGATCGCCCGACAGCAGATCGCCCGGCGTCACATTCAGGTTCCAATTACCCAACACCACGTTCAGGTCGTTGATCCCAACGAACCCATCACCATCAAGATCGCCATCCAACTGCGGATTCGATTCCGCCAACGACAAAACGTAATCGCCTGTCGTCCCCGGCTGCGCCGTCACCGCCACATACATCTCCGCAGATGCAGATGCCGTCCACAAGATCTGTGCGTGCGTCCCACCCGGAGTCGATCCGCTGTCCTGACTCACAACCGCGCCACCCGCGTCATAGAGTGTCAGCACCGCGTCGGCAATACCAAAGTCCTGCGCCTGGATGTCATACTGCATCCCCGCCGTCGCCGTGAAGTGGAAGTAATCAGCATCCCCGCTGACCTGAATCCCACCCAACGCAAGCGTGCCAAGCTCCGACGCCGTCGCGATCGTGTCGCCGTGGTCATCCGCCTCCTGCACCGTCAGCCCATAGGAACCCAAGTCACTTGCCGACTTGACCTCAAGGTAATAGGTACCACTGACGATCGGGGTAAACGCCAACTCAGCCAGGATACCACCCGCCGCAGGCCCGCTGTCGGTAGCGATCAACGTGCCCGTGTTCGAGTAAAGCGAAAGCTCCGCCGAACCCAGCGTAGCGCCGAATGTGCTGAACGCATAATCCGTACCGCCATCCAGACTCAACTCAAACCAGTCTGTATCCAGAATGACCTCAAGTGAACCCGCCGTAGTCGAAGGCAACGCGACGACTGTGGCCGTGGCCCGCTCGTCACCGTGGTCGTCCGCGATCGGCACAATGCCGTAATCCGCGATCAACTCACTTAACGTCCCAAAGTACACATCCCCATCAACATTACCGCTGATCCCCGACACGCTGGTCGTGCTGGAATACTGCCAAAGGTCGTACCCGTTCCACACACCATCCGCGTTACCCGCCGGGGGATTGTTCGGATCGTTCGTCCAGTTCGCCAGCCATAGATCGTACACATTCACACCGGTATCAAACGCATTCACCGCGTGATTCGTATTGGTATAAATCAAAGGCTCAACCCCCGTCAGATTCACGAACGTCGTCATGTAGTCGTGGACCCAATTCGTCAGCACCGTATTATCAAGCTCCATAGGCGTCGGACTCAACGGCGGACCCGCCTCGATGTCAATCACCGGCCGAAGATAATCGCTGGTGAGATACGGCGCAATGACGCTGGCAAACAACGTCGCCTCCTGCACCGCGTCATTAAACCCATCGGTCCAAGGCGAAACAAACTGGTAAGCACCCGCAACCACACCCGCATTCTTCGAGCCGATGATATTGCTCACAAACCGCGTGTCCGTCACACCATTGCGGTCGATCGCACGGATAAACGCAAACTCCTTGCCCGACGCCGCGACGCTGTTCCAGTTGATCGAGCCTTGGAACGTCGAAACATCAATACCCAGAATCTGCGTCACACCCGCCGCAGCGACCACCTCAGATTGTTCCGCCGTATCGGATGCCACCACATCCTCAGAAGCCGCCGCGATCGCCGCAGACACACTCTCAGCCGTCGGTGGCGCACCCGCGTTCCAATTCCCAAGCACCACGTTCAAGTCATTGATACCCACAAAACCATCACCATCCGGGTCGCCCGACAACAAATCTCCCGGCGTCACATTCAGGTTCCAATTACCCAGCACAATATTCAGGTCGTTGATCCCCACAAACCCATCACCATCCAGATCGCCATCAATCTGCGGGTTCGTTTCCACCAACGTCACGATGTAATCGCCGACCGTCCCCGGCTGCGCCGTCACCGCCACATACATCTCACCGGACGTCGGTGCCGTCCACAAGATCTGTGCGTGTACCCCACCGGGGTTCGAGCCGATGTCCTGGCTGATGATCGTCCCGCCCGCGTTGTACAAAGACAACACCACGTCCGCGATACCAACCCCAAAGTCCTGCGCCTTGATGTCGTACTGCATCCCCGCCGTCGCCGTGAAGTGGAAATAGTCCGCGTCACCGCTGACCTGAATCCCACCGATCGCTAGCGTGCCAAGTTCAGACGCCGTACCAATCGTGTCACCGTGGTCGTCGCTCTCCTGCACCGCCAGGTCATAACCGCCCGTACCCGATGCATCCACCGCCAGATAATAAGTGCCACCCACCACCGGCGTAAACGCCAGCTCCGCAAGCGTGCTACCCACCGCCGGCCCAGTGTCCGTCGATACCAGTGTCGACGTATTTGTATAAAGCCTCAACTCGCCCGACGTCAAACCGTCAGCCAACAAGCTGAACGTGTAGTCGTCCCCACCGTTCAACGTCAACTCGAACCAGTCGGTATCAGACGCCTCACCGATCACACCCGCCGTAGTCGAGGGTATGGCAACAACCGTCGCCGTCGCCGAGCTGTTCCCGTGATCGTCCGGCGGAGGCGGCGTCGTATTAATCACATACTTAGCCGAAAACGCAGCAAGGTCGCCGAAGAACACATCCCCATCCACCGCGCCACTGATCCCCGACACGCTCGTGTTATCCGAGTACTGCCAGAGGTCGTACCCGTTCCACACCCCGTCAGCGTTGCCGCCCGGCGGGTTGTTGGGGTTGTGCGTCCAGTTCGCCAACCAAAGATCGTAGATATTAACGCTGCTGTTGACTTCGTTGACAGCGTAATTCGTGTTCATATAAATGATGGGCACGATCCCACCACTCAGCGAACTAAACGCATTCATGAAATCATGAACCCAGTTGCTCAGCGCCGTCGTACTCAACGAGTCCCCGCGCTCCAGATCCAACGCCGGCCGCAAAAAACCGTCACCAAGATAAGGACTCACCGCATCATAAAAATCAGACGCCTCCGCCGCCGCATCATTCACCCCGCCTGTGTAAGGCGTCGCAAAGTGGTAGCCGCTCACCAACACGCCCGCGGCGTTCGCGCCCGTGACGTTCTGGACCCAGTTGATATCCACAAAGTTAACCCCCTCAGTCGCCTTCGCCCACGCAAAGTCGATGCCGCCATTAAGCACGCTGGTCCAGTTGATGTTGCCCTGGAAACGAGAGACATCGATCCCAAATGTCTGCCCCGCACCAGCCAACGCCACCACCTCATCCTGGCTCGCAAAGGTCGGCTCAACCGGTGCCTGCTCGTCAAACGGCGAAGCACTCAGCAGCAGACGCGCCTCCAGTTCCTGCAAACCGCAAGCCGTATCGGGTGAACCTACGCTAACAGGCCGGGTTTGGCCGGGGTCGTGTGTCATCCTGACATCCTTTTTAACTATGTAAATATCGCCCTACCTTCTGGACTTCCCGCAGAGCGGTCTTATTACATAAGAATACCCCGGAACATCTACCTATTCCAGCAAAATCCATAAATAATCGGGTTTTAGAGCCGCTCAAGGCCCAAAACACGCCCCGTAGACCTTTGGATGGGCTATGTCCCACCCACTGCCTGCAGATGATTAGCTCTGCGTGATTTAGGGGGTTCCATACAGATAAACCAAAACCGCATCGATCCGCCGTGCCCAGGCCTGCTCATTGTGCCTGCCGCCCTCCACCTCCAGATATTCATAACCTACCCCACGCTCCAACCCCGCCCCCTCCATCAGCCCCACCAACGTCCGTGCATGGATCACCGCCGACGTCAGCCCCCCAGCCTCCCGCACCCGCCCCTCCCCCGTCCCCATATCAACCCAGATCCGCGCACCCTCCGCCCAGGACATATCAGACCCACCCCAACGCTTAATCAACCACCGATCCTCCCAACCAAGCGAAGGCGAAACCCCACCACAACGACCAAACGTGTCCGCATAAGCCTCAACCATATACAACGAAATCAACCCACCCAGCGACGACCCCGCGACCCCCGTCTTCTCACGCCCCGCCTCCGTCCGATACGTCCGATCAATAAACGCCTTCACCTCCTCCACCACAAACCGCGCATACGCATCACGCTCACCACCCTCAAGCCTCGGCGTGTACTCCGTCATCCGATCCCCATTGTTATATATCCCCACAATAATGATCGGCTCGATCTCCCCACCTTCAATCAAACGCTCCGCCGCCTCATCAACCCCCCACTCATACCCCGCAAACGAAGTGCTTGCATCAAACAAATTCTGCCCATCGTGCATATACAACACCGGGTAACGACGCTCCGCATCGGCTTCATAACCCGCCGGCAGATACACAATCAGCGTCCGATCGTTATTGAGTATGTCGGAGTGAAACCCATCATGCCTGCGGATATCCCCCGTCAACGTCGGCTCAGGACGACTCCCCGCCTCCCCGTTAGCCCAAGAAGCAATCACCACCGCAACCTCCTTATCCTTATCCGCAATCACATACCGGTTTTCAATCTCACCACCCGATCCACTTTTCTCAACCGTCAACCATGACCCCCGTGTCGCCTTAAACCGCACATGCCCCCCGCGTGTAAACGCCAGGCTCCCCACATAAGTACCGTCCTCTTGACGTTCCAACACAAGCCCCTCACCATCCCAGTTCCCCATCCGCGCATCGCCGCCGCACAGGTACACACCATCCCCCTCAGGCGTGTCCACAGGCACCGTCACCAAAAACCGGACCGTCACCGCAGGTTCGCCCCCAACCGATGCGTCCTCCGCGTAACCCGCAGAACATAAAGACAACAAAACCACGAACATCACCAACCCGTGAATATTCCGCATCATGGCAACACCTCCTGCATCTACATATCCATAGCGATAACGATTTAACTTTCACCGTAGCCCGCGTGGTTTAGCCGCTGCGGCCACGCAGCGCGATCAGAACCTTACCCGACCCCCTGAACCATTAACGCAACACGACAAACAAGATGAATCCAGGGCACCTCTGAAAATAGAAACTTCGTCGGGAAAAAGCCGCTTGCGGCTTCGCGAGGCCTGGTCAATACCTTGGGTTTAAGTGTTTTTAGAGGTGCCCTCTACTCCACGCCTCATAAAAAAACGACCACCCTTTCGGGCAGCCGTTATTGTATCTTTTCTATCTAACCCGATCGTTCACTCATCAATCTCAGCAGTCACAGGCTTCTCAGCCGACTCGCCATCCTCGACCAGCTCGCCCTCGACCTCCTCAGCCTCAAGCTCTTCCGCCGGCTTATCAGAAACAATCCACAGCTTGACCTCTGCCTTGAGTTCCTTATCAAGCACAACCGGGATCTGATAACTGTCCAACCGCTTCATCTGCTCACCGACACGCACATGACGATCCTCGATCATGTCAAAGCCCTCAGCACGCAGAGCCTCAGCAATCTCGTGCTGCGTCACCCCGCCGTACAACACGCCCTGCTCGTTGGCGGAACGCTCCAACGTGATCTCAAACTCATTGATCTTCTCGATCAGCCCCTCATGCTCCTTACGAAGCACAGCCATCTCCGCAGCAACCTCCGCACGCCGAGCAGCCAATCGCTTAATCGCCGCCGCGCTGGGCTTGGTCCCCAGACCAAAAGGCAAAAGGTAATTCCGTGCGTACCCCGGCTTGACCTTGACGACATCGCCAATGATCCCAAGGTTCGCAACATTATCCAGCAGTAGTAATTCAATCGTCTTCATGTTGTCCTTCCAGACTCTTTGGAAAGTTAGGCGCCGGCCCGCAGATCAACACGCCCGCAGCGATGCACCAGCATTAGTTTTATTCATCAGCCCCGGCACAAATCCCTGTCTCCCCCTCAGCCCCCGGCTACGCCGGGGGATCGCCTTCACCCACCGGGTACTATTTTCTAAAACGGTATGTCATCCTCTTCCACCGGCTGATGCGCAGGCCCCGCACTCGCCCCCGCCGGCGCGCCTCGACTAGCTCCCCCGGCTCCCTCACCGCCACCAGCTCGACCGCCCTGCTGCTGATATCCACCGCCACCCCCAGTTCCACCGCCGCCCCCGCCACCGCCTTCGCGGGAATCGATAAACTCAAAACTCTCCACCACGATCTTCAGCTTCGAGCGGTTGCCCCCGCTTTCCTTATCCTGCCAAGTGTCCAGCTTCAGCCGACCCTCAACGTACAATGGCCGACCCTTCTTAAGGTACTGATTCAGCACCTCCGCAGTACGACCCCAAGCCTCGAGATCGACAAACGTCGTCTCTTCCTGCTTCTCATTAGTCTGCTTATTAAACCACGTCCGGTTGATCGCCATACCCAAATTCGCCACCGCCGTATTATTCGGCGTGTAACGCAACTCAGGATCACGCGTCAGGTTGCCCATCAACATCACTCGATTCAGATTGGGCATCTTCCAACTCCTGCGCAGGGTCTTGGTACGGGAAACTCTTCAACGTGACTCGGTCTTACTCACTAGCTTCAGCGGCAGCGGGCTTAGCCGCAACTTCCGCGACAGCTTCCTCAGCCTTAACTTCCGCAGGCTTGGCTTCCTCTGCCTTGGCTTCCTCTGCCTTGGCTTCCTCAGCCTTCGCCTCCTCAGCCTTCGCCTCGGTCGCCTTCTTGGCCTCAGCAGCTTTGGCTTCACCAGCCTTCGCCTCGTCCGCCTGCTCAGCCTTCGCCTCACGCAGCTTCAGCTCAGCCTCACTGGTCTTCGCCTCTTCCAACTCAGCGTCATACTCAACCTGACCCATGTGATCGCACTTGGTCACCATCACACGCAGCACCAACTCAGACAGGTTCCACGTGTTCTCTGCCTCTGCCAAACGTGTCCCATCCACACGGAACATCGCCAGCAGGTAGATACCACGCTTCTGCCGCTTGATCGGGTACGACAACTTACGATCGTCCCACTTGCGCAGCGTGATGATCTCCGCATCGATTCGGCCAAGGATCTCACGGACGTGATCGATCGCGGCACCCATGCCGCCACCCACAGCCGTCTGGCTCATCAGGGACAGACCTTCGTACAGGTTGCTATTGTCGAATTCGTTACTCATCGGAACGCGTCTCCTTACCGCTCGGTGGTCTCGGCCGACGCAGCCAAGACACTGGACCCACGCCAACAAGCGAGGCCAAGCGGTCATGTGTAGCCCCATAGGATACCCTGATTTAGCCCCCCAGGCAACGCCGCAAATCCTCACCCCAGACCCCCTTCACCACGCCCCCCAACCCCGATTCACCCCCATCCAGAGCATATCCACCCCAACGACAGCAGCCCTGTTTAACCGCCCCGGCCACGCGGTGTCCCCCGGCATGGCAGACCCGACCAAACTTTTCCACTCAACACCACGATCAAAGTAAACACCCACACCCCCACCTCCGCCACGCTTGCGGTTTAGCGCCTCTCCCCTCCCCCTCCAAATCTCCTGCTTTCCTGCTTTTTCCCCTCCCCCATCTTCACATCATCAATCAAAAACCACCCCCTACCCCCCATCCTTAACCCGAACCTCAAACGCCCGGTAGTGCCCCTCATGCACAACCTCTTCCAACTCATAGTCTGGATTCCCCCACAGCCACGACGTCGTCAGATGGTCGTACAAAAATATCTGGTTAAGCGCCCTGTCCAGCCTGTCACCCGGAACGTAAGAAAAAATCGTCCGCAGGTTCGCGATCGCAAAGTTCTCATGAAACCCAAACAGCACCGGCGTCCTGCCCCCCAACCGATCCACCATCTGCCCCGGGTTCAGCATCAGCCGATCAGGGTAGTAACGCTCCTGCGACGACCTCATCAATTCCTGCGATAGCTCCACCCCGTCAATCGCCTTGACCTCATGCGCCGAGTAGACCAGCAAATCAGGATACGCATAACGCAGATAGTGAAAATCCGTATAAGCCCACGCCGTCAGCACCGCGTAATTCCCCCGGCCATACGTGTCGTCCAGACGTGCAAGCGTGGCGTGGATCTGCCCAATCCTCACCTCGTGCTGCATCACCGAAATCGCCAACCCATGGCTCAACACCACCACCACCGTCACCACCGCAAGCCCCATCGCCGTCACCACCCGACGCGCCTCCCAACACCGCCAAACCCAGGGACCAACCCCATCCAACGCCAACGCCGTCAGCCCAATCAACGCAGGCACGTTCCCCGACTGATAACGCGCCTCCATGCTCGGAAACAACAACGCCAATGGCACCGTCGCTATCAAAAACCACCCAACCATCACCGCCACCTCACGTTTACGCGGCGAAAAAAACGCCAACGGCAACACCAGAAAAAACCACCCAAGCTCAACCCCATTATTCAATATCCGCGCGCTGATCGGCTCGTATTCCCCACCCACTCGCGATACCCCCCCCGTATAAATCGACGGATCTATCCCCGCCAACACCACGCCCCCATAAGCAATACCAAACCCCACCACCATCACCACCACAGTCAACCCCATCAACCGAACCCGCCGAACCCTCGGCCCACCACAAACCACCGTCGCCAACACACCCGAACCCAACAGCAACAGCATCGGCCCCTTCAACCACAACACCAGCGCAAACCCCACCACCGCGACCAAGACCAACCCGCACACCCGCCCCCAACCCGAAGCCTTCGCCGCCTTCAACAACATCAACATCGCCAACGCCGAAAACAACAACGCCCCATTCTCCGGCAGCGTCTTGAACGCCAAATACGGCACCACAGGAATCAACAAACCCAACGCCATCGCCGTATTCAAACGCCCCGACCCCGGCATCAACTCACCAAGAATCAGCCGCGTCACAATCAAAAAACCCATCAACGCGGACGTATACACCCCCACCACCCCCGCCAACCCCCACACGCCCGGCCCAGTCAACGCCGTCACCGCATAAATCACCAGCACATGCAACGGCCGAGTCAGATAAAAATGCGCTATCCCCGATGGCTGAAAATCCCCCGTGAAAATCTCCTGCAACGAAAGATACCCCCCGGTATACAGATACGCCGGCTCATCCCAATGCATCCCACCATCCAGCGCAAGTAACAGGAACCCCCCCACACACACCGACCAAATCAGTGCCGCCCTCACCCGCATACCGTCCCCTTCTACCAATCCCCTTTCATCCTCATGCGTCTTGAACTCCCCCTCAGCCCCCGGCTTTGCCGGGGGATTCCCCTGCAGAATCAACGACAATCCACGAGTTCTTTATGGGATGGATATCAAACATGGACTACAGATCGTACCAAAATACGACCCCCCCCCGCGTTCGACCAGCCTACAAAAAAACCACGCCTGTTAAGCGTGGTTTGGGGTCTCGCGTAAGCGAGGGTGACGGGAGTCGAACCCGCAACCTCCGGATCGACAGTCCGGTGCTCTAACCAATTGAGCTACACCCCCTAAGGGGAACCCGAGAATTCCGGGGAATTCCGGGAAGCCTCGCCCAGGTTCTCTAGGCGAGCCACATACTTTAGTTTTGCTTGGCGGGTTGTCAACTACCAGCCAGCCCCACCCATAAAATCGAATTACAACGGTTTAACTCTAACCCCCGCCACCCACGTTTAGCCGTCGCGGCCACGCGACGCCCTCAACACCCTTAACCGACCACCCAAATCTTTATCGCAACACAACAAACAAGCCGCATCTACCCAGGTGAATCCGCTCTAATGAGCGATCTTCTTAAACCGCCCCGCCTTCGCCGCTTCCATCGAGGTCAGGATCACATCCATCGCCCGATACCCCTCCATCCCATCAATCACCGGCTTACGCCTTTTCAAAATCGACTCCGTAAAACTGTCAATGATCCCGCTTGGAACCTGCCTCTCATTGGTGGATACCGCCCCGACCTTATGGAACTCACGCTCACCATTGCGGTACTCCACCACCACCCCGAACTCCGGATGCCTGTCGATCTTTATCACACCCCCGCTGCAAAAAATCGTCGTCCCATTATCCCCGCCGCCGTAGTTGGTCCAGGAAATATTCATCGACCCCACCACCCCCGAGCGCGTCTTAAGCGTGATAAAAGCATTGTCATCCAACGGGATCAGCTTCCCCTTCTCGGTCCGCTTATCCAGCGTCGTAATCACACCCCCCGCCAGCACAAACTCCTCACCCAACAGCCAGCGCATCAGGTCCGCCTTATGCACGCCCAGGTCCCCCGTCACACCCATCACCGCAGGCACCTTCTTAAAAAACCAGCTCTTAGGCCCATCCACCGACCACCCATCAGGACCAGGGTGCTTAAACGACGTCTCAAATGAGATCGGCCTACCCACCCGCCCCGAATCCAATATCTCCTTCGCCTTCACATGCGGCGGCATCAATCTCTGATTCATCCCAACCATTAGATACTTCCGTGCCTTCTTCGACGCCGCAAGCATCCGCTTACCTTCCACACGAGACGTTGCCATCGGCTTCTCAACCAACACGTGCAGCCCCGCCTTAAACCCATCAACCGTCATCGGCGCATGCAGCTTGTTAGGCCCGCAAACCACCACCGCATCCAGGTCCTGCTCACTGAGCATCTTCCTGTAATCCGTGTACGCCGTCGCACCCAAAGGCTCAGCGATCCCCTTCGCACGACCACGCACAGGGTCCGCAATCGCAATAACCTCCGACTTCTTATTCGCTACCGCTTCGGGAATATGCCGACGTTGCGCGATCGCCCCGCAACCGATGATGCCGTACCTGACTGTCTTCATCATGTCTCCTGCCGCACGATTTAACCCGCGCGGTCGTTACTAAAAACAATAACCACAACACAAAACAAGGCACCGCTATATATCGATCTTGCCCCGCAAAGTAGCCGCTTGCGGCTTAGCCAGAGGCATCCTTCTCACACCGTCTACAAAGGCATCCCGATGATCGTCGCCTCAAAAACAAGCCGACCATCAACCAACCCCTGCACCCGGCTCTTACTCCGCCTCGGCCGCAGTTCCGTCAGCTCACAAAGAATGTAAAGACGATCCCCAGGCACCACCTGCCCACGGAACTTCACATCCTCCAGACCCGCAAACCCCATGAACTTAATATCCTGTTTGCTCAGGCAGATGAAGCTCGCAAGCTGCGCCCCCGCCTCGACCATCAACACACCCGGAAAAATCGGCCGACCCGGGATGTGCCCCTCAACCCAGAACTCATCATCCTTCACATCCCGATACGCCAACACATACTTCAGGTCATCCGTCGCATAGATAATCCCATCGAGCATGCGCATCGCACCACGATGCGGATTGATCTTCTCGATCGCCGCAACATCGTAGGCCATGCCGTCGTAATCAATATCTGATAAATCAAATAATAGCTGTGGCGCCATGCACTGACCGATTCCTTCCTGCCTGACCCAAGAGCCAGGTAAATCCCATAGCCCATCACCGCCACACCCCCGCCTGGGATAACCCCATCTGCTTACACAACCAGCATCACAGCCCAACCGCAGAGCCACCCCCACCACCCACGCACGCCGCCACCAAGCCGCAAGCGACCCTCGCCAGCACGTCCTAATGGATTAATTCAGGCTTCCCGCCAAGCCGCAGCCGAGACGATTTAATCGCCGTCACGGTTCTCAAGAACCTTCACACGCAACGCCTGGGCCATATTCTTCACGTCCTGCATCTGCTTGCGGACTCGCGTCCCCGCAGCCTTGTTGCCACCAGCGGCCTTACGCAGATCGTCTTCAACTGAACTCACCAGGGTCTTGAGCTGTTCGTAGGCTTCGAGCATGGATATCTCCAATGTGAATAGTTAGGTTTGACCGTCCAATGCCCTTCACGGGCTAAAACAGCGTACCCAACCCCATCACTCCCAGCAAACGCCGCTCCGCCCCTTCCACCCACCCCCACACCAAACACACACCCGCCACCCACAAAAAATACCCCCTAAGTGCTGACCCAATATAATTTTAGTCTACCCCCCCATCCCCGTTTAGCCGTCGCGGCCACGCGACGCCCTCCAACCTTTCCGCCCCCCCCATCACCCGCCAGAGGCCGCTTCACCCCCCACATCAGCACTCATCAATCACACATCTCCCCCGCCCCCCTCCGAATTTCCAGCTTCCCAAATTTCCAGCTTTTCCTCCTTTACGCCCCCCCGCCAACAACCCCCAAAACAGCATCAACCAACCCCCCCACACTCGCCCCCTCCGCCTCAACCGTCACCCCCACCCCCAGCTCACGCATCGTCCCACTAGTCACCCGCCCAATCGACGCCGTCTTCACGCCCCCCAACAACCCCCGCTCATCACCCAGCAATGCCACCAGATTACTCACCGTCGACGAACTCGTGAACGTCACCCAATCCACCTCGCCCCCCCGCAACGCCTCCAACACCTCCCCCGGCAAACCGCCCGCCATCTTCGTCTCATACACCACCAACTCCGTCACCAACGCACCCCCCTCACCCAACAGCCTCGGCAACGCTGGCCTCGCAATGTCCGCACGCAACAACAACACCGAACTTCCCGCCACACCTTCCTTATCAATCAACTCCGCCGCCAACGCCTCCCCCATCGTATGCTCAGGCACAAAGTCCGCGCGTACCCCCAACCGACTCGCCAGACTCTCCGACGTCGCCTCACCCACCGACGCAATCTTCACACCCGCCAGATGCCGCGCATCCAAACCCAACGCCGACATCCGATCTCCCAACACCCCCACCGCGTTCGGACTCGTCAGTATCAACCAGTCCCACTTCCCAATCTCACCGATCGCCTCATCCACAGCCACAAAATCCGCCACCGGAACAATCTCAATCGTCGGAGCCTCCAACACCTCCGCACCCAACGCTTCCAACTCAGCACTCAAACCCGACGCCTGCTGCCGCGTCCGTGTCACCAACACACGCTGACCAAACAATGGCCGCGACGTGAAATAATCAAGCCCAGGCTCTTCCAGCCCCGCCACCAAACCCACCAAAATAATCGCTGGCGAACCAATCCCCGCCTCCTTAATAAGCCCCTCGATCCCATCCAACCTCCCCCGCACCGATCGCTGCTTCGTCCGCGTCCCCCACTGCACCACCGCCGCAGGCACATCAGACCTCAACCCATGCTCCACCAGGCTCGCAACAATCCGCGCCAACTGACCGATCCCCATGTAAAAACACACCGTCCCACCCACCGCGATCAACCCCGCCAACGATTTGTAATCCACACCCGACTCCGCCTTCCCCGGCTGCTCATGCCCCGTCACAAACGTCACCGTGCTCGCAACCTTACGATGCGTCACCGCGATCCCCGCATACGCCGGCCCAGCAATCCCACTGGTAATCCCCGGCACAACCTCACAACCAACACCATGCCGCGCTAAATACGCCGCCTCCTCAGCACCCCGACCAAACAAATAAGGATCCCCACCCTTCAACCTCACCACCGCCAAACCCTCCCCAGCCAACGCCACCAACAGATCGTTAGTTTCATCCTGCGTCAGCTTGTGAGCACCCCCCCGCTTCCCCACATCAATCAGCCTCGCCCCAGCCCTCGCCTCCCGAAGCAGCCTCGGGTTCACCAACGCATCAAACACCACCACGTCCGCCACCCGCAGCCGATCCAGCCCCTTGGCCGTAATCAACCCCGGATCACCAGGCCCAGCTCCGATAAGTGACACAAAACCCGTCATTTTTACCCCTTGCCCTGTCAAGCTAAGTAAACCTTGCCGATTATCCGGCCGATCTTACCAATGCTCACCCCCCGCTGCCTGACCCAGCACGGGATTAACGCCCCCCCTCAGCCCCCGGCTCCGCCGGGGGATTCCGAACCGGGGGATTCCGAACAAGGGGTTCGCCTCGATTTACTGACAGGAGTTCATCATGTCTAACGATCAAATCCAACCCAGCCACCTCAAACTCATCAAGCCCCCCTCAGGCCCAAGCGACGTACTCTTCATGGAACGAAGATCCTGCGACCGACTACCCATGAACGGCAACGCCACCGCCATCATCACCGACAACACCGACCCCAAACAGCCCACCAAGAAAATCTGCACCGTTACCCTCGCCAACCTCTCCGACTCCGGCCTGGGCATCATCACACCCGAACCCGTACCCACAGGCCACCACATCACCGTCTTCATACAACCCCACGGCCCAGAAAACGGCTACGACCTCACCGGCACCGTCGTAAGATCACACAAACACCCACTAGGCCACGAAGTCGGCATCACCACACCAAGCCGAATCCTCGCCGCCTAAAACATTCTCAACTCACCCCCGCCCCCCAGCCGCTTACGGCTTCGCGCCCCACAACCAACCGCCCCACCAATCGCCGCAACTTGTCGCGCCAGTCCCCCTCTATACCCCCACCGAGGCATTGCCCGCTTTACCCGGCATTGCGCTTCGCAATGGAATCTATCGGTCAAATCATCCGAAGTTGTCCGGTATAATGCACCCGCTGTGTCTGCCGTTCGTGGGGTAATCAACCAAGGAAGAATCATATAAAAATGAAACGAATCCTGTTTTTCGTTGTTGGCATGCTTCTACTCTCGGGCAGTGTGTATGCCGACGAGGGAATATCAGAACCAAATGCTCAACTGATTCAGGCGGCAGAAGACGGCCAGTTGCAGGCTGTTCAGGCCGCTCTTGCCAACGGCGCGGAGATTAACCGCAAGGATAATCGCGGCTTCCACGCCCTGTTAATAGCGTCGCAGGAAGGCCATGGAGAGATTGCCAGGCTGCTGCTTGAGAAGGGCGCGGATGTCAATCTAAAGACTACCGGCAGTGGCACCACCGCCCTGTGGATGGCGTCGCAGGAAGGCCATGGGGAGGTTGTCAAACTGCTGCTTGAGAAAGGCGCGGACGTCAAAGCAAAGATAACCAGCGATGGCGCCACCGCCCTGTGGATTGCGTCGGCGCTCGGCAATGGGGAAGTGGTCAAACTGCTGCTTGAGAAGGGTGCAGACATCAATGTAATGACAACCGACGATGGCACCACCGCCCTTTGGATTGCGTCCCAGGAAGGCCATGCGGAGGTTGTCAAACTTCTGCTTGAGAAGGACGCGGACGTCAATGTAAAGACAACCGACAATGGCACCACCGCCCTGTGGATAGCGTCGCAGGAAGGCCATGCGGAGGTGGTCAAACTGCTGCTTGGGAAGGACGCGGACGTCAACGTAAAGAGAACCGACAGTGGCACCACCGCCCTGTGGATAGCGTCGCAGAACGGCCATGGGGAGGTGGTCAAACTGCTGCTTGAGAAGGACGCGGACGTCAACGTGAAGAGAACCGACGATGGCGTCACCGCCCTGTGGATAGCGTCGCAGGAAGGCCATGGGGGGGTGGTCAAACTGCTGCTTGGGAAGGACGCGGACGTCAACGTAAAGAGAACCGACAGTGGCACCACCGCCCTGTGGATAGCGTCGCAGAACGGCCACCGGGAGGTTGTCAAGCTGCTGCTTGAGAAGGGCGCGGACGTCAATGTAAAGAAAACCGACAGTGGCACCACCGCCCTGTGGATAGCGTCGCAGGAAGGCCATGAGGAGATTGTCAAACTTCTGCTTGAGAAGGACGCGGACGTCAATGTAAAGAAAACCGACAGTGGCACCACCGCCCTGTGGGTGGCGGCGCAGGAAGGCCATGGGGAGGTGGTCAAACTGCTGCTTGAGAAGGACGCGGACGTCAACGTGAAGAGAACCGACGATGGCGTCACCGCCCTGTGGATAGCGTCGCAGAACGGCCATGCGGAGGTGGTCAAACTGCTGCTTGGGAAGGACGCGGACGTCAATGTAAAGACAACCGACAATGGCGTCACCCCCCTGTTGATGGCGTCGCAGCAAGGCCATGGGGAGGTGGTCAAACTGCTGCTTGAGAAGGGCGCGGACGTCAATGTAAAGACAACCGATATTGGCGTCACCGCCCTGTTTATAGCCTCAGTGCTCGGCCATGGGGAGGTCGTTAAACTTCTACTGGAGGCCGAGGCAGATATTAATATCAAAGCGGGTGATGGCCAGACACCTTTGAGCATTGCCCAAAAGAGGGGGCATACAGAGATCGTCAGACTTTTGAAGCAAGCTGGTGCAAAGGAATAATGGGCGGAATAAGTCATTCCACCGATCACCTTCTTCTTAATCTGCGTCATCTGCGAAACCGAAGGTCCACGAAGTGAAATCTGCGGACACCTCCCCGCCTCGCTTTGTATTTTCTGGGAGGATCAAAGGGGACATTCTACTTTATCAGTGCCGTAGGAATGACAAAGGTGCCAGAAACCTTTCTCGCCGATCGCGCCCAACGCCCGCAGCCGTTGACCATCGTAGGCACAGAAGATCACACCATTATTGTACCGCCTCCCTCCGTGTCTCCGTGTCTCCGCGCCCTCCGTGATACCGCTTCGTCTTCTTCCCACTCCCCCATCTTCCTCCGTGACTCCGTGCGCTCCGTGTACTCCGTGCCACTGCCATATCTCCGCCCCCCTTCGCATCCTCCGCGCCTTCGCGGTTCACCCCCACCGACCACCCCCGTGCGCACATGCCTGACGATTTTCCCATCAAAAATCTGAACCAACGCACATTCCCTTACCAACCCCGACAACACAACTTAGCCCCACCGAACACCCAAGCCAACCGCCAACGTGCGCACAAACCCGACCATTCCACCAAGAGTGGAGACGCAACTTATTCCTTGGAACGACATCCCGGGGGCGCGTCTGCCGACAACCTCACGACGGCGATCGACAGCTACCCTGAGTATCCAAAGATTAAAAGGACCGGGACTCGCGGGCTGCCCTCACGCAACGTCATGCTCAAAAGGTATGACCGGTGACAGGACTTTGTAGCGGATCGCCCCGGCTAGATGGCGGATCAACAGCACACCGGCCCGACCCGGTCCCGACGATCCCGTGGCTGCCGCTACCGCCGGAACACCGTGAGGCTTTAGATTGATGACTTGTGATGGATCATTGATGACTTGAAGAACATAAAGATTTAACCACAGGGCACAGAGACACAGAGACACAGAGACACCGAGAATATCAAGGCGAATAAATAATCCGCCCCACGAAGCGCCGCGACTTGTCGCGCCCCTTCTTAATCTGTGGCATCGGCGCAATCTGCGGATACCTCCCCCGCCTTCGCTGCGCCCTCTGCGATCTCTGCGGTGAGTTCTTCGCCTGTATTCCCTGCTTCCCCCTGCCCTCGCTACATACCCAGCTTCAACACAAAGAACAACACCCAGATCACAATATAAATCGGGATCAGTATCGGCAGCGCGTACTTGAAGACATACCCAAAGAAGCTGGGCATCTGAATCCCCGCACCCTCCGCGATACTCTTGACCATGAAGTTCGGCCCGTTACCAATGTACGTACATGCCCCGAAGAACACCGCACCGATGGAGATCGCGATCAGGTACATCTCAAGATCTCGATTCCCGATGATCATGGCAATACGGATGTCGCTGGTAGTGACCGTGCCGGCATCGATCTTTGGCTGATTGTATTTCACCAAAGTGTCGTACCCTCGCGCAACGACGGGGGTGATATCGTCGGTAAGTACGACGGGCTCCCCGGGCTTGTGCTCGTCGATGATCAGCCGCAGGTGCTCGATCTCTGGCCCGTACTTGTCCTGCACCTGCCCCTGCTTGGTTTCCAGGAAGACGAGATACGTAGGCGCGTTGTCAAGCATGCTCGAAAGTACGCCGGTCATATAGTAATACTGGCCCGGGGTCTTCAAAGGCATGTCGCTTGAATGGTGATTGAGATAGTTCAGCGCAGGCACCATCGTCGAGAATATCCCGACGAAGAGAATCGCGACCTCCTTGATCGGGCCATAGGTAAACTCATTGCGTTCGTAGATGACAGGCTTAGTCGAGAGCTTGGACGCGATGGCGGCAATAGCCATCATCACCTCCCGGCTGATCGGCAGCATCAGGTATTCCCCCGCCTGGATGTGCTCGAACATGCTCGGACGGAACACACCCAGAAGGATCATCCCAATGTACAAAAAGTTCTGGAACCCATAAATCTGCACCGCTGGCCCAGCGTCCTTCTCGTGCTCCTCGCGTTCGATTTTGGCGTGATCGCGTTTATCGATCACGAAGAAGATTGCAAGCAAGATGATCAAACACACCGCCCACATCGGCCAAAGCGCCTCAAGCACCCAGAAAAACGGCACACCCTTGAGATAACCCATGAACAACGGCGGATCGCCGATCGGACTCAAGCTACCCCCGCAGTTCGCAACCGCGAAGATGAAGAAAACAATGTGGTAAGGCTTGATGTGCGCCTTGTTGATCCGGATGTAAGGTCGAATCAACAGCATCGCCGCACCCGTCGTCCCCACCACGTTTGCCAGCACCGCACCGACCAGCAGCAGCGTCGTATTCGTCGTCGCCGTCGCCTTGCGCGATACCTTGATCACGATCCCGCCGCTGACAATGTACAAAGAACCCAACAGCGCAATGAAGCTGACATACTCCTTCATCTCATGCACCCATGCCGCCCGGCTTGATGCAAGGTCCGTGAAGAAGAATAGATAATACCCCGCCGTAACCAGCCCCAGGCCGATCGCAAACTTCGTGTAGTGATGCTCCCAGAAATGCATACTTATCAACGGCACCACCGCGATACTGCCCAGCAACAACGCAAACGGCAGCATCCAATACCACTTAACATCCGGCACCGCATGCTGCCCCCCACCCCCACCATCCGCCTCGCCACTAGCCTCACCGTCAGCCTCACCGCCATGGCCACCGGCCTGCTCGCCCGCCGCCTCGGCCCCGCCGTGACCCATCGTTTCAAGTTGCCCATCCACCGCCGCACCCGAATCCGCCATGTGCTTATCAATCGCAGCAGCACCATCTTCCAGATGCTTTTCAACGCTCTCCGCAACACCCTGAACATGCTCAGCCGTCTTATCCGACGCATGCCCGCCTTCTGCAGGCGCATCAATCTGCACCTCAGCGATAGCGGCGTCATACGCGGCCTGGTCGCTCATCGCTGCGCCATCATCCAGCGGGGTCAGCCGGTAAACAATCGCGAACACCAGCACGATGCCCAGCAATATAAGTGCGATCCCCGGCTTATAAGTCGAGCTTGTCTTGGATGGGTCCGTCATCTGTGGGCCTCCGCATACGGTGCGATTGATCGAATCGTTATGTGTTTAAGTTTCGCGTCTTGTCTGAGCAGCCGGACCTACGCCTCGTACGCCGAACCCAGCCGACACATGCCGTCCAGCGCCCGCGCAAACAGATCAAACAGCCGCTTGAGCCGGTGCAGATCCTTGACCTCGCCTTGCACTTCCAACACAAGCTCATCTACCTCGTTCGGATGTGAATCCTCAAACCATGTACCCGCATCACGGACCTGCAGGTGGATGTCCGGCTCGAGCTTGGTCAACTCCCGCAGCTTCTCGTCCTCGAATAAGGTTTTGATCTTCTCGGGATCATTTCCCTGGACAAGAAACATCTTGTCGAATGGTTCGTGTTCAACCTGAATATCCTGCATCCCCATGAGCTTGCCGATGTTCGCAAACACGCTCTGATGACTGACCGCAAAGCGCAACCCGTCGGGGTTCACAAACGCGGCACGCAGCCGGGTGTAGATGTGTTCGGATCGGTAGCCGGCCTCGCTGTGCTGATCGAGCGTCACCACCCACGACCCCACCTGCGCGACGACCTTGTCGTGCCGAGCGCCTTTTTCGTCAGTCAGTTGCCCACCCAACTCATCACTGAGCTTCTTCCACAACTCATTCTCGTGGTCGGCGAACTTCTCTCGCAACGATGCCATACCAATCCCTTTCGTATAGATCACGCCCTGAACGGGTCGCAACATGGCCCCGGCGATGTGATAAGAATAAAAGCAATCACCGCCCGGCTGATACCCAATGTCGGCGTTTGATCGGATGGGACTTTAGGCCTGACTAGACCGGGGGTTAGCCTCTATCAGATCGACAGAGAGTAAGCCCGTGAGCGTGTATTCTTGGACGTGAACAGGGGCGATAACCCGGCGATCAACTCATCGCCGCAGTAACCCCAGGCTGGCTGACGAACACCGCGGGATGTTTCATCGCCTCGGTCGCCTGACGCTTCAGTGTCCCGAGCATCGTGTTCACCTTACTCTGCGGCAGGTCAAGCACCAGACCGATCTCGGCCTCACTGAGTTGATCAGCATAGAAAAGCAACAGGATAAGCCGCTCCGTGCGATCCAACGTACTCATAAACGCACGCATCCGCCCAGCATCCTTGCCGTTCATACGAAGACTCCATTCATCCTCGAAGCCGATCAGTCAGATTGTCACACCGTCGCGAATACAGATGAGCAATACGATCACTCACCCTCCGTGGTGACCCGCGCCGGACATGCCCCGTATAAAAACCTTATCGGACCGGACCACGATCACGCTTTAACCTTTTTCTGAGTTTTCCACCCTAGCCCATCACACCGTATTGAACGCGGTTCACGTCCTGCGGGATCTAAATCGATGCAACCGCAAAACATCAAGACAATCAGCCGCGAATGAACGTAAATAAACGCGAATCAGAGCCGGGGAATATCCAAAGATGTTCGGGATAGTCAGGATTAAATAAGACGCTGAGGCACAAGCCCATCGATCTTAATCCTGCTCATCATGATCATCTGTGGATCACTCCCTTCCTATTCGCGTTGATTTGCGTTCATTTGCGGCTATTGATTTTTCCCCGATAAGCCGCCCCGCCAACGCGGTCGATCTGCCAGAGCCGGACATGAAATGCGGGCGATAGGACTCGAACCTACACGGGTTTTACCCCACCAGGACCTAAACCTGGCGCGTCTGCCAATTTCGCCACGCCCGCAGCGGCCGACAGTGTCCTTTGATCCTGCCGGACTTGCAACTTCACCCATCAACACCCACACTCACCGTCATGCCAGACCCTTTTAAGACACTTGGCCTGCCCGCCCGTTACGACCTGGACCCGACCGACCTGCACACCCGGTTCATCCAGGCCTCCGCCGCGACGCACCCGGATCGGTACACCGACCCGGTCGATCAGGCCCAGGCCGCCGAGCGTGCCGCCGAGGTAAATCACGCCTACGCAGTTTTGTCCGACCCCGAACGCCGAGCCGACGCCCTGCTCACGCTCTTAGGTGGCCCCGCCAAAGAGCAAGACAAATCCCTGCCGCCGGACCTCTTGATGGACATGATGGAAACCCGCGAACAGCTCGAAGAAGCCATCGCCCAGGAAAACCTTGACGAGCTTAACAAACTGCGCGACTGGGCAAACGACCAGCGTGATGCACACCTGAAAAGTATCGCCGACCTGTTCGCCGATACACAAGACACGCTACCCGCCAAATCCATCCGCCTGGAACTCAACGCCCTGCGCTACATCCAACGCATGCTTGATCAGATGCCGGGGTGATGTGAGTGCTGATCTTTGAGTGATGATCGTAGAAGGTGAACGCTTGTCTCTGGATCGGCAGGCATAAACATGCGATCGCCTGTATGATCGTTGTTGAACTCCTTTCCCGTTGGGGGCTGATTGATCGTGTCAAAAACCAACTCATTGCCGTCGGCTGTGCAAGGCCTGATTGATCGCTTCGCCGAGCATTGCGATGCTTACCTTGCCAGCGGGGGCGGTGGGTACAACGAGACTCAACTCCGTCGAGAGTTTCTGGACCCGCTGTTTGGGCTGCAGGGGCTTGGCTGGGACATCGACAACAACGCCGGGTATGCCGAGGCCTACAAAGACGTTATTCACGAAGATGCCATCAAGGTCGGCGGCGCTACCAAGGCACCGGACTACAGCTTTCGTATCGGCGGGGTGCGAAAGTTTTTTCTGGAAGCCAAGAAGCCGTCCGTCGATATCAAGGGCGACCCCGGCCCGGCGTACCAGCTTCGGCGTTACGCGTGGTCCGCCAAGCTGCCGCTTTCGATTCTGTCGGACTTCGAGGAGTTCGCCGTCTACGACTGCCGGATCAAACCGGCCAAGGGCGACAAGCCCTCCGTCGGGCGGGTCATGTACTTCACCTTCGATCAGTTCGCCGAACGCTGGGATGAGTTCGCAAGCATCTTCTCACAGCAGGCGATACTCAAAGGCTCATTCGATAAGTACGCCGAATCGACCAAGCGCAAACGCGGCACCGCCGAGGTCGATACCGCGTTCCTTGAAGAGATCGAGCAGTGGCGCGATTCGCTCGCCCGCAACCTTGCGCTGCGCAACGACGATCTGAATCAACGCGACCTGAACTTCGCGGTGCAACGCACGATCGACCGTATCATCTTCCTGCGTATCTGTGAAGATCGCGGCGTCGAGCAGTACGGTACTCTCCAAGGTCTGGTCAACGGCGATCACGTCTACGACCGCTTGTTTGAGCGATTCCGCCGCGCCGATGAGCGCTACAACTCCGGGCTGTTTCACTTCGACAAGGAAAAAGGTCGGCCCGAATCGCCCGACGACCTCACCCCCGGCCTGAGCGTCGATGACAAGACACTCAAAGATATCCTCGCCCGGCTGTACTACCCGGACAGCCCCTACGAGTTCTCCGTCCTCCCCGCGGACATCCTCGGCCAGGTCTATGAACAATTTCTCGGCAAAGTCATCCGCCTCACCAAGGGCCACCGCGCGATCGTCGAGGAGAAGCCCGAGGTCCGTAAGGCCGGCGGCGTCTACTACACGCCGACCTACATCGTCGATTACATCGTCAAACACACCGTCGGCAAACTCGTCGAAGGCAAGCCCCCCCAGCAGGTCGCCGGCCTGACCGACAAGTGGCAACCCAGCAAGTCACGCAAACCCATCACCGTCCTGGACCCCGCCTGCGGCTCCGGGTCGTTCCTCCTGGGTGCCTACCAGTTCCTGCTTGACTGGTATCGCGATCAATACATTGCTGACAGTCCGAAGAAACACACCGGCGGCAAAATGCCGCGGCTATATCAGCGTCAGGCTTCCGGAGGCGGGGATTACCGTCTGACCACCGCCGAACGCAAGCGCATCCTGACAAGCCACATCTTCGGCGTCGACATCGACTCCCAGGCCGTCGAAACCACCAAGCTCTCGCTGCTCTTAAAAGTTCTGGAAGGCGAGAACGCCGAGACACTCGGCGCTAACCTGCGACTCTTCCACGAACGCGCCCTGCCCGACCTGGCACAGAACATCAAGTGCGGCAACAGCCTCATCGGGTCGGACTTCTATGATAACCAACAAATCGGTATGTTCGACGAGGAGGAGCGGCTACGCATCAATGTCTTTGATTGGAAGGTTGAGTTCAAAAGCATCATGGATGGGGGTGGGTTTGATGCGGTGATTGGGAATCCGCCGTATCGAAAAGAAAGAGATAGTAAAGAGCTGATAGCCGATCTAAGAACTACAGAATGGGGGTCACGTTACTATCAGGGGAAGATGGACTTCTGGTACTTCTTTCTCCACCGCGGCCTTGAACTCACACAAACAGATGGGTTTATATCATTTATTGTGTCTTCATATTGGCTTAAAAGCACCGGTGCCACAAAGCTTATCGCACATTTACGAAGTGATGCCTCGTTTCGTCGGGTTGTTGATTTTTGCAAGAATAAAGTTTTCCAATCCGTCACTGGCCGACACATGATATTTGTACTAGCAAGAACTCAAGACGAATCTTCTATCACCCACCAAGTATTTGACCAAAATAAATTAACTTCCGTCGAGATAGCTAGTGAACTCAAAACCCCAAGCGGCCTCAGCACTCAACGAACAACTCCAACCGATCATATCTTCAACTCGCAAGGCGGCATTGATCTCGGCGTGGGACTGCCTCCGACACTCGTGAATCGCTTGAATACTTCGTGTGTTCCCATGGGCGAACACCCCCTTGGGTTTGAAGTTTCCCAAGGAATCGTGGAGGCGACGGATGTTGTAACTTCAAAGTTAGCAGAGAAGTTCGGACGACCGGAGGATGCGGGGAAGGGTGTTTTTGTGTTGACCAATCAAGAGGAAGATGCACTAGCCTTCAACCCGAAGGAACTTGCCTTTATCAAGCCTTATACGCGAAGGCGAGATGTCTCACGATACCGCCTAGAAGAACCTACTAGCCGTGTCCTATACCTTAACAATGCCTCCAACAAGGTTGTCGTAGCTAATCGACGTGAATATCCAGAGTTGGTTTCACATCTTGATTCCTGCCAGCATTACATCACATCATCGAACGCGCCATACGGACTACATCGAGCACGTGACCCGCGTTTTTTTAGACAACCGAAGCTATTGTGCCCGAACATGTTTGATCGAACAGATTTTGTCTTCTGTGAATACGAAACATATGTTAATTTTGCTTTCAACGTCATCGTCTCCACGAATGAGTACAACCCGCTAAATGCACTTCTAGCTATTCTGAATTCGTCCTTTGGTAATGCGTGGTTCAACGTAAATGCAAAGAAACGTGGCGTGAATAACGATGTTGGCGTTGCAGTACTCCGACGTTTTCCGCTGCCCAAGATTGCTTCCCCACACTTCCACAATAATCCGAAATGGTTAACCGCGGATAGACTTGCCAGCGGAATGCTCGACCTGCACAAGCAGCTCGCCGATGCGAAGACGGGTCATGGTAAGACGGCGATCCAGCGGCAGATTGATGCGACGGATCGGCAGATCGATCAACTGGTGTACGAACTCTACGGCCTGAGCGATGAAGAGATCGCGATCGTGGAGGACGCTGTGGATGGGGGCTAGGGTCTGGAGTTACACCCTTAGCCCGCAAGGCGAGTTTCAACACGCCGCCCTTCTACTCACTTGCGTCGGCGTATCATCGCAACTGCGCCCAAGCCCAACAGTGCCAGTGTGCCGGGTTCGGGGACGGCGTTGCCGGAGTTCGGGGGTGTGCCGGCGTTCCAGTTGCCCAGGACGGTGTTGAGGTCGTCGATGCCGACGAAGCCGTCGCCGGATGGGTCGGCGAGTGGATTGGCGGGGGGGACGGCCTGGTTCCAGTTGCTTAGGACGATATTCAGGTCGTCGATGCCGACGAAGCCGTCGCCGTCGAGGTCGCCGGTGAGTGTGCCGGCGACTTCTCCGAGTAGTTGCAGGGTGAGTACCTGGTTGGTTGCGCCGGCGATGTTTTCGTCGGAGAGGTTCAGCGTGTAGCTTGCGCTGAAGGTGCCAAGGACGGAGGTGTCGAAGGATGCCATGAAGCCGTTGGAGCCGTTGGCGGCGAGGCCTGAGAAGGCGGCGAGGTTGCTGCCGAGCGTGCCGGTGTCGCCGGAGCCGATGATGGAGTCGAGGTCGAGGTCGGCGGTGAAGGCGAGCGTGGATTCGAGGTTGAAGAGGTCAAACGCGCTGTTGACGGTGCCACCGGGGGCGAACGTGCCGAAGTCGATGGTCAGGAGGTTCTGGTCCAAGCCCGAGGCGAACGAGGCGTCGGAATGGTCCAGGACATCGAGGTTGACGGTGATGGTGTCGTCTGCATCGGCGGAGCCTTGGCCGGCGCCGCCGGTGCTGATGTCGATGTTGTCGATGGTGACGGTGCCGGAGAGCAGGCCCGCAGTTGCAGTCGAACCGGTGAGTCCGATGTTCAGTGTTTCAAGTCCCGAACCGCTGGTGAATGCGTTGAATCGTCCGTTGATGTCGGAGGACGCGTCGCCTGTGGCGGTGACTTGGTAGTAAGTTGGGTCTGCACCCGATTTGATCAGGCCGACAGCTTGTGTCGAGGGGATCGCGGCACCGGTGATGACACGGCCAAGGTCCACGGTGGTGGTGGAGCTTCCGTCGGGATTGGCAGGGCCATCGACGGAGAGCTGGCTGTCGTTGTTACCTCCGCCGTAGATAGACCAGACGTACTCGGGGTGGTCGATGTAGGCGTTGCGGTTGTTCTGGTAGTAACTTGGGTTATCCGACTGGCTGTAGATGACCTGGTTGCGTCGTCGCTCGAATTCGTCGGGTACGTCGGCGTAGTTCCAGTGGATGAGTGTGTTGATGTCGCCGATCAGGCCTGTGCTGAGGTTGGTGAGTGTGGCGTCGTAGCGTGTGTCGGAATAGAAGAGTGCGCGAGCGATGTCGCCGGAGTCGTTGTCGCCGGGGTAGTAGGTGCCGCCTGTTTGTGCGCCGAAGAGGCCTGCGGAGTTGAGGTTGCCGAAGGGCTTGTTGCCGCGTGAGCTGTTGATGCCGGGGTTGGAAGGTTTAAGTGCGATATGGTCGCCGAGGTTGCCTGTGGAGGAGTTGCTGGCGGAGCCGGGCTGCATTGACTGAGGCCAGACGTGTTCGCGGTTCCAGGTCGAGCCTGAGTCCCAGGTACCGCTGACGGAGGCTTCGTTGTAGACGAGGATGATGTTGCTGGCGTTATTGGGGTCGGTATCGAAGAGGACGGAGGCGAAGCGGAAGGCTCCATAGGTCCGCTGGATGTGGTCGTCGCCGCCGAAGAGCACGCCGTCCGGGCCGAAGGTCATGAGCGTGCCGAGTTGGGATTTGAGGGTGGCACCCTGGCCGGTGGCGGAGTTGTAGTAGCCTGCGGGGGCGTCGTATGGGCCAGCGAAGCAGGCGGTGGTCAAGGCCAGCGCGGACAGATAGGCACATAAGTATTTACTGAAACGCATGTTAAGTTCTCCGCCCCGGTACTGAATCGAGGATACAACCACTCAATTCTACCCTATTCGTTTGGAAAAGCGGCAACTATTCTGATTTTTTACGCTAAGCCCTCATTATGTCAGAGAATAAGCCCAAATCTGATCACTCAAGAGGCTCTTGGAAGAGTGGGGGGAAATAGCTGGATTTTCGGTGTGTTTGGGTTGGGGTGAGGTTTTTGGGCTGAGTCATCATTTATGACGTTGCGTTAATGGTTCATGGGGTTGGTAAAGACGCGAACTCGTCGCGTGGCCGCGACGGCTAAACCTCGCTAGCTACGCTGAAAATTAAACTGTGTCGGGAATGTTATGCAGCGCCATGTCTGGGTTGAGGATTTTTTAGTGTCGGAAGTGGCGGTGATAGAAGTAGTGGTCGTAGGGGCCGGGGTATCCGGCATAGTAGCGGTCGTAGTAGCCGGGGTAGTAGCCGTCGTGCCGATACCTTTGCGGTGATCTGCGATCGAACGTGGCGCTTTGGTAATACGACTGCCCGTTGTGTTGGATGGCCCATCGCAGGTTCAGGCCGTTCAGGTCGATCGGTGTTTTTGGTTCGGTGTGGGGGAAGGCGAAGAGCAGCATGACTCGTGCGGTGTGGCCCGGCTCGATGGTGATTTTTTCCTGGCTGACCAGGTCGGGGTCGGGGAATCGCTGGACGTCGCCTGCAAAAAGCGCCGCGGTGGCTGGGTCGAACGCGATGGTTTCTAAGGAGGTGTTGTCGAACAGGATCGCGGCTTCAACAAACGAACGATTGCCGGCCTCCTTGGTGGGTCGGCGGATGCCGATGATGCTGCTGAGCATCCGCAGCGGGGCTGTGTCGGGGTCATCGCCGAACTGAATCATCGTCACGCTTGGCTTGGGCTGGTATGCGTATCGTGCGTCATACGCTGAACAGCCCATCGTGGACCCGAGGCAGGCGATCAGAAGTACGGCGGCGATCCGGCGGGTGTGCGGTTTGGTGGCCATGGGATTACCGTCCTTTGTTGTCGCCCCCGGATTGGCGTGCCCCGGGTTGTCGTACTCGGGGGTGTCATGTCTTTGTCCAATCATTGGTCGGCAGGTGTTGAGAGTCAAACATTTTTCAGTGAGCAGACTTACCTTGTTCGGGGTGCTGGGTTAATGATTCAGGTGGTGGGTGAATCCTCTTATTCCAATTCCATAAAAAACTCGTGCGCCGCCGTTTGATTATCAGGGGAATCCCCCGGCAAAGCCGGGGGCTGAGGGGGAGGTCAAGACGCACGAGAACTAAAGTGCCTGGTATAAAGTCGCCGTGTAGCTGCGGCGGCAAGACTTTGCTCGTTACGATGAAAGCCAATGCGTTAATCCTTACCGTCGGGGTGACAGCTCAGGCAGGCGGGGCTTGACCAGCTATAGCCGCCGACTTCTTTGTGTTTGTCGTTCATCTTTGACTGTCTGTGTTCGTGGCAGTGGGTGCAACTGAACACGCTCTGGTTGGAGGGGTTCAGGTGGCAGTCGTTGCAGTCCAGCCGCTTATGGTCTCCGCGATCGATTGGGAAGGTGTGGTTGAAGTTCGCGCCCTGCCAGGAGTTTGTGCCGTTGTGGCACTGGGTGCAATCGGTGCTGAACCCGCTGGCGGCGTGGTTGGGGTTGTTGACCCCCTGGTAATCGGCGAGGTGGCAGCTTACGCAATCGCTGGACAGGCCCTGGAAGTTACCGCCGGTGTGGCAGTCGTTACAGTTCAGGCCGCTGTGCCCGCCGTTGAGCGGGAAGGCATTGGTGTGGGTGAAGGTCGCGCCCTGCCAAGTGTTGGTGCCGGTGTGGCACTGCATGCAGTCGGTGCTGAAACCGCTGGCGGCGTGGTTGGGGCTGGTGGTGGATTGGAAGTCGCTGATATGGCAGCTTACGCAGTCGGTGGATAGGCCCTGGAAGTTCCCGCCGACGTGGCAGTCGTTGCAGTTCAGTCCGCCGTGTCCGCCGTTGAGCGCAAACGAGTTGGGGTGGTCGAAGGTCGCGCCTTGCCAGGTGTTGGTGCCGGTGTGGCACTGCATGCAGTCGGTGCTGAAACCGCTGGCGGCGTGGTTGGGGCTGTTGGTGGATTGGTAATCGCTGAGGTGGCAACTGACGCAGTCGGTGGAGAGG
>JAJRRS010000150.1 GCA_024279275.1 Planctomycetota bacterium | reverse complement strand
CGGGGACTTCGAGGTAGGTGATGTAGGCGAACTTGGCGCGCTTGAAGCCGTACTGGTAGGTGACGAGTGTTTGCATGCGGTTGCCGTCGGTTTCGCCGGTGAGCAGGACGTAGCGGTTGTCGCGTTTGGCTTTGCGCATGATTTTGGGGGCAGGGGGGTTGAAGGCTCGGCCCCAGAAGACGAGTTCTCGTGCGGTGCTGTCGGGGTGTGGGAGTCGCTTGAAGTAGTCGACGCCGATGATAGGGAAGGCGCCTGCGAAGAGGTCTGCGTAGGTCAGTCCGATGCGTGATGAGCAGCGTCCCCCGCCTGAGAGTCCGCTGGTGTAGGTGCGCATGGGGTCGATGTTGTATTGTTGGGTGATGTTGTGCAGGGCATCGAGTGCGAGGCCCGCGCGGTGCCAGAAGGATCGGGGGTTGCCTGAGTTGTTAGCACCGATCCAGATGAGTTTGTGTTTGTCGAGGATGGGGCGGAAGGGTTGTGGTGGTGCGCCGTTGGGTCCGGGGCTGACCCAGACGATCAGGCCGAAGCGTTCGGTGCCGTCGTAGTTTTGCGGGACGTAGACCTCGAAGGATTCATCGGCGAGGACGTAGTCTGCTGGTGGGACATTGACTTCGGTGCGGAAGCGTGTGGTGAGGGTTTGGATGTGGCTAAGGGGGCTGCGCTGGTTGAGTGTGGTGGTGTAGTGGCCGGTCTGTGGTGGGGTGTTGCTGTCAGGGGTTAATGGCGATGGATCGTCCTGCGCGCCCCCGGGCGAAGCGGCGATTAGAAACATTGCGCAGAATAGGATGGCGCTTAGGCGTGTCATGATTGGCTGTGCGTATTCTACCGCACGAGCTTGAGTTTGCGTCGTTTATTTTTCTCGGCGAGGTGGACCAGGACCTGCTGGGTGACCATGCAGTGGCCGGCGGTGTTTTGCAGGAGGTGGATCAGGTCGAGGATCTGTTCGGAGTTGGCCATGCCGTCGCGGAAGGCGAGTCGGAGTTTTTTGAGGTTGTCCGCGGAGCTGTGGACGGCACCGATCGAGGCGTCCAGTGCGTCGGCGGCGTCGATTTTGCCGTCGGCGTTGACGTCCAGTTCCATGTCAATGTTGGCGAACTGCCAGGTGGTCCCCATGGTGAACACACTCAAGAGTGACTCCTGGGCTTTTTTATTTGGGAGGTGGCGGATCAGCAGGCGGATCGAATCGAAGTCGGGTTGGCTTTGGCCAGCGATCCAGCGGTAGACGGTGGAGGTGGAGACGCCGGCCATCTCGGAAATCTCGCGGGCGGTGGTTTGTTTCTTGAGGATCATACGGTTGAGGGTTTTGGTCAGCATGCGGGTCTCCTGCGTCGTCCGGGTGTCGGTCACCAGGACAAGTTTACATGAAGTCCTTTCTCCAGGGCGGGGAAGTGGTGGGGCGGGTTCCCGGATTTGGGATGGAAGAGGTATCCGCAGATTCCGCAGATTGCGCAGATAAGATGGGGAGGGATACTCCTGGATTCTTAATCTGTGTCATCTGCGTAATCTGTGGATAACCTCTTCTCTGAGTGGATCAACCTGGGCTTCCGCCCCCGGCTATAACGAGTTGGCAGCCGCTTCGTTTGGATTATAAATGCGATCAGTCATTCCCCGGCCAGCCGTCGAAGAGGAACTTGCCGTCTTTGGAGATGACTTCGCCATCGACGGTGATCGTGCCGCCGCAGTTGGGTGTGCCGTCGTTGCGGAGGTCGCAGACCATGTCCCAGTGCAGGCCTGACTCGTTGGTGTTGCCTGACTCGGGATAGCCTGCGCCGACGGCGGCGTGGAAGGTGCCGCCGATTTTTTCGTCGAAGAGTGTGTTTTTGGT
>JAJRRS010000149.1 GCA_024279275.1 Planctomycetota bacterium | reverse complement strand
TCCGCCGTCAACTTCACCCGATACTTCGCCGTCGCTCGTCCTTGAGCCATGATAGACCTCCGTGATGGATAGATGATACCTTCCCCTCATCGGAACATGCCGCCGACAGGATCGAATTTTCAGGCATGACACGACACTAGGACTAGCCGTTGACCCGGGCTGTTCAAGCTGGAAAATATCTCGTCGCCTGAATCCGTTGCGAGGGCAATTAAAGTCGAATTCTGATCGGGTCGCCCGACAAGGGCAGGTCTGTAGGGGCTGATGGGTTTGCAGTCACGGGTGAGGTCGATCCGCCTAACTCTGTTACTGCTGAACTCGCTGGATAAACGCCTTCACTGCGGCGGCGTTGTCTGGCTTGAGAGTAAGCAACGTGTTCGCATATCTAATGGCTTCTTCCAATTGCCCGCGATCTCTGCTGATGGTCATCAGCGCGTAGAGTGTGGGCTGGTCGGTCGGGTGGCGTTCATGGGTGTCGGCCAGAACCTGTAGGGCACGCGCAGGTTCGCCGGTCGAGTTCAGCGCGATGCCCAGGGTATAACTAAGCCGGGGGTCTTCCGGGGTTAACTCGGCGGCCTGCTCGAATGCCAAAATCGCCTCGGGTGTTCGGCCCTGACGCACCAATGCCAGCCCCAGCGAATAATAGATAACCCCTTGATTGGCACCCGCATCGACCGCTTCCTGCAGCACCGGCACGGATTGAGCATCCCGATCGGTGGTGCGATACAGGTCCGCAAGATTAACGTAGGCCTGGGCGAACGCGGGGTTAATACGGATCGCTGTGCGGTAGGACTGTTCCGCCAGATCAACCCGGCCACGTTGGGTCTGCACCAGCGCGATATTCAGGTGGGACTCGGCCCGATCGGCGTTGGCCAACTGTGCCTGGATGTATGCCTCGACGCCCTGCTCGATCGCTTGCTGTTGCTCTTTGTTGAGTTGCGAGACGTCCACCGCAGCCAACACCCTTGCCGCCTCGATCCGTACCGACAGGACGGGGTCTTGAAGCAGGTCATACGCGATCGGCAGCCGGAGCGATGGCTCACTCATCTCAAGTGCGTTCAACGCGGCGTACCGGATCATCGGGTCGTCATTCTCGCAATACGTTCGGATCGTCTCGTATGACAACTCGGTGGGATAGTTCCGCAGCAATGACAACGCTGTGGCCCGGGCGATCACGGGCTTGTCTGAGTCGCCCGCCAGTATTGTCAGCGCCTGGTTTGCATCGGGTGTGCCGGTTCGGCCTGCGTGCAGCGTTTCGCCGTAGTGAGGTTCATTGCGGCGGTCTGGGCCGTACCACTTCGCCACTGCGTCTTCGGCCCATTGATAGGTCTGATCGTCGTGGCATTGGTTGCAAGCGTTGGGCGTCCCCAGTTTGATCGACAGGTCCGGCCGAGGCACGCGGATACTGTGGTCCAGCCGGGCATCGACGCCCATGTAGTTTTTCGTCGGCATGTGACAGGCGACACAACTGCTGGCCTCCGTGCCCTGCTCATGGAAGTGGTGATCGGGCGTGTCAAACGTGTCGGGGAGGTGACAGGTAGCACACAGGGTGTTGCCAGGCGAGTAGACCTTCATGCTGTGCGGGTCGTGGCAGTCGATGCAGGTGACGCCCTTGCGATACATCTTGCTTTGAATGAAAGACCCGTAGACATATACCTCATCAAGGATCTGCCCGTCGGCGTGGTAGATGCTTTCCGTCAACAGCTCTGGTCGATGCGTGTCCAACAAGTCTTGCCCGTAATCGTAATCACCGGCGACCACGGTGCGCCTGGAGTGGCACCGGGCACACATCTGTAACATCGTCTGGTCTTCACGCGGCCTGGTTCGTTGCGCGGTGTCGGAGTCAGGCTCGAACAGCCACGTCCCCCCGTCGTCCTGAAAGCGAAACGCCATGCCCTTTGCCGGATCACCGTTATCCCTCCCTCTGTCTGCGTCTTTGGCCCAGACGGCGTGGTTCGAGCCGGGGCCGTGGCAGGCTTCACAAGAAACATTAATCTCCGACCAGGTGGTGTTGTAGCTGTCGGTCTTAAGATCGTAATTTTTCTGGAGGTTGGTTGAGTGACACTCGGCACACATGAAGTTCCAGTTCTGGTTCGGCCCGGTCCAGTGCAACGAATCATCGTGGGGGATCGGCTCATCGGGGTAGAGGTGATACCACCGCTGGCCGCCGTCGGATTCGGGGCGGCTGTCCCAACTGATCCCAAGCACCTGATACCGTCCGCCGGGGAATTCGATCAGGTACTGCTGCAAGGGAGTCACCCCGAAGGTAAACGCGATCTCGTAGTCGTGCATCGCGCCGTCGGGGCCATCGGTGTTGACGTAAAACTTGCCGCCCTGCTTGTAGAACCTTGAGGTGACGCCAAAGTGTGTGAACGTCGCGTCATCGAAGTCGCCCAGCACGGTGCGCTCATCAGCAACCCGCATCGCCAGGTCGTGGTGCGACCCGGTCCAGAGTTCGGACTCCTGTTGATGACAATCAATGCAACTTGATCGTCCGATGTAAGTCGCCGGTGGGTAATTTATCTCGCCTTGCACCCACGTGGGAGCCTGTGTCCGCCCCCCGGTCGGCCACCACAGCGATACCCCCGCCACACCCAGTCCGATGAGAAGAACCAGCGTGATCAAACCTACGACCTGTGCTCGAAGCGTCTTCATACATGGGCAATGCTATAAGATTTTGAGGTAGTGGACCTGCTGGCCTATGTGGACTGCATGGCTAAAGCCATCGGCACGGATGAAAACAACCGCTCTACACCACTGACGAAAACCCCGGCTGACCACACAGCCATATGACATACACCCACAATCCTAAACGGATAATAATTGCGGACGGGTTGAATGGGGAGGCGATGACAACGTAATCACCCGCGACAAACAGGACACGCAACATAGCGTTACACGATGCGATCTCACAAACGGGCATCAGGCCAAATGTGCGGGTACTGACCGGACCCCCGGGGCCGACCAGCTAGGGTTATCTATATGCCACCTGGTCTTGCGTGAAGTAGCGGATGCGTTGCTTCTTGTATTCGGTGGTGCTGTACAGTGTGCGGTGGGACGTCATGCCGAGGGGCGCAAGGCCGTCGGCGATGCGGTCGATGACCTGTTGA
>JAJRRS010000148.1 GCA_024279275.1 Planctomycetota bacterium | reverse complement strand
CAGGTTGATCGGGGGATATGGGATGTGGTGCACGGGTACTTTAGAAGTTTCCGGGTGTATATCCCGTTACAGATTTTCTTCCCGCGCAGCTATGAGATTCGAGGCGAGGTGCCGTTCCCCGGCGGGTACACGATCGGGGCGGCGATGCTGGTTAATTTACTGACGGCGCATGCGCTGCGTTTTAAGGTCAAGGCCCGTGGCGGCGGGCTGGTGGGTGGTTTTGTGTTGACGGTAGCTGGCGCGTTGCTGGTTGCGTGGTTTCATAACAGCCCGATTCCCGGGGAGATTCTGGCGTATGGCGGCGGTTATCCGGGTGTTTTGCCTTTGATGGTGCTGGGTTCGGTTGTTTATAGCCCGCTGGTTGTTGGGTGCGTGATTGTTTTTGGGCGGCGTGGCGGGATCATCCTTATCCATTCGGCCTTGATCCTGCTGCTGGTCGGGGAGGTGGTGACGGCGGTGACGGCGATCGAGACGCAGATGCCGATCTACGATGGCATGACCGCGCACTGGTCGCACGACATCCGCGAGGTGGAACTGGCGATTATCGATCCATCCAATCCGGACCACGACGTCACGACGGTGGTGCCGGAATCTTTGTTGAGGCGTGCGGCTATAGATCGGCGGGCGATCACGCTTGCGGGTTTGCCGTTCTCGATCTCTGTGGATCGGTACCTGGGTAACTCGCAACTGATGCCACTGATGCCGGGGGGGAGGCTCAAGGCTGAGGCAACGCACGGTTTTGGTGTGGCTTATTCCGCAGGCCCGGCGCGTGCGGTGTCGGGGGTCGATCCTGACCGGATGATCAACGTGCCTGCGGCGTTGGTCACATTCAGCAACGGTCAGGAACAAATCGGGCGTTACCTTGTCTCGCCACACTTCCAGACCGATGCCTACGTCCTGACCGGGCAGCGGGTCGTGACGGGCAGGAAGACCTACATGATCTACCTGCGTTTTAAGCGGTATTACAAGCCTTATTCGATGCACCTGGTCAAGTTTCATCACGATGTCTACCCGGGGACGACCATCCCGAAAAACTTCTCCAGTGAGATACAGCTAAATGATCCGGTGCGCGGCATCGACCGGGAGATCAACATCCGCATGAATAGCCCACTGCGGTATGGCGGGGAGACGTACTTCCAGTCGAGCTGGATCCCCGGGGCAAACCAGGGGGATCCCGATCGTGGGACGGTGTTGATGGTGGTGCGTAACCCGGGCTGGACGATTCCTTACATCGCTTGTGCGCTGGGCGCTATCGGGTTGGTGTTTCAGTTCGGGTCCAACCTGATCCGGTTTCTGCGGAGGCAAACATCGTGAGTAGAAGCAGCAACGGGTTATGGATGGTGCTGGTTACGATCCTGTTGGGGTTGGCGTATCTGCTTGTGCCGTTGGTGGAACGTCGGTCGGCGGACGGGTTTGATATTGGCCGAGTAGGTGAGTTGCCTGTTTCTTATGCGGGCAGGATCAAGCCGTTGGACAGTGTCGCGCGCAATAGCCTGATGATTATCAGCGGCAGGCAGTCGTTTAAGAACGATGGCGTGAAGACTGATGCCGTCACATGGCTGCTGGACCTGCACACCCGGTCGGGGCTGGCGAATAGTTACCCGGTGTTCCGTGTCGATCATCCTGGGGTGCGTGCGCTGATGGGTATTGAAGATATCAACGCCAAGCGGTTCTCGTATGACACGCTGATGCAGCGGGGGAACGAATTGCAGGCGCAGCTTGTCCAGGCGCAGACCACGCCTAAGACGGACCGGGACCTGATGCAGAACAAGGTGCTGGAACTGGGCAATCAGTTATCGCTGTACCAGACGCTAAGCGGGCTGTTTACGATCCACCTGGTCCCGACCGGGCCGGGGCATCAGGGCTGGGAGCCGTTACACACGACGATGCGCGGGGATTCGCAGACGGGTAGCGAAGTTGCCCGGACTTACACCGCCTTGTTTGATGCTTATAAACAGGGGGATATTGGTAGCTTCAATCAACACGCGGTGACGTTAGGCAAGGCGTTGCAGGTGAGTCACCCGGGGGACACGAGCAAGGCGGTGCTGGAAGCGGAACTCAATCGATACGGGCTGTTTCACCGGACGCTTGTTCTCTATGTCGTCGTGGGTTTGCTGGTTTTGTTTTCCTGGCTGCGGTCATCGGAGCCGATGCGGCTGTCGGCGACGAGTCTGCTTGTGCTTGTCTGGCTGGTGCATACCCTGGGCATCGTGATCCGGGTGTACCTGTCGGGGAGGCCGCCTGTTACTAACCTGTACTCATCGGCGATTTTTATTGGCTGGGGATGCGTGCTGCTGTGTCTGATTCTCGAGTACCTGTTCCGTGACGGCATCGGTTCGGTATCGGGCGCGGCGACCGGGTTCCTGACGCTGCTGGTTGCGCAGGGCTTATCGGGTAGTGGTGACAGTATGGCTGTGTTACAGGCTGTGCTTGATACGAATTTCTGGCTGGCGACGCATGTGGTCGTCATCACGCTTGGTTATGCTTCGACTTATCTGGCTGGATTCCTTGGGGTGCTGTACGTCTTGCGAGGCGTTTTCACACGAACACTTGGTAAAAACGAAGCGAGACAACTGGCGCAGCGTATCTACGGCATCATCTGTTTTGCGACGCTGTTCAGTTTTGTGGGGACGATTCTTGGGGGGATATGGGCTGACCAGTCGTGGGGGCGGTTCTGGGGGTGGGATCCTAAAGAGAACGGTGCCCTGATTATCGTGTTGTGGAATGCATTGGTATTACACGCACGTTGGGGCGGGGTCGTCAAGTATCGCGGCCTGGCGGTGCTCGCGATCTTCGGCAGTGTGGTAACCAGTTGGTCCTGGTTCGGGGTGAACATGCTTGGGCGAGGGCTGCACTCTTACGGCTTTATGGATTCGGCGGTGTCCTGGCTGATGCTGTTCGTAGTCAGCCAGCTCTTACTTATGGGTGTCGGGCTGTTGCCTGAGAAGGTCTGGCGTAGCCGGGCCGCGCGGGTATTGAGATCGGGTTAGGGTTTTAGATCGCGGGGGGATCGGGCCGATCTTAGTACGGGGAGGGTGGTCGGGACCATTGTCGGCGTCGCTGGGGCCGGCGAATCGCAGGCATGACGGGCGATTCCCTGGGGTATCCGGGGGTATTGACCAGCCTTGACAGGGAAAACCACCACCTATATGCATCGCACAATACCGGTTTTCGAGGGTAAACTTACTATCATCAGGATATTTCAGACCCACATTTTCTAACAGCCTTCCAAATTAATCCGCTTGTCATGAAAAAGCCTCGGCCAACGAGAAGCAGTCCCGGGTTCACACTGATCGAATTGATCGTCGTGATCGCGATCATTGCGCTGCTGATCGGTATCCTTCTGCCCGCGCTGTCCAGCGCCAGGGCGCAGGCGCAGCGTGTGCGGTGCGCCAATGCGCTGCGTCAGTTGGGCGTCGGTTTGTGGTCCTACAGCATCGACAACAACGACATGTTGCCGACGTATTACGGGGGCGATCTGGCGTTTGATACTCTGGCGATGCGCAAGCCCGACGGGTCGGCGGTCAACCTCGGGCTGCTGATGGGATACATCGAGGTGCCGGACACGTTTTATTGTGAGGCGGGGCGTGACGGTGTATCACCCGACATCGCGTTTGATTCGTCATTGAACAACTGGAACAACGGCGATGGCAGGCCCGGGAGTTGGCTCAGCGCCGGGTACTCCGCGAGATTCCAGAAGCAGAGCCGGGCGGGGCAACGCATGGAGGTCGACAACTACACCAACAAGGTTATCTACTCCGAGTTCCTGGGTGTTGATGGGTGGGAAGGCGGCGGTCGATTCCAGGGGCCGATCTTCGCGCCGCACCAAGGCAGGGGCTACAACCTCCTGTTCGGCGATGGCGGGGTCCATTGGGTCCAGGTCACCGCGATCAACTCGGTGAGGTCCGTCGACAAAGACGCGCCAAGTAGAAGTGCGATGAACAAATATTATCTGCTGCTGGATGTCTTGCCCGCTGGCGGCGGTGGACAGGCTATCGACGATGATGATGACGATGATGACGATGACGACGATGACGACGAAGACGATGACTAGGGCATGGACGTTGATGATTCAACATCCAGCGGGAGTTTTTCAAGGTCAAACTATCGCGCCAAGGCCAGCTTGTGATGGGATATCGGTGAGAGAGAGAACTGGGGTAGAATCATCATGATGGCATCGGCCAATCCCCAGAACGATCCCCCCCGCCGGAAGGTTGGTTGGGCGCTGCGCCTGCCGTGGTTCGGGCCTGCGGTTGTGACGTTTTCGATGCTGGCGTTGATGGGGCTGTTGTTCTGGCGGTTGCAGACGCATCACCTGGCACAGCAGCAGCAGGAATTAGACCGGTCGCTGGTGACTGCCCGCGACAGCATCTCAACCAGGCTTGCTGCGGACGAGAGTTTCCTGCGTGTACTCGCGGACCAGGCGACCGCCGGGGCGTTGATCTCGTCGAAGTTCCATCGCCTGTCAGCCAGCTATGTCTCGGATCATCCACACATCACGGCGGTGTACTACACCCGTCCGGACCACACGATCCTCTGGGCTTCTTCCAAGGGGGAGGAGGATGAGGGGGACGATGCGTTGCTGCGTCTGTCTGAACACAGCGCCGCGTTCGATCGAGCTATCGAATCGAAGTCATCGGTGTACTCGCAGACTCACATCGGGTTGGCAGGGCATCAGTGCTTTGACCTGTATGTTCCGGTATTTAACCGCAAGAAACTGCTGGGGACGTTTGTGGTCGCGTACAGCAGCCGATCACTGATCCGAAGCATCCTGGACCGTGCGATTTTGCAGGGGCATCAGACCGAGTTGCTGGGCGAGAATGATCGTCGGATATACCGCATGCCGTCGGTCGCAAGTGTGGATACGCGGTTGATCGGCACGATCGCGCTGGCTCGGCCAGACAACGGGATGTCGTTGCGTTTGACGAGGTATGCCTCGCCGTTCTGGGAACCGGGGACGGTCGTGCTTGCGGCGATCAGTTTCGCGTTGATCAGCGGGATGGGCCTGGGTATCTGGGCGTTGAACCGCCAGATTATCGAGCGTGTTCGTGCGCAACGGGCGTTGCATGATGCCAATACCGATCTTGAGACTCGTGTGCGGGAGCGGACCCGCGCGTTAAGTGAATCGAACGAAAAGCTGGCCTGCGAGATGGCTGAGCGTCAGGTGGCTGAGGAGCGTGCCCGTCGGCACCTGGATCAGCTTGCGCAGATCGGCCGTGTCAGCACGATGGGGGAGATGGCGGCGGGATTGGCGCACGAACTACACCAACCCCTTGCGGCTATCACCAGCTATGCCAAGGGTTGTCTGCGGATCCTTAACGGGTCTTCGCCGGACTTCGATCGAGTGCAGTATGCCGTGACACATATGGATGAGCAGAGCACGCGCGCCGCTGAAATCATCGATCGGCTGCGTACTTTCCTCACGCCCAATAGCCCGGAGATGCTGGCTCAGGACCTGCTGCCGCTTATCGAGGAGTCGGCCAGCTTTGTCGAGCCGGACCGCAAACGGCTGGGGATCGACCTGGTGATTGATGTCAGCGGACAGATGCCGCCGGTCCTGGTCGATCGGGTTCAGATTCAGCAGATCCTTGTGAACCTGATGAAAAACGCCTTCGAGTCGTTGGAAGGTTCTGATACAGACGAGCGGCGGGTCACGATCCAGGCGATGCCCGGAGGCGTAGATAAAATCGAGGTCCATGTGCGTGATACGGGGCCGGGGTGCAAGCCCGAAGACTTGACGCGCGTTTTTGAGCCGTTTGTGAGTACCAAAAGCGGGAGCATGGGGATGGGTCTGTCGATCAGCCGTACCATCATCGAGGCCCACGAGGGTCGGCTGTGGGCGACGGCGCACGACGGGCGTGGTATGACATTTAGTTTTACGATTGCAGCGGAGAGCCATGAAAAATCTGAAAATATCTGACCCCACCACCACACCTTCCGCTGACACCGCCACGGTCTTCGTCGTCGATGATGACGAGGGGCTGCGCAAAGCGATCGAGTTTTTGCTTGATACTGCGGGGCTGACCGCCAAGACGTTCGCCACGGGTCAGGCGGTTCTTGAGTACTACCAGCCACAGATGCGCGGGTGCATGCTGCTGGATATCCGCATGCCCGACATCAGCGGGCTGGACTTCCAAGAGAAGATCCGTGACCGGGAGATCAAGCTCCCCGTGATCCTGATCTCGGCGTATGGCACGATCCCGCTGGCGGTCCGGGCGATGCGCGACGGGGCGTTCGACTTTATTGAGAAGCCATTCGACGATGAATTTCTGCTCAAGCGAATCCGCGAGGCAATCACCTTCGATATCGATCAGCGGGCCGACGACCAGAAGGTCGATGAGGCCAAGGCGCAGCTAATCAGCCTCACCGCGCGGGAGAAGCAGGTGATGGCCTATGTCGTCGTTGGGAAACTTAACAAGCAGATCGCTGCGGAGTTGGGCATCAGCGCCAAGACGGTCGAGAACCACCGGGCGCGCGTGATGGAAAAGATGGGCGTCAAGGGGTTGGCGGAACTGGTCCACCTCGCCAACCTGCTGGATATCGATGCCCCCGCCGGATCAGGCGGTGGCTGACTGATTGTTTACCGACCGGTTAGAGCCGATTCATCTTATTCGTAGCGACGCATGAACGATTCGTGTGGTCGGTTTATGCTCTGACAGCACCGCGTGGTCGCGGCGGCTAAACCTCAGTCACTACGGTAAAATCACGCCGCTCTGGCTTCCTGATATCCAAGAGAATACGGGTAATAAAAAAGCCGCACCGAAGTGCGGCCAAGTGCCCGTGACAGGATTCGAACCTGTACTCCGTTGCCGGAACCGCCACCTGAAGACGGCGCGTCTGCCAATTCCGCCACACGGGCAAGTGTGTTAGATGGGACAGTTTAGCTGGAAAAGCGGGGCGAGCAAGCGGGACGGTTTAGGGGTGGTGTGCGGTTGGTATGAGGGATGTGGGATGTGTGATTGATGATTGATGATTTGAGGAGGGGGAATTGGGGTCGAGTGGTGGGCGGCGGCGGCACGGTCATACCGGGTGAGTCAGGGGGTGCGGCCGGGGGATATATGGACAGCCGATGAATCGGCCTTTGCCGGGCTGTACGGGGTCGGGGCAGGACGTGGTGACAGGAACCGGAGTGACGGGGACCAGGGGAGGCGGGAACCGGGGGAGGCGGGAACCGGGGGAGGGCCGGGGGTGAACGTGGGTTGGCGGATTACAGGTCCAGCACGGTGATGTTTGTGTTGCTGTAGATGCAGAGTTCGCCGGCGACTTCCATCGCGGCGCGGCATAATTCTGCTGGGGGGAGATCGGTATGGCGCAGGAGGGCGCGGCCTGCCGCGGTGGCGTAGGAGCCGCCTGAGCCGATCGCCAGGACGCCGTCGGTCGGCTCGATCACGTCGCCTGTGCCTGATACCAGGAGGCTGCAGGATTTATCCGCCACGATCAACAGACTCTCAAGCCGGCGCATGGCCCGGTCGGTGCGCCACTGCTTGGCCAATTCGACGGCGGCTTTCTTAATGTTTTCGGGCGAATCTTTGAGGTGCGTCTCGAACCGCTCGAGCAACGCCAAGGCATCGGCGGCGGCCCCTGCAAACCCGACGAGTACCCCCGCCCCGCTGGCACCGCCTTCATCGAGCTTGCGGACCTTGACCGCGTCGGCTTTGGCGACGACTTCGCCGAGTGTGACCTGGCCGTCCCCGGCGATAGCGACGGAGTCTCCCTGGCGGATCGAAAGGATGGTGGTGGCGTGGAAGGTGTTTTGCATGGCGGCATTCTACTATCAGGAAGGTCGGCTGGCTCCCGCCTTAGGCGGTGCTGGGGTATAACAAAGACATGCCCGACGACTGCGACGAACATGATCCCGATGACTTGGTTGGCCACCTGCCGGTGCTGCCTGCTGAGGTGATCGAATTACTTGACCCTAAGCCCGGGCAGTTGTTGCTGGACTGTACGGCTGGGCGGGGTGGGCATGGGGCGTTGCTGATCCCTCTGTTGGGGCCTGGTGGGCGGTATATTGGGCTGGATATGGACCCGGGGAACGTGGCGTATAGCCAAGAGCGGTTGGGGCCGATCGCTGAGGCGTCGGGGGTCGAGTTGGAGATCGTACACGCCAATTTTCGGGAGGCTAAGTGGGTGCTGGAACGGCGGGGGATTGCGGGGGTGGACGGGGTGTTGGCTGACCTTGGGTTTGCATCGAACCAGGTGGACGACCCGGCCAGGGGGCTTTCGTTCCGCGAGGATGGGCCTTTGGATATGCGGATGGATACGGGATCGACGATCACGGCTGAACGGCTGGTGAACACGCTGCCGGAGGGTGAATTGGCGGATTTGATCTATGAGTTCGGCGAGGAACGGTTGAGCCGACGGATTGCGAGGAAAATTGTCGAGCAACGCCAGCGGGAGCCGATAACAACAACGAGCGGGCTGGCGGCATTGGTCCGCCGAGCATACCCCCGCCCCCCCCGGAGTTCCGCCCCCGCGCGATCCAAGGGTTCCGGGAAGTCGCGGGGCCGAGGCAAGCGGATCGACCCGGCGACACGGACGTTCATGGCATTACGGATCGCAGTAAACGATGAGTTGGGTGCGTTGGACGGTTTGCTGGCGGATTTGCCGGGGCTGTTGAAGCCAGGGCAGTTGAATGCGGGGGGACGAGCGGCGATTATTAGTTTTCATTCGCTGGAAGATCGGCGAGTTAAGCGGGCGTTTATCGGGTTGGGTCAGGGCGAGGGCTTCACGGTGCTGACACGCAAGCCGATGACCGCAAGCGAAGACGAGGCGAGGCAAAACCCGCGGAGCCGAAGCGCGAAAATGCGTGGCATCCAAAGAACGGGATAGCCCACAAGAATAGAAACATCACACGGTTGAAAGTGTGACGACAGGCAAAAATTGAGTTAAAGTCCCCTTCCCAGCCGTCATGGATGATGGCTTGGACCTGACACAAGGATGGAAACAGGTCATGACACGCGAAACTAAAATCGGTCTGCTACTGGGCATGTGTGTGATCCTGCTGATCGGGATCATCATCAGCGATCAGCTCTCCCAACCTCAACAAGACCCGGCTGACTTCACCGACTTCGCTGCCCAGTCGCAGCGGTCGATCGATGCCTCAGACGCCAACCCCGCCCCCGCCCCCGGATTTCCCGGAATCGGAACCCTAGGGAATCCGAGTAACCCCAACACCACAACCGGCGGCACCAGCCCGGTGATCGAGCCGCCAAGCGACTTCTTCATCCCAAGCGATCGGTTACGCTCGCCTGGTTCACAGCTTCAGGCAAACAATACCACGACAGACACCACGGCTATCTCAAACACCCCCGGTTCCCCCGGTTCCCCCGGTTCCCCCGGCTCCTACAGCCGACCTCTGACACTGAACAATGTTAATGATGCCACCCGTCAGAACAACAACGGCGTCACCACGGTTCGGATCGGTCAGAACCCAATCGAACTGCCGCATCGCATCGCGGTCGCCCCGACGCCGACCCACATGATCCCGACACGCCAGGCACCCACGCCACGCGGTACTGGATCGGCGATCCGTCACACCGTCCTCAAGGGCGAGACGCTTACTCGGATCGCACAACGCCACTACGGCAACGGCGATTTCTGGCGCATCATCGCCAAGGCCAACCCCGACAAGGTCACACGCGATGGTCGAGTCCGACTCGGCGCGGTGCTGAACATCCCCAAACGTGACGATGCGCTGCGAGGCCCGGCCTTTGTGGGTGCGGGCAGTGAACGGTTGATCCCGGTACGCATCGGCAACGCCGGATCGGCTGGCAAAACGATCCAAGTGAAGCCCGGCGACACGCTCTCGGAACTGGCGGCTAAGCACCTGGGTAGCGCCTCGAAGTGGCAGGAGCTATTAGATGCCAACAGCAACCAACTGGACGACCCCGAGAGCCTGCGTGTCGGGATGAAGCTGCGTCTGCCGGGCACAACGATCGGCGGTCGGACAGCGATCGCCGCACCGACCCGACCTTCGGCGACAACTCGAAGCGGCAAGACCTACACCGTCCGGGCTAACGACAACCTCACCGATATTGCGGAAAAAACGCTGGGTGATGGCAATCGCTGGCGTGATATTTTTGAGGCCAACCGTGACACACTTAAGAGTGCCGACCGCCTGGCTGTTGGGCAGAAACTGCGTATCCCCAGTTGACCACCTAGTTCAAGGCCCGGGGAAATCCCCGGGGGAATCCGGGGGCAGACGCCTTTGACTCAGACCCTGACGTGACCGTGAATCATCCTCGAACCCACACCGGCGCCAAACTATGTTCGCCAAGCTGTTGACGGCCCTGGTGCTTGCGGTGGTGGTCGGCGCGGCGGTTTTCAGTCTACGTCAGCAGCGGCTTGAGTTGATGCACGAGATCACGGGTTTGCATCGGCAGATGAATCGAGACCGTCAGGCGACCTGGGACACACAGGTCCGCATCGCGGAGCGCACCGGGCCGAGGGCGTTGCATGAATCGCTAATTCGCGCGGGCATGGTGATGGAGCCGGCGATCACGGGGAATGATGCCGGGGGCAATACCGGGGGCGTCTCCGGGGGCGAGACCGGGGGTGAGACGATCACACCGTTTGCCGATGCACGACATGAGTGATGACGCCCCCCTCTACACCGAAACCAACAGCCAGCCGCTGCTTAGACCCGGCGGCGTGGTGACTGAGGTAGACCGCAGTCCGGCGCGGGTGCTGCTGGTCGGGCGGGTGATGATTATTCTTGTGACCGTGGTGCTGCTGGCGTTGCTTGGCCGGGTAGTGCAGTTGCAGACCTATCCCGAGGAACGGCTTGCCTCGAAGCTGGGTTCGCAACAGAGCACCCAGCGCCTGTCAGGCAGACGCGGCACGATCCTGGATCGCAACGGCCGAGTGCTGGCGACGACGCGGATCGCAAAAAAACTATTCGTCGATCCAGTGTTGATCGTTGACTACTCGAGTTTTTCTGAGAAGGTCGGTTACGGGTTGGGCTATGACCCGGTTGATATCGAGATGGCGATGGCGGCTCGGCCTAAGAGTCGGTACATCGTGCTGGATCGTCGGCTTGATGACCAGCGGATCGAGTTACTAAAAACACTGGACCTCCCGGGGCTGGCGACCGACCCGGTCATGATCCGCGATTACCCACAGGGACAGCTTGCGGGGCACCTGATCGGGTTCGTCGGTGCTGACGGCAAGGGGCTGGAGGGGTTGGAGAAGTTTTACAACAAACGGATCGCCGCCACGGATGGGCGTGTCCGTTACCAGCGGGATGCGCGTGGCCGGGCGTTGTGGGTCAACTCGAGAAATTATCAGAAGCCTGCCGATGGGGAGAACCTTCGCTTGTCGATCGACGTGGTGATTCAATCGATTGCCGAGGCGAGTCTTGCCGAAGCGATCGAGAAGTACCATGCGGAGTCGGGGCAGTTGGTGGTGATGGACCCATCGACCGGGGAAGTGCTGGCGATGGCGAGCTACCCGGCGTTCGACCCGGCGACGTTTAATAAGGTTAAGCCCGAGGTGCGGCGGAACCGTGTGGTGACGGATGTGTTTGAGCCGGGGTCTATTTTCAAGCCGATCATCTGGGCGTCGATGACGCAGCTTGGCGCTGCTGATCCCAATGAGATGATCGACACCGGGACAAGCGGCGTGCATCGCACGAGCAAGGGACGCCGTCTGCACGACGCCAGGCCGCACGGTCGGATCACCTGGGACGAGGTGTTGATCTATTCCAGCAACATCGGGATGTCGATCGTTGCAGAGCGCGTCGGTGCGGAGAAGCTGCACGAGGCGATGTTGCGGTTCGGGTTTGGTAAGCCGACCGGTTCGGGGCTGCCCGGCGAGGTCGGGGGCGTGGTGCATCCGTTGAAGAAGTGGACGCACTATTCGGTGACCAGTGTTCCGATGGGGCAAGAGGTCAGCGTTACGCCGTTGCAGATGGTGCGTGCGTTTAGTGCGATCGCTAATGGGGGGGTGCTGTTGACCCCGACGGTTACGCCGGTGTTGGATCCCGGCAGCGAGTTGACTCTCCCGGGTGTGCGTGTGTTGGATCAACGGATCGCTGACTACACCCGCTCGGTGCTGCGGCGTCAGGTCACCGAGGGAGGCGGGCAAAAGGCCAACTCCAAGCTCTACGACCTCTTTGGCAAGACCGGCACAGCACAACTGCCGAACCTCAAACAAGGCGGCTATTACCAGGATCAGTACGTCTCATCGTTCATCGCAGGTGCCCCTGTAGATTCCCCAAGGCTGGTGGTGGGTTGCTTCATCCACCGCCCGGACAAGTCCATCGGGCACTACGGCGGGACCGTTTCAGGCCCGGCGGTCATGCGGGTCATGGAGCAGAGTTTGATGTATCTGGGTGTGCCCACGAACGCTAGCAAAGATGCCCGGAACAGCCTTAGACACATGGCGATGAGCCGATAAAACCGCTGATATTTGTCATCTACCCCGCCACCCGCTAGCCTGACTGTTCTGATCAGGGAAGAAGTCTTATATAAGGTCGTACCGCACACATGGAACAGCAAACCGCCCCACCGCTCATGGAGACGCCGTTCCACGGGTTTCATGTCGAGCACGACGCCAAGCTCATTGATTATGCCGGGTGGGACATGCCGATCCGTTACGGGTCGATCATCGAAGAACACAAGCAGGTCCGCCACTCCGGCGGGCTGTTCGATGTCTCGCACATGGGGCGCATTGAGTTCACCGGCAAAGACACACAACGATTCCTCGAACGCCTGCTGACACGGCGGGTCGGCGACATGCACGACTTCACCTGCCGATACAGCCTGATCTGTAATGAAGAAGGCGGCGTGAAAGACGACGTGCTGGTCTACCGCTTCCCCGATAAATGGATGCTCGTCGTCAACGCATCCAACCGAGAAAAGATCCTGGGCCATCTGGACGACAACAAGGGCAAGCTAAAAGTCAAGATCAACGACAAGACCGAATCGACCGCGATGATTGCTCTGCAAGGCCCGAAGGTCATGGACATCATCGGGCGGTTCTCCGAAGAAGTCCCCGAACTGAAACGATACAGCTTCTGCGTCAAGACCGTGATGCTCACGAAGATCCTGATCAGCCGGACCGGGTACACCGGCGAGGACGGCGTCGAGGTCATCCTCCCGGCAAAGATGGCGGGGATGGCGCTGAAAATGCTGCTGAAAGATTCCAGCGACACTCTGGACGTCAAGCCCACGGGCCTGGGTGCACGGGATTCACTCCGCATCGAAGCGGCGATGCCTTTGTACGGCCACGAGATCGACGAAGACACCGACCCCTTTGCCGCAGGCTTGAGCTACGCCATCAGCCTGGACAAGGATCAGCAAGAGGACGGCGAACCGTTCATCGGTCAGGACGCGCTTAAGAAGTTCAAGGCAGACGGCCCGCAACGCCAACTCATCGGCATCAAGCTCAAGGGCCGACGCACCCCCCGCCAAGGCAACGCGATCTATAAAGACGGCGTACAACTCGGGGCCGTCACCTCCGGCTGCCTGTCCCCGACATTAGGCCACCCCATCGCCATGGCCTACGTCGCACTCGACGCCTGCAAAATCGGCGACAAGGTCCTGATCGCCGCAGGCTCCAGCCGAGTCGATGGCGAGATCATCGGACTGCCGTTTTATAAACGGGCATGATTGGCCCCATGCTCAACGGTCGCGTATAAATCGGACCTCACGGCTTTAAGCTGCGGGTATTCGTAGTTAAACCAGATACCTCTGCATTGCGCATCATACATCGCACCCGGTCCACAGGGGTGTTTGCATGTGTAATTAAAAATGGTCCTTCCGGGATTTCCGTGGGTGTTGATTGAGAGTAAAACGGGCACCTAAGGAGTGTGCCCATGCGAGATGCGGAGCTATATCAGACGATCCTGGGGCTATCTGAGCCTTGGTCGGTCGGTCGAGTGGAGTTGGATGTG